>NZ_JAARMB010000013.1:0-184146 GCF_012985615.1 Pseudomonas sp. WS 5412
CAAGCCAGCTCCCACAGGTACACGCGCACGCCTCGACGATCAGGTCGGCTGTCAGGCCGCCTCGCTTTGCTTGTGATTTTGATCTGAGGCGCCCCGTTAAACCACGCTGGCCGTCATCCGATATTGATTTGGGGGGTAACCCGGCAGGACGCCGGGTTAGCCGCGCTGGGCCATGGATGGCCCATCGCGGCGGCCCCCCAAATCAATGTCGGATGACGGGCACAACGAGCCTGGGCGAGGTGCCGAGTGGTGGGGCAAGAGCCCTTTTGGTTACTTTTGGGGCTCTTTTCCAAAAGTGACCCGCTGTAAGAGCGGAACCAATAGCCGCCGTGACCGCAGCAATGGATATACACACCGACCCAAAACCATCGCAGTTGAGTTACATCTGGAAGCACTCTATATCCAGGATTATTGGCACTTAGTTTTACGCTGAAGGCCTATCAACCCTATGAACCCAAGTCTCTGGAGGCTATGAATGAATACCCGTGGATTGCTTGATCAGTTGCTCAAGTCCGGCCAGGACATGCTGCAAAACAAAGCTGGCGGTCAACGCAAAGGCGATGACAAAGGTGCCTTGGGCGGCCTGCTCGGCGGTGGCGGGCTCGGCAGCCTGCTCGGTGGCGCAGGTGGCGGGGCATTGGCCGCCGGGGCCATGGGCCTGCTATTGGGCAACAAAAAGGCCCGCAACTTTGGCGGTAAAGCCCTCACCTATGGTGGTCTTGCCGCATTAGGCGTGATTGCCTACAAGGCCTACGGCAACTGGCAGGCACAACAGGCCGGCGCGCCCAAAGGCGAACCGCAGACCCTCGACCGCCTGCCGCCGGCCCAGGTCGAACTGCATAGCCAGGCCATCCTCAAGGCCCTGGTGGCCGCCGCCAAGGCCGACGGCCATGTGGACGAGCGCGAGCGTGCGTTGATCGAAGGCGAATTCGTCAAGCTGGACAACGACCAGGAACTGCAACGCTGGCTGCATGCCGAACTCAACAAACCCCTGGATCCCACCGATGTCGCCCGCGCTGCCAGCACCCCGGAAATGGCCGCCGAAATGTACATCGCCAGCGTCATGCTGGTGGACGAGGAGAACTTCATGGAGAAGTCCTACCTCGACGAATTGGCCCGCCAGCTAAAGCTGGAGCCGGGCCTCAAGATCGAACTGGAAAAACAGGTACGCCAAGCCACGCTCTGACCCGCCCCGTACAGAAAACCACCCCGTCACCGTCCAGGTTGCGGGGTGTTTTTATATTTCGTGAGACTTGGCCCACAACCCATTGATAAATGATGGCACGGCCTCAGCTATACTCCTCGGCATTTGATCGGCCTTCGAGGAATTACTGTGAAGAACTGGACCTTGCGCCAACGCATCTTGGCGAGCTTTGCGGTGATTATCGCCATCATGCTGCTGATGGTTGTGGTCTCGTATTCACGGTTGCTGAAGATCGAAGCGAGCGAAAACGTGGTACGCGACGATGCCGTACCGGGGGTGTTTTTCAGCTCGATGATCCGTAGCGCCTGGGTCGACAGCTACCTGCAGACCCAGGAGTTGATCGGGTTGCGCGAGCACCTGGGCATTTCCGACGCGGATAAGCAGGATTACAAGGCGTTCGAGGCGCGGCTGGAGCAGCATATGGCCAGTTACGCCAAGACGATCAATATCGACCAGGATCGTACCGAGTTCGACACCTTTGAAGCCCTGCACCTGAAGTACAACCAAGTACTTGCCCACGTCCTGGAGCTGCATGCGGCCAACAAGGAAGCCGAAGCGGTCAAAATGTTCGACGAGCAATTGACCCCGGCCTGGACCGCAGGGCGCATGAAGCTCAATGACATCATCAACGAGAACAAAACAGTCGCGGACAACGCCACCGCGGCCATTGATGATGCTGTGGCTGCCGCGAAAATCAGTATGGGCGTGTCGCTGCTCCTGGCGATCCTCGCCGCCGGCCTGTGCGGGCTGCTGCTGATGCGCGCGATCATGGCGCCGATGAAGCGCATCGTCGATATCCTCGAAACCATGCGCACCGGCGATCTGAGCAAGCGCCTGAACCTGGACCGCAAGGACGAGTTCGGTGCAGTGGAAACCGGCTTCAATGACATGATGACCGAGCTGACCGCCCTGGTATCCCAGGCCCAGCGTTCGTCGGTGCAGGTCACCACCTCGGTGACCGAGATTGCCGCCACCTCCAAGCAGCAACAGGCCACGGCTACCGAAACGGCCGCTACTACCACCGAAATCGGCGCCACCTCGCGGGAAATTGCTGCCACGTCCAAGGACCTAGTGCGCACCATGACCGAAGTGTCTACCGCCGCCGACCAGGCCTCGGTGGCCGCCGGTTCCGGCCAGCAAGGCCTGGCCCGAATGGAAGAAACCATGCACTCGGTGATGGGTGCCGCCGATCTGGTCAACGCCAAGCTGGCGATCCTCAACGAGAAGGCCGGCAACATCAACCAGGTGGTCGTGACCATCGTCAAGGTGGCCGACCAGACCAACCTGCTGTCCCTCAACGCTGCCATCGAGGCCGAAAAGGCCGGTGAGTACGGTCGCGGCTTTGCCGTGGTCGCCACCGAAGTAAGGCGCCTGGCCGACCAGACCGCCGTGGCCACCTACGATATCGAGCAGATGGTGCGCGAGATCCAATCGGCGGTATCGGCCGGCGTGATGGGCATGGACAAGTTCTCCGAAGAGGTCCGTCGCGGGATGTTCGAGGTGCAGCAGGTCGGCGAGCAACTGTCGCAGATCATCCATCAGGTCCAGGCCCTGGCGCCGCGGGTGCTGATGGTCAACGAGGGCATGCAGGCCCAGGCCACGGGGGCCGAGCAGATCAACCATGCCTTGGTGCAATTGGGCGATGCCAGCAGCCAGACCGTGGAGTCCCTGCGCCAGGCCAGTTTTGCCATTGATGAACTGAGCCAGGTTGCGGTGGGTCTGCGCAGCGGCGTGTCGCGTTTTAAAGTCTGATGAGCGATCCAGCGGCGAAACGCGGCGCGGTGACGGCAGCCAAAAAAGCCTTGTTCCTGGTGTTTCATATCGGCAGCGAGCGCTACGCCCTCAAGGCCACGGAAGTGGCCGAGGTGCTGCCGCGCCTGCCGCTCAAGCCGATCGCCCATGCGCCGGTGTGGGTCGCCGGGATCTTTGCCCATCGCGGCAACATGGTGCCGGTGATCGACCTCAGCGCCCTGACCTTTGGTACATCGGCCCAGGCCCGCACCAGTACGCGTCTGGTATTGGTCAACTATCGGCCAGAAACCTGGCTGGAGCCGCGCTGGCTGGGGCTGATCCTCGAGCAGGCCACTGACACCCTGCGCTGCGACCCGGCGGACTTCCAGCCCTACGGCCTGGACAATCGCCAGGCGCCCTACCTGGGGCCGGTGCGCGAAGACGAGCGGGGGCTGATGCAGTGGATCGGCGTCGCCGACCTGCTGACCCCCGAGGTCTGCGCTTTGCTGTTTGCCCCCGACCTGACCGTTGGGGAGGCGTGATGAGCAATGATCAACGCTTCTTCGACTTCCTCAAGGAGCGCATCGGCCTGGATGTCGCCTCGGTGGGCGAAGCCATCATCGAGCGCGCCGTGCGCCAGCGCAGCCAGGCGTTGCAGGGGCTGAGTGCCGATCAGTACTGGCAACGCCTGCAAACCAGCAGCGAGGAACAACAGGCGCTGATCGAAGCGGTCATCGTTCCCGAAACCTGGTTTTTCCGTTATCCCGAATCCTTTGCCACCCTGGCGCGGCTGGCGGTGACACGGCTCGGCGAAATCAAGCATATGCGCGCCCTGCGCATTCTCAGCTTGCCGTGTTCCACCGGCGAGGAACCCTATTCCATCGCCATGGCCCTGCTCGATGCGGGCCTTTCGCCCCACCAGTTCAAGGTACAAGGCATGGACGTCAGCCCATTGTCGGTGGAGCGGGCACGGCGCGGGGTGTATGGCAAGAACTCCTTCCGTGGCCAGGACCTCGAGTTTCGTGAGCGGCATTTCAGCGCCGAGAGCGACGGCTATCGCGTCGCCGACCGGGTGCGTGAGCAAGTGCGCCTGCAAGTGGGCAACCTGCTGGACCCGCAGTTGCTGGCCAATGAGCCGACTTATGACTTTGTGTTCTGCCGCAACCTGCTGATCTACTTCGACCAGCCGACCCAGAAGCAGGTCTTTGAAGTGCTCAAGGGCCTGACCCATGTCGACGGCGTGCTGTTTATCGGCCCGGCCGAAGGCAGCCTGCTGGGACGCCTGGGCATGCGCTCGATTGGTGTGCCGCAGTCGTTTGCCTTCAGTCGCCACGCCGAAGCCGCGCCGCCTGAGCCGGTCTTTACCCCCATGCCGGCGCCGCTGCCGCAACGCAGCGCAGCGCCGATTGCGAGTAAACCGCGAGCATTCAGTGCATTCGCAGCGCCGGTGGCGCCGATCAAGCCTGCGCCAGTGCATTCGGATGCTGCCGATCTGCTCGGGCAGATCGCAACCCTGGCCAATGAAGGCAAGAGCCTTGAGGCCCGTGCTGCCTGTGAGCTGTACCTGCAAACTCATCCGCCGGCGGCCCAGGTGTTTTACTGGCTGGGCCTGCTCAGCGATGTGGCGGGTAGCGCCCTGGAAGCCCAGGGGTATTATCGAAAAGCCTTGTACCTGGAACCCCAGCATCCGCAGGCCTTGATGCACCTGGCCGCACTGCTGGAATCCCAGGGCGATACGGCGGGGGCGCGGCGCTTGCAAGCCCGTGCTGCCCGTAGCGAGCGAGCCGCTGACAGTGAGCGTAAACGATGAGTAGCTCCGCATCCCCGGACACCGGCCTGAACCTGACGGTCGCCGATACCCAGGCCATTGACGATTGCTGGAACCGCATCGGGATCCACGGCGATAAATCCTGCCCGTTGCTGGCCGAGCATATCCACTGCCGCAATTGTGCGGTGTATTCGGCAGCGGCCACCCGCCTGCTGGATCGCTATGCATTGCAGCAAGAGGACCGTCACCCTGGCGCTGCGACACAGGCGGACGACGAGGTGGCCACCCGGTCCTTGCTGATGTTCCGCCTGGGCGAGGAATGGCTGGGCATCGCCACCCGCTGCCTGGTGGAAGTGGCGCCCCTGCAGCCGATCCATTCCTTGCCCCACCAGCGCTCGCGGGCCTTGCTCGGGGTCGCCAATGTGCGCGGTGCGCTGGTGGCCTGCCTGTCTCTGGTGGAGTTGCTCGGGCTCGACAGCAGCGGCGGCGGTGCCAGTGGCGGGCGGATCATGCCGCGCATGCTGATCATCGCCGCGCAGGATGGCCCGGTAGTGGTGCCGGTGGATGAAGTGGATGGCATCCATGCCATTGATGAGCGCACCCTGAAAGCCGCGTCTGCCTCCGGCACCCAGGCCAGTGCGCGCTACACCCAGGGTGTGTTGCCGTTCAAGGGCCGCAGCCTGCGCTGGCTGGACGAGACGCAACTGCTGTCTGCCGTGACCCGGAGCCTGTCATGACCCCCGACCAGATGCGCGACGCCTCGCTGCTGGAACTGTTCAGCCTGGAAGCCGATGCCCAGACCCAGGTCCTGAGTGCCGGCCTGCTGGCCCTGGAACGCAACCCGACCCAGGCCGACCAACTTGAGGCGTGCATGCGTGCGGCGCATTCGCTCAAAGGCGCGGCGCGGATTGTCGGGGTCGATGCTGGCGTCAGCGTGGCTCACGTGATGGAAGACTGCCTGGTCAGCGCCCAGGAAAGCCGGCTGTTTCTGCAACCCGAACATATCGACGCGTTGTTGCAGGGCACCGACCTGCTGATGCGCATCGCCACACCGGGTAACACCGTGGGCCCGGCCGATATCCAGGCGTATGTGGCGCTGATGGAACGCTTGCTGGACCCGTCGCAACCCATGGCCCAGGTGGTTGCACCGCCGCCCGTGGCTACGCCGCTCGCGCAGCCGCTGCCGTCTCTTGAAGAATCGCTGCTATTGCCCCCGGAGCCGGAGGCCGCGCCGCCGGTCAGCAGTGATGCGCCGCGCCACAACAAACGTATGACCGAAGGCGGCGAGCGGGTGTTGCGGGTCACCGCCGAACGCTTGAACAGCCTGTTGGACCTGTCCAGCAAATCCCTGGTGGAAACCCAGCGGCTCAAGCCTTACCTGTCCAGTCTGCAACGCCTCAAGCGCATCCAAAGCAATAGCGCCCGGGCCCTGGACAACCTGGATGGCCAGCTCAAGACCGTCGACCTGAACCTCGAAGCCCAGGAAGCCCTGGCCGATGCCCGCCGCCTGTTGAGCGAAGCGCAGTTGCTGCTGGCGGAAAAGACCGCCGAACTGGATGAGTTCGGCTGGCAGGCCGGGCAGCGCGCCCAGGTGTTGTATGACACCGCGCTGGCGTGCCGCATGCGCCCGTTTGCCGATGTGCTGGCGGGACAGGCGCGCATGGTGCGCGACCTGGGCCGCAGCCTGGGCAAGCAGGTGCGCCTGGAAATCGAAGGCGAGAAAACTCAGGTTGACCGTGATGTCCTGGAAAAACTCGAAGCGCCGCTGACCCATTTGTTGCGCAATGCCGTCGATCACGGCATTGAGATGCCCGAGCAGCGCCTGCTGGCAGGCAAGCCGGCCGAAGGCCTGATCCGCCTGCGTGCCTCGCACCAGGCTGGCCTGTTGGTACTGGAATTGAGTGATGACGGTAACGGCGTGGACCTTGCGCGCCTGCGCGACAGTATTGTCGAGCGCAATCTGTCGCCACTGGAAACCGCCTTGCGCCTGAGCGAAGAGGAATTGCTGACCTTCCTGTTCCTGCCGGGCTTCAGCCTGCGCGACAAGGTGACCGAAGTCTCCGGGCGCGGTGTCGGCCTGGATGCGGTGCAACACATGGTCCGCCAATTGCGCGGTGCGGTGGTGCTGGAGCAGACGGCAGGGCAGGGCAGCCGCTTCCATCTGGAAGTGCCGCTGACCTTGTCGGTGGTGCGTAGCCTGGTGGTGGAGGTTGGCGAAGAAGCCTACGCCTTCCCCCTGGCCCATATCGAGCGCATGTGCGACCTGGAACCCGACGAAATCGTGCAACTGGAAGGCCGCCAGCATTTCTGGCACGAAGGCCGGCATGTCGGCCTGGTCGCGGCCAGCCAGTTGTTGCAGCGCCCGCCCGGGCAGACCAGCCAGGATACCCTCAAGGTCGTGGTAATCCGCGAGCGCGATGCGGTGTACGGGATTGCCGTAGAGCGTTTTATCGGCGAGCGCACCCTGGTGGTGCTGCCGCTGGACGATCGCCTGGGCAAGGTGCAGGACATTTCTGCCGGTGCGCTGCTGGATGACGGCTCGGTGGTGTTGATCGTCGATGTCGAAGACATGCTGCGCTCGGTGGACAAGCTGCTCAACACCGGCCGCCTGGAACGCATTGCCCGCCGCGCGCAGCAAACCGTCGAGGCCGCGCGCAAGCGCATCCTGGTGGTGGATGACTCGCTTACCGTGCGTGAACTGCAGCGCAAGCTATTACTTAATCGTGGATATGAGGTGGCGGTCGCCGTTGATGGCATGGATGGCTGGAATGCTCTGCGTTCCGAAGACTTCGATCTGCTGATTACTGACATTGATATGCCACGCATGGACGGTATCGAATTGGTCACACTTTTACGCCGTGACACCCGCCTGCAGTCGCTGCCGGTGATGGTGGTGTCCTACAAGGATCGTGAAGAAGACCGGCGGCGCGGCCTGGATGCCGGCGCCGACTATTACCTCGCCAAGGCCAGTTTCCATGATGACGCCCTGCTCGATGCGGTGGTGGAACTGATTGGAGGCGCCCGGGCATGAAGATCGCCATCGTCAATGACATGCCCCTGGCGGTCGAGGCCTTGCGCCGGGCCTTGAGCTTCGAACCGGCCCATCAAGTAGTGTGGGTTGCCACCAATGGCCTGGAAGCGGTGCAGCGCTGTGCCGAGCTGACCCCGGACCTGATCCTGATGGACCTGATCATGCCGGTGATGGACGGCGTCGAGGCCACCCGGCAGATCATGGCCGAGACGCCATGCGCTATCGTTATCGTTACCGTGGATCGCCAGCAGAATGTCAGCCGCGTGTTTGAAGCCATGGGCCATGGTGCCCTGGATGTGGTGGACACCCCGGCATTGGGGGTTGGCGATGCCAAGGAGGCGGCCGCGCCCCTGTTGCGCAAGATCCTTAATATTGGCTGGCTGATCGGCCAGCGCGGCAGCCGGGTGCGGGCCGAACCTGTGCATCCGCGGGGGACGGGCAAGCGCCAGAGCCTGGTCGCGATCGGCTCTTCGGCGGGCGGCCCGGCGGCGCTGGAAGCCCTGCTCAAGGGCTTGCCTCGGGACTTTGCGGCAGCCATTGTGCTGGTGCAGCATGTGGACCAGGTATTCGCCGCCGGCATGGCCGAGTGGCTGAGCAGCGCCTCGGGCCTGCCGGTGCGCCTGGCACGCGAAGGTGAGCCACCGCAAAGCGGCGTGGTATTGCTGGCCGGCACCAATCATCATATCCGGCTGCTGAAAAACGGCACGTTGGCCTACACGGCGGAACCCGTGAACGAGATTTATCGGCCGTCCATCGACGTATTTTTCGAGAGCGTCGCCAGCCATTGGAACGGCGATGCCGTCGGCGTATTACTGACCGGCATGGGACGCGACGGAGCCCAGGGACTCAAATTGATGCGTCAGCAGGGCTATCTGACCATCGCTCAGGATCAGCAGAGCTGTGCGGTTTACGGCATGCCTAAAGCGGCGGCGGCGATTGATGCCGCTGTTGAGATTCGCCCGTTGGACAGAATTGCGCCACGATTGCTGGAGGTATTCGCAAAATGACCGATATAACTCGCTGTCCTGGCCTGCACGTAGTAATTCAGGTGACCGCAAATGAATGATTTACAGCTCGACGACTTCAAGACCGACGAGAACGCCGCCATGGTGTTGCTGGTGGACGACCAGGCGATGATCGGCGAAGCCGTGCGACGCGGTCTGGCCCATGAGGAGAATATCGACTTCCACTTCTGTGCCGACCCCCACCAGGCCATCTCCCAGGCGATCCGCATCAAGCCGACGGTGATTCTCCAGGACCTGGTCATGCCCGGGCTGGACGGCCTGACCCTGGTGCGCGAATACCGCAACCACCCGGCGACGCAGAACATCCCGATCATCGTGCTCTCGACCAAGGAAGACCCGCTGATCAAGAGCGCCGCGTTTGCCGCCGGGGCCAATGATTACCTGGTGAAACTGCCGGACAACATCGAACTGGTGGCGCGTATCCGCTACCACTCGCGCTCCTACATGACCCTGTTGCAGCGGGATGCGGCCTACCGTGCATTGCGGGTCAGCCAGCAACAACTGCTGGACACCAACCTGGTGCTGCAGCGGTTGATGAACTCCGACGGTTTGACCGGGCTGTCCAACCGCCGGCATTTCGACGAATACCTGGAGCTGGAATGGCGACGCGCCATGCGGGACCAGACCCAGTTGTCGTTGTTGATGATCGACGTGGACTTCTTCAAGACCTACAACGACAGCTTTGGCCACCTGGAAGGAGACGAGGCGCTGCGTAAGGTGGCGGCGAGCATCCGTGACGCCAGCAGCCGTCCTTCGGACCTGCCGGCGCGCTACGGGGGCGAGGAGTTTGCCCTGGTGTTGCCGAACACCTCACCCGGCGGTGCGCGGTTGGTGGCGGAGAAACTGCGCCAGGCTGTTGCCGCGTTGAAAATCCCGCATATCGCACCCTCTGAAGGGGCGAGCCTGACCATCAGCATTGGCCTGGCGACCATGACGCCGCTGCTGGGGACTGATTGCCGGCAATTGATCTCGGCGGCGGACAAGGGGTTGTATCTGGCCAAGCATAATGGGCGCAACCAGGTGGGGATCGAATAGCCTGCAGGACACCGCCAACCCAATGTGGGAGCCCGCTCCCACCTTTGATCGTTATCGGCCTGTAGATATCACACAAACCCGGCCTTTTCGGCCAAGCGGACTGCCGTTTCCAGCCTTTTGCCGTTATACTCGCCGGCTTTCAAAAGTTCGCCAACGAGTGCTGCCCGCCATGGAAATCAACCCGATCCTGAACACCATCAAGGACCTGTCCGAGCGCTCCGAAACTATTCGGGGGTATCTTTGACTACGATCAAAAGCATGAGCGTCTGACCGAAGTCAATCGCGAGCTTGAAGATCCGGCTGTCTGGAACAAACCTGAATACGCCCAGGAACTGGGCCGCGAGCGCGCTGCGCTGGCGCAGATCGTCGACACCCTCGACGAGTTGAACACCGGTCTGGGCGATTGCCGCGACCTGCTGGACATGGCCGTCGAAGAAAACGACGAAGGCGCAGTGGGCGATGTCGTCGCCGAGCTGGCCCGTCTCGAGGAAAACCTCGCCAAGCTTGAATTCCGCCGCATGTTCAGCCACGAAATGGACCCGAACAACGCCTACCTGGATATCCAGGCCGGTTCCGGTGGCACCGAAGCCCAGGACTGGGCCAACATCCTGCTGCGCATGTACCTGCGCTGGGCTGACAAACGCGGTTTCGAAGCGACCATCATGGAGCTGTCCGCCGGTGAAGTTGCCGGTATCAAGGGCGCGACCGTGCATATCAAGGGTGAATACGCCTTTGGCTGGCTGCGGACCGAGATCGGCGTACACCGCCTGGTGCGCAAGAGTCCGTTCGACTCCGGCAACCGTCGCCACACTTCGTTCTCCGCCGTTTTCGTCTCCCCAGAGATCGACGACAAGGTGGAAATCGAGATCAACCCGGCCGACCTGCGGATCGACACCTACCGTTCCTCCGGTGCCGGCGGTCAGCACGTAAACACCACTGACTCGGCCGTACGTATCACCCACGTACCGACCAACACCGTGGTCAGCTGCCAGAACGAACGTTCCCAGCACGCCAACAAGGACACCGCCATGAAAATGCTGCGGGCCAAGTTGTACGAGCAGGAAATGCAGAAGCGCAACGCCGCTTCCCAGGCGCTGGAAGACACCAAGTCGGATATCGGCTGGGGTCACCAGATCCGTTCGTATGTGCTTGATGCTTCGCGGATCAAGGATCTGCGCACTAACATCGAACGCAGCGACTGCGACAAGGTACTCGACGGCGATATCGACGAATACCTGGAAGCGAGCCTGAAGTCCGGCCTGTAACACCCTCTGTGGGAGCGGGCTTGCCCGCGATCCCCAGGCCGAAGGCCTGGGGGCAACGAACCTGTGATGGAAAATTTAAAGACATGAGCGACCAACAACTCGACCAGGCCCTGCAACAGGAAGAAAACTCCCTGATCGCCCTGCGCAAGGAAAAGCTTGCTGCCGAGCGCGCCAAGGGCAATGCCTTCCCCAACGACTTCCGCCGCGAAAACTACTGCGATGCCTTGCAGAAGCAGTACGCGGACAAGACCAAGGAAGAGCTGGCTGAAGCGGCGATCCCGGTCAAGGTGGCAGGTCGCATCATGCTCAACCGTGGCTCGTTCATGGTGATCCAGGACATGACCGGGCGCATCCAGGTCTACGTCAACCGCAAGACCCTCCCGGAAGAAACCCTGGCCTCGGTGAAAACCTGGGACATGGGCGACATCATTGCCGCCGAAGGCACCCTGGCCCGTTCCGGCAAGGGCGACCTGTACGTCGAAATGACCAACGTGCGCCTGCTGACCAAGTCGCTGCGCCCGCTGCCGGACAAGCACCACGGCCTGACCGACACCGAGCAGCGCTATCGCCAGCGCTATGTTGACCTGATCGTCAACGAAGAAGTGCGCCAGACCTTCCGCGTGCGTTCGCAAGTAATCGCGCACATCCGCAGCTTCCTGATGGCGCGTGACTTCCTCGAAGTCGAGACGCCGATGCTGCAGACCATCCCGGGCGGCGCCGCAGCCAAGCCGTTCGAAACCCACCACAATGCCCTGGACCTGGAAATGTTCCTGCGTATCGCGCCGGAGCTGTACCTCAAGCGCCTGGTGGTGGGTGGTTTTGAGAAGGTGTTCGAGATCAACCGCAACTTCCGTAACGAAGGTGTCTCGACCCGTCACAACCCGGAATTCACCATGTTGGAGTTCTACCAGGCCTACGCCGACTACGAAGACAACATGGACTTGACCGAAGAACTGTTCCGCGAGCTGGCGCAACTGGTCCTGGGCAGCACCGACGTGCCTTACGGCGACAAGGTGTTCCATTTCGGCGAGCCGTTCGTGCGCCTGTCGGTGTTCGACTCGATCCTCAAGTACAACCCTGAGCTGACCGCTGACGACCTGAACGACATCGACAAGGCTCGCGCCATCGCCAAGAAAGCCGGGGCCAAGGTCCTGGGCTTCGAAGGCCTGGGCAAGCTGCAGGTGATGATTTTCGAAGAGCTGGTGGAGCACAAGCTGGAGCAGCCGCACTTCATCACTCAGTACCCGTTCGAAGTGTCGCCGCTGGCCCGTCGCAACGACGACAACCCGAACGTCACCGACCGTTTCGAGCTGTTTATCGGTGGTCGCGAAATCGCCAACGCCTACTCCGAGCTTAACGACGCGGAAGACCAGGCCGAGCGTTTCATGGCCCAGGTGGCCGACAAGGACGCCGGTGACGACGAAGCCATGCACTACGACGCCGACTTCGTGCGCGCGCTGGAGTACGGCATGCCGCCAACGGCCGGTGAGGGTATCGGTATCGACCGTCTGGTGATGTTGCTCACCAACTCACCGTCGATCCGCGATGTCATCTTGTTCCCGCATATGCGGCCGCAAGCGTAACCGCAGCAAATCATCAAGCCGCCTTTTATAAGGCGGCTTTTTTGTGGGGCCTGAACTAACGTCAAGCAAACGGCGCCAGGCTTCTGTTGATAGGAGAGGACGATCTTTCGTGAAGCGCGTAATGGCTCAAGAAGGCGCCGCTGGCATTGCTGCCGCCGTGGCTGAAAGTGTTCAGTACCAAGGGCGCAAGGCCAGTCGCCAGGGCAGCGAGCAGCGTCGGCAAGACATCCTCGATGCGGCGATGCGCATTGTCGTGCGCGACGGCGTGCGCGCCGTGCGCCATCGGGCGGTGGCGGCGGAGGCGGGTGTGCCGTTGTCGGCGACCACCTACTACTTCAAGGATATCGACGACCTGCTCACCGACACCTTTGCCCAGTACGTGGAGCGCAGTGCGGCGTTCATGGGCAAGTTGTGGGTGCGCAATGAGGGCTTGCTGCGCGAGATGGTGGCTTATGGTGATGGCAGCGCCGAGTCGCGCTCGCAACTGGCCGATGATATTGCGCGGCTGACCGCCGATTACGTCTTGCGCCAACTGCTTAACCGTCGCGAGTACCTGATGGCCGAGCAGGCGTTTCGCCAGGAGGCCTTGTTGAACCCGCGCCTGGCCGACCTGGTGCGCTCCCATCAGCAGATTCTGTTGCAGGGCACTTGCCAGTTTTTCCAGGTATTGGGCTCCCGCGAACCCCAGCAAGATGCCAAAGTGTTGACGGCGATTATCAGTCGGATGGAATATCAGGGCCTGCTGTTCGAGCCCGAGGCCCTGACTGGCGAAGAAATGCTCGAGATTCTCAAGCGTTACATGCACCTGGTACTGGCCTCGGTCTAGTCGTGTGGGAGCCGGGCCACCCAAAACAGCTGTGGAGTGATGGATGAAAACCTGGCGTGTGGTTGTGACCGCAATGGTGATGCTGCTCCTGAGTGGCTGCCTGGTGACCTTCAAGGAGCCCCTGCCGGCCAGTGAGGCCGCACCTGACGCGCTGCTGGGCAAGTGGGCCAGCAGGAACGCCTGGGGCGAACCGCTCGACCTGCAGATCAGCCGCGCTGGACAGCATCGCTACAAGGCGGTGAGCACTTCGCAAACCAAACCGGTCAAGCGCGACGAATATTTGTTCAGCGTGTCCCGCCACGGCAACCGCTGGTACCTGTCGGCGCCGCTGCCGGACAAGCTGGGTGGGCATTTTATCCTCGCCGGCTTTGAATTGAATGAGGCTCGCGAACTGGTGGTCTACAACCTCGACCCCGAGGCAATCAACCAGGCCATCGCGCAGAAAATCCTGATTGGCAGCCACGTGGAAACTGTGGAAGGTGACGGCATATTGATCGACAGCCCCATGAACCAGATCCTGGCTTACCTGGATGATCCGGCCAACGCCGATGTGTTTGTCGAAGCCGTACGCTATAAGCGTGTGGGCAAATAACGTTAAAGAGGGAGCACCGGGTGGACGATTACCAGCAGACGATACGCACCTTGTCCGATCGCATTGTGCTGGCGCAGACACCGATTCGCGTCCTCGACGCCGTGAAGTGGGACGACAACATTCGCAAGGGCTTCCTCCAGGGCAAGGGCAAGCACATGCCGGCCGTGGATCGCGACTATTACCTGAACCGGCCACTGTCGTTCGATTCCAGCAAGGTGAAGCTGGAGTTCCAGAACATCGAGCGCGATATCACCCGCCAACTGGGCCAGTTCAACCCGGTCGGGCAGATCATGCGGCGCATGTGCAAGGAGTACCGCATGGTGGTGCGCATGCTCGAAGCCCGTGGCACCGAGGATTTCGGCCTGATTTCCCAGGAGCTTTACGGCGCCGCCTCCGATGCATTCCATGCCGGCGACCCGACCCTGGCCGACCTGGGCCTGATGCTTTCCGACTACCTGAATAACATCGACGGTCGTGGCGACCTCAAGGACGAAGCCAAGACCCTGACCGCCAAGGACGCTGTGGGCCTGCTGCAAAGCCGCCTGAACAAAGTGTTTGGCGAAGCCGAAGAAACCATTCGCGTGTTTGAATCCGACGGCATCGTTGCCGACGCGGCGGCGGGCGCCGACTACATCAAGATCCGCGCCGATGCGATGTTCAACGAGCGGGATGTGCGGGCCCTGGAAGTGCACGAAGGGCTGGTCCATGTGGGCACCACCCTCAATGGCCAGAACCAGCCGATCTGCACCTTCCTGTCCAAGGGCCCACCGTCGTCGACCGTGACCCAGGAAGGCCTGGCAATCTTGATGGAGATCATCACCTTTGCCTCTTACCCCAGCCGCCTGCGCAAGCTGACCAACCGCACCCGCGCGATCCATATGGTGGAAGAGGGCGCCGATTTCCTGCAGGTGTTCGAATTCTTCCGCGAGCAAGGCTTTGAAATGGCCGAGAGCTACGGCAATGCCAGCCGGGTGTTCCGCGGCTCGACGCCGACGGGGCTGCCGTTTACCAAGGATCTGTCGTACCTCAAGGGCTTTATCATGGTCTACAACTATATCCAGCTGGCCGTGCGCAAGGGCAAGCTGGAGCAGGTGCCGCTGTTGTTCTGCGGCAAGACCACCCTGGAAGACATGCGTACTTTGCGCCAGTTGGTGGACGAAGGCCTGGTGGTGCCGCCCAAATACCTGCCGGATCAGTTCCGTGACATGAACGCGCTGTCGGCATGGATGTGCTTCTCCAACTTCCTCAACCACCTGAGCCTGGACCGGATCGAGGCGGATTACTCCAATATCCTCTGACCAAACCCCGTCAACTGTAGGAGCTGGCTTGCCTGCGATCGCGGTCTGTCAGCCGTCGGTGGAGTAACTGACAGCCAGCTCCCACAGTTAGTCTTCATTGATTGTCAGGGTTGTGTCCCCACCCATTTGCGAGGTTTCAACGGATGAGACTCCTCGGCATTCTATGCCTGCTCCTCACCCTCAATGGCTGCAGCTCGCTGCTGTTCTACCCCGAGCCCGGCCTGCCGTTCACTCCACAGCAGGCGCGCCTGGAATACCGTGACGTCACCCTGACCACCGCCGATGGCCTGAAGTTGCGGGCCTGGTGGCTGCCAGCCAAGGCGGGCGTGCCGCTCAAGGGCACGGTGCTGCACCTGCACGGTAATGGGGGCAACCTCTCCGGGCACCTGGGCGGCAGTTGGTGGTTGCCGGCCCAGGGCTATCAAGTGCTGATGCTGGACTATCGCGGCTATGGCGTGTCAGAAGGCAAACCTTCGTTGCCGGCCATTTACCAGGATCTGGATGCCGCCTTCCAGTGGCTCGACCAGGCCCCTGAAACCCAAGGGCAGCCGCTGGTGGTCCTCGGCCAGAGCCTGGGCGGGGCGTTGGCCGTGCATTACCTGGCCGCGCACCCCGAGCGACAGCCCCGGCTCAAGGCGCTGGTGCTCGATGGCGTGCCTGCCAGTTATCGTGATGTAGGGCAATTCGCCCTGAGCACTTCCTGGCTAACATGGCCGTTCCAGGTGCCGTTGTCGTGGCTGGTGCCAGACGCCGACAGTGCGATCCATGGCATGCCACAGCTGACTGGCGTGCCGAAACTGCTGTTCCATAGCCTGGATGATCCGATCGTGCCGCTTTCCAACGGCATCCGTCTGTATCAAGCTGCGCCGCCGCCAAGGGTGTTGCAACTGACCCGGGGTGGGCATGTGCAGACCTTTGCCGACAAGACCTGGCAAACCGTAATGCTGCGCTATCTTGACGATCCGCAGCATTTCAACGGTTTGCGCCGCCTGGGGGAAATCCCCAATTATCCGGCGGCTGCCAATCCTAAAACCGAATCATCAGAGAGCCCGCAATGAGCGAAGAACGCAACATGATCCCCCTGATCCTCACCGGCATCGGCACCATCATCGGTACCGTTGGCTGCCTGTGGTACTACGGCTACCTGCACTTCGCCAAGCCTGAGGATGCGTTGCTGCTCAGCGACTACACCATGCTCAAGACCGTGCCCGGCGAGGACTACAAAGTTTCCCTGACCCCGGCTCCCCAAGTGGCGCAATGCGTCGATGGTGTGCTGGTGCTGTTCGATACCGAGCAAAAGGGGCTGACGGGCGTGCTGGTGAACAGCAAGAAGCAGGCGGTGCGTTGCATGGGCCAGGAAACCCCGCAACTGCAGGAGTGAGCCTACCGGTAGTTTTTGGAACCATATTCCGTATGACACCACTGATTGGGTCGTCAGCAGCGCTGACGAGTAACCCTTAATTACGTGGAGTATCACTATGAGTATTAATGGAGTAGGCGGTGGTGGCAGCGGGTTCGGTAACTTCGGCAGCGCCGGCATGGGGGATTCCGGCAATATGGTTGGCAAGGGCGTCGAAGGCGGTCAGCAGCAGGGCGGTATGGACCCTGAAGCGCTGAAGAAACTCCTGGCGCAACTGTTGGGCGGTGCGGGAGGTGCAGGCGGCTCCCAGGGCAGTGGCGGCAGTGGCGGTGGTAACGAGGAAGAGGACCCGCTGCGCAAGCAGATGAGTGGCGATCAGCAGCAAGGCATGCAGATGCCTCAAGAGAACAACAGCCAAATCAATTTCGGCTGATCCGCAGAGTCTGCCCGCAGTTCTTATGCAAAAAAGCCCTGCCTGGAACACAGGCAGGGCTTTCAGACCAGTAGCTGTCAGTCGGTTATTGAACCGAAGAACGTGGCTTGACCGGCTGGTTGTCGTTGGAGATGGTCACTTCAACGCGGCGGTTCATGGCACGGCCCGAAACGCTGGCGTTATCGGCAACCGGGTATGCCTTGCCGTAGCCAGCAGTCACGATGCGGCTTGGGTTAACGCCCATCTTGATCAGTGCGACCTGCACCGAAGTAGCGCGGCGCTCGGACAAGGTCTGGTTGTAGGCATCGCTGCCGGTGCTGTCGGTGTAGCCTTCGATAATGACTTTACGATCCGGGTTTTCCTGGAGGAATTGCGCCAGTTTGTTGATGTTCACCAGGCCGCTGGATTTCAGATCAGCCTTGCTGGTAGCGAACAGCACATCACCAAAGGTCACCAGGGTCCCGCGTTCAGTCTGCTTGGCGTTCAAGCTGCTTTGCAGTTGCTTGATCTGCGCGTCACGGGCTTCGAGCAGGGCGCGGGCACGTTGGTCGCCAGCGTTTTTCAGCTTGGCTTCGGACTCGCGCAGGGCGATGGTGTCCTTGGCCACTTCAACGCGCTGGTTGGTCAGGTAGGCCAGTTGGTCGACCTTCTTCTCGTCTTCCTTGTCGCGGTACGCCTTGTCAGCCTTGTCCAGCCATTCGCTGGCGTCCTTGGTTTCCAGGGCGGCGATTTTGGTCGCTTGCGGGTTGGCTTGCAGGGCCGAGAAGTTGGTCCGTGCGTTTTCCAGGTTCGCGTTAGGCGGGGTGGAGCAAGCCGCCAGTGCAACGCTCATCGCCAGCAGGGCAGGGATCATCAATTGTTTACGCATAGTGGTTTCGTCCTTTCAATTCGATTTCGGGTGCGATGCAAACAATGGCGGTGCTTACTTCTGCTGGATCACAGCAGGGCGCATGCCTTCGTTACGCAGCTCCTCAACAGCCTTCTGAGAATCCTTCAGCGCCAGATCGGCCTTGGCAGCCTGGGCCTTGCGCTCTGCCACGCGAGCGTCCCACTCAGCCTGCTCGGCCAGACGACGGGCTTCGTCGTATTTCTTGTCATGCATGGCCAGCTCGGCTTGCTTGAGCTTGTCCTGTGCAGCTTTCATTTCCACGGCAGCGTATTCGGTACCGCCAGCGCTTACAGCGCTGTTCACGGCCGATTGGGTCACTGCGTACTGTTCGGTCGGCGGGTTGCCGGCGCAGCCCGCGAGGACGAAGCTGGTGCCGATTGCCAACGCGGCCAATTTGAGCCCGCGCAGGTGGTTAAACGAGGATTTGGCAGTGCTGGTCTTCATCGTCTTCAACTCCATTAGATAACTCCTGAAAAACATCAAATCCATCTACGGTGTTCAGCGTCTGCGTTTGGCGGTGAAGCTCAGTGTGCCTTTTCAAACGCCTGTTCCAAGTGATGGCTTACTGGCTGTGACCCGAGGCTTTTTTGAATAGTTCAGCCAAAGATGGCGATTTGCCCGAAAAAAAATCTGAACAAATCTGACTGAGGGGTCAGCGATAAAAAATCGGAACTTTTGCCACCTGCAGCGGTATGCCGGGCCTATGAAAGGCCCGGTACGCTGGGGGATGGTTTTTATCAGCGAATGTGGATCAGTGTTTCTGATCGTCAGGCGTGGCTGACATATCGTGCAGGTAGCGCCGCGACAGCGACAGGAAACGCGGCGTGGGGCCGACGTCTTCATACAACGGGTCACCCTCTTCATCGGTGGCAACTACATGCTGGCCCCGGATATACGGAAAGCTGGCTTCCAGCTCTTCCAGGGCGGCGCCAATCAGCTCGCCGAGCAATTCCTCGGTGCTGCGCTTGGGGTACATCTCGCGGATGGCCGCCAACCGGGCAGCGGCCTCGACATCCAGGTGGATGGCATATTCGGTCTTGGTCAGGCGACCCTTGGCGGTTTCTTCCCATTGCTGGGCCAGTTCTCGGATTTTCATGGCAACCTCAGTGATGCCCGGGGTAGCGGGCGGTGATGAGTGACCAGTCGTAGCGTGGATAACGCGACGACGTACCCTTGAGACTAGCTGCAACCGCCAAGGTTTAAAGTTCCTTGTCAGACCAAGGCTTGATCGGCACTCTTAAAGATCAAAGCATCACGGATTCCTGGCTGGAGATTGGCTGATGAGCGATATCGATGCACGTTTGCGTGAAGATGTTCACCTGTTGGGTGAATTGCTGGGCAACACGATTCGAGAACAGTACGGTGATGAGTTCCTCGCCAAGATCGAGCAGATTCGCAAGGGCGCCAAGGCCGATCGCCGGGGCGGGACCACGGATGCAGCGGCCGGTGAAGAACTCAGCGCCAGCCTCAACCAGTTGCAGGAAGACGAGCTGCTGCCGGTAGCACGGGCGTTCAACCAGTTCCTCAACCTGGCCAATATCGCCGAGCAGTACCAACTGATTCATCGGCGCGATGAGTCCCAGCCGGCCCCGTTCGAATCGCGGGTGCTGCCCGAGTTGCTGGCGCGGCTGCAGAGTGAGGGCCACAGCAGCGAATCCCTGGCCCGGCAGTTGGCGCGGCTGGAGATCGAACTGGTACTCACTGCCCACCCGACCGAAGTCGCGCGCCGCACCCTGATCCAGAAATACGACGCCATCGCCGCACAACTGGCCTTGCAGGATCACCGTGACCTGACCAGCGCCGAGCGCGAGCAGATTCGCCAACGCCTGCAACGGCTGATCGCCGAAGCCTGGCACACCGAAGAAATCCGCCGTACCCGGCCCACCCCGGTGGACGAGGCCAAGTGGGGCTTTGCGGTGATCGAGCATTCGCTGTGGCACGCGATCCCCAACTACCTGCGCAAGGCCGATCAAGCCTTGCACGCTGCCACCGGCCTGCGCCTGCCCCTGGAGGCGGCGCCGATCCGTTTCGCCTCGTGGATGGGTGGCGACCGTGACGGCAACCCCAACGTGACGGCGCCGGTGACCCGTGAAGTGTTGCTGCTGGCGCGCTGGATGGCGGCAGATCTGTATTTACGGGATATCGACCACCTGGCCTCGGAACTGTCCATGCAGCAGGCCAGCCCTGAGTTGCAGGCCAAGGTCGGCGACAGCGTCGAACCTTATCGGGCCTTGCTCAAACAACTGCGCGAACGCCTGCGCGCTACCCGCAACTGGGCGCACGCGGCGTTGACCGGCAGCCTCCCGGCGCCGGCCGATGTGCTGCAAAACAATCGTGACCTGCTGGAGCCGCTGGAGCTGTGCTACCAGTCCCTGCACGCCTGCGGCATGGGCGTGATTGCCGACGGCCCGCTCCTCGATTGCCTGCGCCGTGCAGTGACATTCGGCCTGTTCCTGGTACGCCTGGATGTACGCCAGGATTCCAGCCGGCATTCGGCGGCGATGACCGAAATCACCGATTACCTGGGTCTGGGTCGCTATGAGGACTGGGACGAAGACGCGCGCATCACCTTCCTGATGAAGGAGTTGGCCAATCGTCGCCCGTTGTTGCCGGGGTATTTCAAGCCTTCGGCCGATACCGCCGAAGTGCTCAATACCTGTAAGGAAATCGCCGCTGCGCCGGCGGCTTCCCTCGGTTCCTACGTCATCTCCATGGCGGGCGCGGCATCCGATGTGCTGGCAGTGCAGTTGCTGCTCAAGGAGTCCGGGGTGCAGCGGCCGATGCGTGTGGTGCCGTTGTTCGAGACCCTGGCCGACCTGGACAACGCCGGCCCGGTAATCGAGCGCCTGTTGCTGCTGCCCGGTTATCGCGCGCGCTTGCAAGGCCCGCAGGAAGTGATGATCGGCTATTCGGACTCGGCCAAGGACGCCGGCACCACGGCTGCGGCCTGGGCCCAATACCGGGCCCAGGAACGCCTGGTGGATATCTGTCGCGAGCAGCAGGTGGAACTGTTGTTGTTCCATGGTCGCGGCGGCACCGTGGGCCGTGGCGGCGGCCCGGCCCATGCGGCGATTCTGTCGCAGCCACCGGGCTCGGTAGCCGGGCGTTTCCGCACCACCGAGCAGGGCGAGATGATTCGTTTCAAGTTCGGCTTGCCGGATATCGCTGAGCAGAACCTCAATCTGTACCTGGCCGCGGTGCTGGAGGCGACCTTGTTGCCACCGCCACCACCGGAGCCGGCCTGGCGCCATTTGATGGATGAATTGGCGGCTGATGGTGTCAGCGCCTATCGCGCGGTGGTGCGGGAAAATCCGCAGTTCGTCGAGTACTTCCGCCAGTCCACTCCCGAGCAGGAACTGGGCCGCTTGCCCCTGGGCAGTCGCCCGGCCAAGCGCCGTGCCGGCGGCATCGAGAGCCTGCGCGCAATCCCGTGGATCTTCGGCTGGACCCAGACCCGCCTGATGCTGCCGGCCTGGCTCGGCTGGGAAGCGGCATTGAGCAAGGCCCTGGAGCGCGGCGAAGGTGAATTGCTGGGGCAGATGCGCGAACAATGGCCGTTCTTCCGCACCCGTATCGACATGCTGGAAATGGTCCTGGCCAAGGCTGACGCCGATATCGCCCGGCTCTATGACCAGCGCCTGGTGCAAGCCGACCTGTTGCCATTGGGTGCGCATTTACGCGACCTATTGTCGCAGGCCTGCGCCGTGGTGCTTGGCCTGACCGGCCAGTCGCAGCTGCTGGCCCATAGCCCCGACACCCTGGAGTTCATCCGCCTGCGCAACACCTACCTCGACCCGTTGCACCTGTTGCAGGCTGAACTGCTGGCCCGCTCCCGCCAGCAGGAAGCGACACAGGACAGCCCTCTGGAACAGGCGCTGCTGGTGTCCGTGGCCGGTATTGCCGCCGGGCTGCGTAACACCGGCTGACATTTCTGGCGTGTTCTCAAGGGCTTGCACACAAAACCGCCGGCTGACCCGAAAGGGCTGTGCCGGCGGTTTTGTGTCCGGGTTGCACCAAGGGATACCGCGACCAAAAGGCTTGTGTGGTGCGGGTTCTTCCGACTTTTGGCGGCTTGTGTGGTTAGGGCTCGCTGTGTATCTTGATCAGCCTTTGGCCGGTTGGGCGGCCTGGATTCGTATTTTTACGAGCATATTCTACGAGATTGGCCCCACGCGGCGAATCCGAGCGTCATCTCTATAAAAAATTGAGGAGCACATCGATGCGCGTCATTCTGCTGGGAGCTCCCGGGGCCGGTAAAGGTACTCAGGCAAAGTTCATCACTGAAAAGTTCGGCATTCCACAAATCTCCACTGGCGACATGCTGCGCGCTGCCGTCAAGGCCGGCACCGAGCTGGGCCTGATCGCCAAGAGCGTGATGGACAGCGGTGGCCTGGTCTCCGACGACCTGATCATCAACCTGGTCAAGGAACGCATCAGCCAGGACGACTGCAAGAACGGTTTCCTGTTCGACGGTTTCCCACGCACCATTCCCCAGGCCGAAGCCCTGGTGAAAGCCGGCGTCGAGCTGGACGCTGTGGTTGAAATCGCCGTTGAAGATGAAGAGATCGTCCAGCGTATCGCCGGTCGCCGCGTTCACGAAGCCTCGGGCCGCGTCTACCACATCGTCTATAACCCGCCAAAAGTGGCTGGCAAGGATGATGTAACCGGTGATGACCTGGTGCAGCGCAAAGACGACACCGAGGAAACCGTGCGTCATCGCCTGTCGGTCTACCACTCCCAGACCAAGCCGCTGGTAGAGTTCTACCAGAAGCTGTCGGCTGCCCAGGGCAAGCCGAAATACAGCCACATCCCGGGCGTTGGCTCGGTGGAAGCCATCACCGCCAAGGTGCTGGAAGCGCTGAACTGATCTGACGATTGGCTTGACGTTCAACGGCCCGCTTGCGGGCCGTTGTTGTTTATACTGGCGCACTTTTTTTCGATTTGGACACCCATACCGATGAGCACCCTGCTGGCCCTGGACACCGCGACTGAAGCTTGCTCCGTTGCCCTGCTGCATAACGGCAAGGTCACGAGCCACTATGAGGTGATCCCGCGCCTGCACGCGCAAAAGCTGCTGCCGATGATCAAGCAGCTATTGCTCGATGCCGGCACCACCCTGTCGGCGGTAGACGCCATCGCCTTTGGCCGCGGCCCGGGTGCATTCACCGGCGTGCGCATCGCCATCGGTGTGGTGCAGGGCCTGGCGTTTGCCCTGGAGCGGCCGGTACTGCCGGTGTCCAACCTGGCCGTGTTGGCCCAGCGCGCGTTGCGTGAACATGGCGCACGCCAGGTCGCGGCCGCCATTGATGCGCGGATGGATGAGGTCTATTGGGGCTGCTACCGCGAAACCGCTGGTGAGATGCGCCTGGTCGGCGTCGAGGCCGTGCAGCCGCCCGAGGCCGCCGCGTTGCCGGCCGATGCCAGTGGCGACTGGTTTGGCGCTGGTACGGGGTGGGGTTATGGCGAACGTATCGCCGTGGCCACGGCCGGCCAGGATGCCGGGATGTTGCCCCATGCCGAAGACCTGCTGAGCCTGGCGCGTTTTGCCTGGGAGCGCGGCGAGGCGATCCCGGCTGATCAGGCCGCTCCGGTGTACCTACGCGATAAAGTGGCGCAGACCAAGGCCGAGCGCGGGCTCTAGGCTTATTGCGCTCAGCCTCTAGTATGGGAGCTGCCGAGCCCCACCGTTGATCGCAGGCAATTCGCGCCAATCGTCAGAATTTGCCCCTGGGTTTAAACCTTTGCCCGTTTATGTGTTCTAGTTATCACCAGAGCATTTGCGTGCCAAGGAAAGTGCCGCTAAATTGCCATCATTGATAGCGGATCTGCATGTATGCGTATAGACGGCTTTTCTACCCAGTCCTACCCCCTCAAGCGCAAGCCACGCAAGGCGAACGTGACGGTAGACGAGTCCGTCGAAGAATCCCCCGACTTTATTGAAGTCCAGCCCGAAACCTCCCAGGGCGCGGCAGTTTCCGCCCGTGCCCAAGGTGCCAGCGGTTCGCGTATCGGCGGCGTTCCGGCCCGCCAGCAAGACATGATCTTCCCGCGCTCCATGAGCAAAAACGTCGCTACGGCCCTGGCCAGCTACCTGACCACTGCCGGCTTTGTCGAATGGGATATGGAAGTGCTGGGTCTCGATATCCACATCTGATGCTGTTGCCTTATTTCCTCGGTTGCCCGTCCTGGAGTGAAAACACCTGGCGCGAGTACCTGTATCCGCAAGACGCCCGCGCCACGGATTTTCTCGGGCTGTATTGCCAAGTGTTCAATGCCTGCGAAGGCAACACCACCTTCTACGCGCGGCCCTCGGTGGCCACCGTGCAGCGCTGGGCCGAGATCATGCCCGCGCACTTTCGGTTTACCGCCAAATTTCCCGGTGATATCAGCCACAGTGCCGACCTGCGCGAACAGTTGCCCGCCGCCGAAAGCTTTCTTGGCTTGATGAGCCCGCTGGGCGAGCGGGTGTCGCCGTTGTGGCTGCAACTGCCGGCCAGCTTCACCCCGCAGCGGCTGGGGGAGCTGGCAGGGTTTATCGACGGTCTGGAGCGTCCGTTGGCGGTGGAGGTGCGTCATCGTGAGTTCTTCGCCAAGGGTGACGCCGAGCGCAGCCTCAACCGCCTGCTGCGTGATCGCGGGGTCGAGCGTATCTGCCTGGATCCACGAGCTTTGTTCAGTTGCACGTCGACTTCGGCAGCGGTGCTCCACGCCCAATCGAAAAAGCCCAAGGTACCGCCCCGGCCAGCGGCGTTGACCCAGTTTCCCCAGGTACGCTTTATCGGCCACCCGGACCTGGAAGCCAACGACCCGTTCCTCGTGCCGTGGCTTGAGAAAGTCGCAGGCTGGATTGAGGAGGGGCGCACGCCTTATGTGTTCCTGCACACCTCGGATAACCGCCTGGCGGCCCAACTGGCCATACGCTTTCATCAGCAATTGATGGAGCGGTTGCCGGGGTTGCCGGCGTTGGCGCAGTTGCATCGGGAGCCCGCGGTGGAGCAACTGGGGTTACTCTAGGGTTCTTTTGTGCCTGGAGTCAGTCATGGATGCCCAAACCCTTCGCGCCGAATCCTTTCGAGCCCTGCACGAGCGTGATCGTGCATTCGTGATGCCCAACCCGTGGGACGCCGGTTCCGCCAAGATGCTCGCCAGCCTCGGTTTTGAAGCCCTGGCCACTACCAGCGCGGGTTTTGCCTTCAGTCTGGGGCGCCCGGATGCTGAAGGCGCGCTATCGCTGGAGGATACTCTGGGCAACGCCGGGATGATCGTTCAGGCCACCGCGCTGCCGGTGGCGGCGGACCTGGAAAACGGCTTCAGCGATACGCCTCAAGGTTGTGCCCAGAGCCTGTTGCGGGCAGCCGCTACCGGCATCGTCGGCGGTTCTATCGAAGACGCTACCGGGATTGCGGTCGACCCGATCTACCCCTTTGATCTGTCTGTAGAACGCATCGAGGCTGCCGTCGCTGCGGCACGCAGCTTGCCATTTCCCTTCATGCTGACGGCCCGTGCGGAGAACCTCCTACATGGTCGCCTGGATTTTCCCGACACTATTCGCCGTTTGCAGGCCTACGCCGAAGCGGGTGCCGACGTGCTGTATGCCCCGGGCCTGCGCAGTGCTGAGGAAGTATTGGCGGTGGTGCGGGCGGTGGCGCCAAAACCGGTGAATGTGTTGATGTCAGGTGGCCTCAAGCTCTCGGTGGCGCAACTGAGCGAGATGGGCGTCAAGCGCATCAGCGTCGGCTCGGCCATGGCCCTGGCGGCCTATGGGGAGTTCTTCAGGGCCGCGCGGGAGGTTCAGGAGCTGGGAACCTTCACCTTTACCGAGCGCTCGATGCCGTTCAGCCAGGCAAATCAGTTGTGCAAGGGTTGAGACGTGGCTTTTTTCAAAGTGTTGGGTGTGTTGCTGCTACTCGCGGGTGGCCTACTCGTAGGCATCTGGCGCGGCTGGGTGCCGCTGCCCGCCGAGTGGAACCCCTGGGCGCCCTTGGATGTGCAAGCTGCGCCTAACCTGCTGACCCGCTTCAAACTGGGGCGCTTGCAGGACGATCCCACCCTGTGCGACCAGGTGCTGAAAACCTCCGGGTTGCGGGTCAGCCATCAAGCGGACAGCCCGGCGGATGCGGCTTGCCCATTGCGCAACACGTTGCGGGTTCAGGGCGCGGAGGTGGGGTTGAGCAGCAGTTTTCTCGCCAGTTGCCCCTTGGCGGTGGCGTTTGCCCTGTTCGAGCGCCACAGCTTGCAGCCGGCTGCCCAGGCGGTGTTTGGCCAGGCGGTGACGCGGGTCGATCACCTCGGCAGTTTTGCCTGCCGCAACATGTATGGGCGGGCTGAAGGGCGACTCAGCCAGCATGCCTCGGCCAATGCTCTGGACATTGCCGGGTTTCGCCTGGCGGATGGGCGCAGCATCAATGTGTTGAAGGATTGGCCAGGAGAGGGTGCCAGCGCACGCTTTCTGCGGCAGGTGCGCGACAGTGCGTGCAATGATTTCAACGTGGTCTTGAGCCCGGATTACAACGCCGCCCATCGCAACCATTTCCATTTGGATATGGGGCGTTGGTGGGTGTGCCGCTAAGGGTCAGGCCGCCAGGCGCAGGTTGTTGAGGATCAATGGGCGGGCCCAGCCGCAATCGAAGTCCAGGGCCTTTTGCTGTTGCACCAGTTCCTCGTCGGGGTATGGCTCGGCCGCCGGTGGCAGCAGGTCCAGTTCGAATTCGGCAATCGGCAGGAACAGCGGCTTGGGTTGCGGCGCCGGGCCTGGCTCGGGCAATGGCTGGCCGGCGGTCAGGACAATCGGTCGTACCCAGCCACTCTCGAAGTTCTGCTGGCGTTGCTGGGCAACGATTTCATCCTCCGGGAACGGCACGGCCGCCGGTGGCAGCAACTCCAGTTCGAACTCGGCAATCGGCAGGAACAGTGGCTCAGGCGGGGCGATCTCGGTGTCCTGGACATCGCAATGACGCTGGGTGACGATTTGCGTCAGCAGGTCGCTGCCGGCGCTGGGTTCGACCGAGGCATCCACCGGCACCGGATCGGCGGCCAGCTGCGCACCTGGCTCCTGGCCAAGCTGCTCGGCCAACGCCCGGGCGAAGAAGTCCTGCCACACATGACTGACGCCGGCCAGCGCTTGGGTATTGCGCAGGCCGAAGTGGTTGTGGGTCGGCAGGACACCGGTGAATAGGGAATGAATGTCTGACATTTCTCTCGGTCGACGCTCAGGGTCTGGCAAAATGCCTGATCCTTTTTTATCGGCCGCTGTTTGCCGATCCTTAATATTTTTGAGCGTAGTAAACGATGAGCGAACAAACCGCGGCCAGCCGCATTCGGGTCGAGGCCTTGGCCGACGGTTTTCAGGGCCGTGCCCAGCACTGGGCCGAGCAGCTCGGTTTGCCTGTGCAACTGGCGGACGCCGATTTTGCCCTGCAAGTGGGTGAGCATGGCCTGCAACTGCAACAGCTGGGCCCGGATGCGCCTGGCCCGGTGCGGGTGGATTTTGTCGAGGGCGGTGCTGCCCATCGGCGGCTCTATGGGGGTGGCAGCGGGCAGATGATTGCCAAGGCGGTGGGGGTCTCGCAAGGCGTGCGCCCGCGAGTGCTGGATGCCACGGCCGGCCTGGGTAAGGATGCCTTCGTGCTGGCCAGCCTGGGCTGCGAGATGAGCCTGATCGAACGTCAGCCGCTGATCGGTGCCTTGCTCGAAGATGGTCTGGCGCGTGGGGCGGAGGATTTTGAAGTGGCGCCGATTGTTGCGCGGATGACCCTGCTCAAGGGCAATTCCATCGAGGTGATGCGTAATTGGGAAGGTGAGCCGCCGCAGGTGATCTACCTCGACCCAATGTTTCCCCATCGGGAGAAAACCGCCCTGGTGAAGAAGGAAATGCGCCTGTTCCGCCCGCTGGTGGGTGACGATCCGGATGCCCCGGCATTGCTCGCGGCGGCCTTGGCCCTGGCCAGCCACCGGGTGGTGGTGAAGCGCCCACGCAAGGCGCCGTGCATTGAGGGGCCCAAGCCGAGCCATGCGCTGGATGGCAAATCCAGCCGGTACGATATTTATCCGAAGAAAGCGCTCAAGGCCGGTACGCCCGCATAAACAATCCCACCACTTCCTGCACATGCTCCTCGGCGGCCGCTTCGCTCAAGCGTTCGCCGCAGCCATACAGCAAGCAGAAGTTTGCCGTGCCCTTGAGCAGGCAAAAGAAGTGCTCGGCTGCGGTAAATGGCTTGTCGATGCGCAATGCGCCACTTTGATTGATCTTGCCCAGCAGGCGCTCCATGCCCTGCAACATCCGCATGGGGCCGGCTTCGAAGAAGATCTGCGACAGCTTCGGATCCTGATTGCCTGAGGTCATCATCAGGCGATGCAGGTTCACCGATTCCTCGCTGTTGATCAGCAGGTGAAAGCCTCGGGCGATGTTCAGCAGCACCTTCTCCACTGGCACGTCGTCCGGCAACTCGAAATACATCACCGGCAGTTGTGCTTCGCACTTGGCTTCGACGGCGGCGGTGAACAGCGTTTCCTTGTCGGTGAAGTGGCTGTAGACCGTCAGTTTCGACACGCCAGCCTCAACGGCCACGGCATCCATGCTGGTACTCGCGTAACCATTGCTCAAAAACAGGATTTTCGCCGCGTCGAGGATTGCCTGGCGTTTTGCCATGTCCTTGGGGCGCCCGGGGCTATTGGTGTTTACAGGATTGTCGGACATTTTCACTTTAATACTGGACTGGTGAGTTTGGTATTAATAACATACTGGCCAGTATAATTACTCCAAGCACCATTTGCGAAAGGTCCTTCAGCATGCGCAGCATTTTCCTGCACCTCGCGTTGCCTGCCAGCCTTGCTCTTTTATTGGCTGCCTGCGGCCATGAAGAAGCGGCCCAAACCACCGTCCGCCCGGCCATGGTGGTGCAGCCACAGCCCTCGGCGCTGGCAATGGACAGTTATCCAGGCGAGGTTCGCGCCCGTTATGAGCCGGACCTGGCCTTTCGCATTGGTGGCAAAGTCAGTCGCCGGCTGGTGGAGGAGGGCGAGCGCGTCAAGGCCAACCAGCCGCTGGCAGAGCTCGATCCCCAGGATGTACGCCTGCAACTGCAGGCCACCCGTGCCCAGGTCACGGCAGCCGAGGCCAACCTGAGCCTGGTGCGGGCCGAGCGTGATCGCTACAAGACCCTGATGGACCGTCAGATGGTCAGCCGTTCCCAGTACGACAATTCCGAAAACCTCTACCGTTCTGGTGTCGCACGCCTGCAGCAGATCAAGGCTGAATTCGACGTGGCCAACAACCAGGCCGGCTATGCCGTGCTGCGCGCACCCCAGGATGGCGTGGTCGCCAAGCGTGCAGTGGAAGTCGGGCAAGTAGTGTCGGCCGGGCAGACCGTGTTCACCCTGGCCACCGATGGCGAGCGTGAAGTGTTGATCAGCTTCCCGGAGCAGAGCTTCGGTCGCTTCAAGGTCGGCCAGCCGGTCTCCGTGGAGCTGTGGAGCCAGCCCGACCAACGCTTCGAGGGGCGCATTCGCGAGCTGTCGCCGGCGGCCGATCCCAAGTCGCGCACCTTCGCCGCCCGTGTCGCCTTCAACGCCGGTAAAGTCCCGGCGGAGCTGGGGCAGAGCGCGCGGGTCTTTATCCAGGCCGACGGCGTGATTCCGTTGTCGGTGCCGCTGTCTGCCCTCAGCGCAGAGAACGGCGCGTCCTACGTCTGGTTGGTCAAGCCGGATAACACCCTCAAGCGCACGGCCGTGCGCATCGGCGCGTTCGGCGAAAAAAGCGTACCGGTGCTTGAAGGCCTGAGCCCCTCCGACTGGGTGATTGCCGCCGGTGTCCATGTGCTCCATGAGGGCCAGCAAGTACGCCCGGTGGATCGCTCCAACCGGGTGGTGAATCTGGCGGCCAACAAGGAGTAGTCCCCGATGGGTTTCAATCTTTCCGAATGGGCGTTGCGCAATCGCCAGATCGTCCTGTTCCTGATGCTGCTGCTGGCCGTCGTCGGTACGTTGTCCTACACCAAGCTGGGGCAAAGTGAAGACCCGCCGTTCACCTTCAAAGCCATGGTCATCAAGACCAACTGGCCAGGGGCCACGGCCCAGGAAGTCTCGCGCCAGGTCACCGAGCGCATTGAAAAGAAGCTAATGGAAACCGGCGAGTACGAGCGCATTGTCTCGTTCTCCCGCCCGGGCGAATCCCAGGTCACGTTTATTGCGCGGGACTCGATGCACTCGGCGCAGATTCCCAACCTGTGGTACCAGGTGCGCAAGAAGATCAGCGATATCCGCCAGACCCTGCCACCGGACATCCAGGGCCCGTTCTTCAACGACGAATTCGGCACCACCTTTGGCAATATCTACGCCCTGACCGGCGAGGGTTTTGACTACGCGGTGCTCAAGGACTACGCCGACCGCATCCAGATCCAGCTGCAACGGGTGCCGGATGTGGGCAAGGTCGATCTGCTGGGGTTGCAGGACGAGAAGATCTGGATCGAGCTGTCCAACCTCAAGCTCGCCACCCTCGGCCTGCCCCTGGCGGCGGTGCAGCAGGCGTTGCAGGAGCAGAACGCGGTGTCCACCGCCGGGTTCTTTGAGACCCCGAGCGAGCGCGTGCAACTGCGGGTGTCGGGTAACTTCAAGACGGTCGAAGAGATCCGCAATTTCCCGATCCGCGTCGGCGACCGCACCTTCCGCATCGGCGATGTGGCCGAGATTCACCGGGGCTTCAACGACCCACCGGCGCCACGTATGCGCTATATGGGTGACGACGCAATCGGCCTGGCCGTGGCCATGCGCGATGGTGGCGATATCCTGGTACTGGGCAAGGCCCTGGAGGGCGAGTTCGCACGCCTGCAGAAGAACCTTCCGGCAGGCATGGAACTGCGCAAGGTGTCGGACCAGCCGGCTGCGGTGAAGACCAGCGTGGGCGAATTCGTCCAGGTCTTGGCCGAGGCCTTGGCGATTGTATTGCTGGTGAGTTTCTTCTCCCTCGGTGTGCGCACCGGCATGGTGGTGGCACTGGCGATTCCGCTGGTGTTGGCGATGACGTTTGCCTGCATGTATTACCTGGGGATCGGCCTGCACAAGATTTCCCTGGGGGCGCTGGTCCTGGCCCTGGGCCTGTTGGTGGACGACGCGATCATCGCCGTGGAAATGATGGCGATCAAAATGGAGCAGGGCTACGACCGTCTCAAGGCAGCCAGTTTCGCCTGGACCAGTACGGCGTTTCCGATGCTCACCGGTACGCTGATCACCGCAGCCGGCTTCCTGCCGATTGCCACCGCGCAATCGAGTACCGGCGAATACACCCGCTCGATCTTTCAGGTGGTGACCATCGCGCTGCTGGCCTCGTGGGTCGCCGCTGTGGTGTTTGTGCCGTATCTGGGGGAAAAGCTCCTGCCGGATCTGGCGAAAATTCATGCGGCCAAGCACGGTGCTGATGGGCCGGATCCGTACGGCACGCCGTTCTACCAGCGCGTAAGGCGCTGGGTGGAGTGGTGTGTGCGCCGCCGCAAAACCGTGATTGTGCTGACGGTGCTGCTGTTTATCGGCTCGGTGGCGCTGTTCCGTTTTGTCCCGCAACAATTCTTCCCGGCGTCCGGGCGCCTGGAACTGATGGTCGACCTGAAACTGGCGGAAGGCGCCTCCCTGAGCAGCACCGCCGAGCAGGTCAAGCGTCTCGAAGGCTTGCTCAAGGCGCATGAGGGGATCGAAAACTACGTGGCCTATGTCGGCACCGGCTCACCGCGCTTCTACCTGCCCCTGGACCAGCAACTGCCGGCGGCCAGCTTTGCCCAGTTTGTGGTGTTGGCCAAGACCATCGAGGAGCGCGAAACCCTGCGCACCTGGTTGATCGAAACCCTCAACGAGCAATTCCCCGACCTGCGTTCGCGGGTCACCCGCCTGGAGAACGGCCCGCCGGTTGGTTACCCGGTGCAGTTCCGCGTGACTGGAGAGCACATCGAAGAAGTGCGGGCCCTGGCGCGCAAGGTCGCGGCCAAGGTGCGTGAGAACAGCCACGTGGCCAACGTGCATCTGGACTGGGAAGAACCAAGCAAGATCGTCTACCTCAATGTCGACCAGGACCGCGCCCGCGCCTTGGGCGTGAGCACCGTCAACCTGTCGAAATTCCTCCAGAGCTCCCTGACCGGCTCCAGCGTCAGCCAATACAGGGAAGACAACGAGTTGATCGAAATCCTCCTGCGCGGCACCGTGCATGAGCGCACCGAATTGTCGCTGCTGCCGAGCCTGGCGGTGCCGACCGACAACGGCACCAGCGTGGCGCTGTCGCAGATCGCCACCCTGGAATATGGCTTCGAGGAAGGCATTATCTGGCACCGCAACCGCCTGCCAACGGTGACTGTACGTGCTGATATCTACGGCAAGGAGCAACCGGCGACCCTGGTCCAGCAGATCCTGCCGACCCTGGCAGATGTACGTGCCGAATTGCCGGACGGTTACCTGTTGGACGTGGGCGGCACCGTGGAAGACTCCGCCCGAGGGCAGAACTCGGTGAAGGCCGGGGTGCCGCTGTTTATCGTGGTGGTGCTGACCTTGCTGATGCTGCAACTGCGCAGCTTCTCGCGCACGGCCATGGTGTTCCTGACCGCGCCGCTGGGGCTGATCGGGGTGACGCTGTTCCTGCTGGTGTTCCGCCAGCCGTTTGGCTTCGTGGCCATGTTGGGGACCATCGCGTTGTCGGGGATGATCATGCGTAACTCGGTGATCCTGGTGGACCAGATCGAGCAGGACATCAAGGCGGGCCTGGAGCCTTGGCAGGCGATTATCGAAGCCACCGTGCGGCGCTTCCGGCCGATTGTGCTGACGGCCCTGGCGGCGGTGTTGGCGATGATCCCGCTGTCGCGCAGTGTGTTTTTCGGGCCGATGGCGGTGGCGATCATGGGTGGGTTGATTGTGGCGACGGCGTTGACGCTGCTGTTTCTGCCGGCGCTGTATGCGGCGTGGTTCCGGGTCAAGCCGCGCTCGGCATAAGCCTGCGTGAATCGGCTACGCGGTTTAGGAACCTTTTCCTGCGTGTTTGCCACTTAGGGGTACCTGAGTTACAGGTACCTTCTTCTGGCAACGGGGTTGTTACAGAACAAGGCTTTATCAACCTGCGAGGAATTACCTATGGGTTTATTTGCAATGGGTGGTATAGGTATAGGTCTGGGCATGATGCCGATGATGGCCTTCAAAATGGGCAAGCGCGGTAAATCCAAATGCAAGCCTCCGCCCTGCCACCACCACCACGCTCAACCGCCGCAGTTCTCCAGTACCATCAAGTACGAGGGAAAAATCAGCTACAGCTGATGGTAGTAAGGTGCATGTCCGCTGGGCAATAACACCAACGCCCCAGTTATTCGGGGCGTTGGTGTTTGTTACCGACAGTGTACCTAGAGGGCACCGAACACTTTCTTCGCCAGGCTGGTCGCGGCGGCTGCCGGGTTCTGGCGAATGCTTTCTTCCTGTTGGGCAATCATCTTGAACAGGCCGTCCAGCGCTTGCTCAGTCACGTAGTTTTCGACGCTGTCGCTCTTGCCACCCAGTAAACCCAGGGGCGCCTTTTTGGCGAGCGCGTTGTATTGCTGGGCTACACCGACCTTGTCCGTGGATTGCTTGACGATCGGCAGGAACTTGGCGCGGATCTGCTCACGGCTGCTTTTGTCCAGATACTGGGTCGCCGAATCCTGGCCACCGCTGAGGATGCCCTTGGCGTCGTTCACGCTCATGTTTTTCACGGCATTCACCAGAATCGGCTGGGCCTGGGTCACGGCGGATTCGGCGGCCTTGTTCATGCTGGCTTCAAGCTGGGTGATCTGATCGCCCATGCCGAGCATTTTCAGGGCGCCGGCAGCTTTCTCCAGCTTGCCCGGCAAACCGATCTTGACCTCGGGGTTGTTGCTGAAGCCACCGGGAGCCCCCAGTTGCTTGACGGCAATCTGTGCGCCTTGGGTCAGGGCGTCCTTGAGGCCGCCGGTAGCGTCGCCCTGGGACAGGTCACCGAGGGACAGGGCCATGGCGTTGGCACCGAGCAGCAGGCCGGCACACAAGGTGGTGAGGCGAAGAGAGTTACGGAGCATGGGCGCTTCCTTTTAATCGACTGGATCAGTGGGCAACGGCGTCAACGCGCAGGCGCAGCGGCTGGGAATCCTGGCCGTTCAACTGCACCGAATGGCGCTCGGTGGTGATAAACATTAGCTTGCCATCCAGCTCGATGCGAGCGCTGACCGAATAGCTGTGGCCAGGCTTGACCTGGGCCGGGTCGTAGCTCAGGTGGAAGGGCAGCGGCACCTGGCCGTTGACCGGGCCTTTCTGCTCGGCCAGGGTGACGGCGGGCGCATCGGCCAGGGACACATCCTGCAGGCTGACGCTCAAGGTCGCGGCAGGCGGCAGGGCGATACGTTGCAGGTAGAACACTTCGCCATCAAGGCTGGCTTTGGGCGCAGGATTCATCGAGTGACAGGCTCCCAGCAGGGCGGTCAGGCCCAAGAGGATGATTTTTTTCATGGTACAGCTCCTTGTCAACGGCGCCAGAAACACCCTGGCGCCCTGGTAAATCTAGCGGGTTTCGTCCGCCTCGGCGTCCGGTGCGGGCGCTTCTTCATTGCGGTGCAACGCGACCTGGCGGATCGACAGGCGAATCTCCGCCGGCAACACCCGTTTGGCTGCGCCTTCGGCCAATTCGCCGAGCAGGTCGTGGTAACTCAACTTGCCGGCTTCATCGCGACGCAGCACATCTTGCTCGAGCAACGTCTGAATAAAATGTCGGAAAAGGCTCTTATCGAAGAACTCCGGGGCATTCAGGCCATGCAGGATCGACAGGCGCTGGGCCATGACCGTGCACAAGTCTTCCAGCTCTTCGGCGCCGATGCTGTTCTGGCCGCTGTTGAGCAGCAGGGAAATGGCCATGTAGAAGCGTTGCAGGGTCTGGGCAATGCTCTTGGACAGCAGGGTCAGCAGCACAAAGTTGCGCGAGCTGGGCGCCGGGCGCAGGTAGATGTTGTTTTCAAAGCGCAGCAGACCTTGTTCTACCAAGGCTTCGAGCCACTGGTCGACCACTGCGTCAAGTTCGTCCAGGGTCCAGCGGATGAACAACTCCGATTGCAGGTACGGATAGAGCGCACGGGTGTAGCGCAGGATCTGTTCGCGGCTCATGCGCGAGCTGCTCTGGAAGAAGCTGGCCAGCAGCGCCGGCAGGGCGAAGATATGCAGCACGTTGTTGCGGTAATAGGTCATCAGGACAGCGTTTTGCTCGTCCAGATAGAGGATCTTGCCCAGGGCATCACTCTGTTCCGACAGCAGGTTCATGTCCTTGACGTGCTTGATCAAGGCCTGGCCGTCACCTTCGGGCAGCGTGGTGTGGGGCGAGTAGGGCACCCGGCGCAGCAGCGCCAGGTACAGGTCCAGCACCCGGGCCATGGCCTGGTCGTCCAGGGCCAGGCGGCTGGTGGACAGTAGCGCCAACGCCACCAGGTTCACCGGGTTGATCGCGGCGGCCTCGTTGAGGTGCTGGGCCACGCGCTCGCCGAGGCGGTTGGTGGTCTCATTCAACCAGGCCGGCTTGTAGTTCGGTGCCAGATCCTGGGCGCGCCAGTCCGGTTGCTCCTGATCGAGGAATTCCGCCAGCTTGATCGGCTCGCCGAAGTTGACCGCCACCTGGCCAAAGCGCTGCTTGAGCGCGCCAATGACCTTGAAGATATCGAAGATCGACTCTTTCTTTTTCGTCGCCCCGCGCAGTTCGCCCAGGTAGGTGCGGCCTTCCAGTACCCGTTCATAGCCGATATACACCGGCACAAACACGATGGGCATGCGCGAGGAGCGCAGGAAGCTGCGCAGGGTGATCGCCAGCATCCCGGTCTTGGGTTGCAACATGCGCCCGGTGCGCGAGCGGCCGCCTTCGACGAAGTACTCCACCGGGAAGCCCTTGGTGAACAGGGTATGCAGGTATTCGTTGAACACCGAGGTGTACAGCGGGTTGCCCTTGAAGGTACGGCGCATGAAAAACGCCCCGCCGCGGCGCAACAGGCTGCCGATCACCGGCATATTGAGATTGATCCCGGCAGCAATGTGCGGCGGGGTCAGGCCGTTCTTGAATAGGAGGTAAGACAGCAGCAGGTAGTCGATATGGCTGCGGTGGCAGGGCACGTAGATCACTTCGTAGCCCTGGGCGACCTTTTGCACACCTTCGATACTGTTGACCTTGATGCCGTCGTAGATCTTGTTCCAGAACCAGCTCAGCACCACTTCGAGGAAGCGGATGGCGGTGTAGGTGTAGTCCGAGGCAATTTCGTTGCCATAGCGCAGGGCCTGGGCCTTGGCTTTTTCCGGGGTGATCTTTTCCCGCTCGGCCTCGTCGAGGATCGCCTGGCGCACCAGCGGCATATTCACCAGCCCTTTGACCAGGTTGCGTCGGTGGGACAGGTCGGGGCCGATCACCGCGGTCTTCAGGTTGCGAAAGTGTACCCGCAGGATCCGTTGGGCCATTCGTACGGTGCGTTCGTGACCTTTATTGTGCTCGATCAATTCACGCAGGTTGATTGGCGCAGAGAATTGCACTCGGGTCTTGCGCCCCAGGATCAGGATGCTCAACAGCCGGCGCAGGCGCCCGGTGACTGCCCAACTGTCGGCGAACAGCAGTTTCCAGGGGCTCGACTCGCTGGCGGGCGACTGGCCCCAGAACACGCTGACCGGAATGATCTGGGCGTTTTCTTCGGCATGCTCGGTCAGGGTGTTGACCAGGCGGGTCAGGGTCGGCGGCGCGCCGCGCTTGTCCTGGCGGCCGAGCCAGTCCGGGTCCGGGGTCAGGTAGAAGAACGCCGCCGGTTCCATCAACGGGCCAACGGACACCGGCAGCACCGGGCGCGGCAAGCCGGCCTTGGTGCACTCGGCATCCACCACGGCCAGTTCGGTCAGGGAGGGCGATTGCAGGACGTAGAACACCGGCCGGCTGCGGTCCAGGTTAAGGGTGAGGGACGACTGGTTGATCGTCTCCGAGCGAACCCAGAGGTACAACAGTCGGCGCAAGGTGCCAAATACCAGACGGCGGAACGGGGAGCGGGTCATAGGCGTGCTGCTTTGAGTGGAAAAAACCGAGCAGGCGCTCGGGCGGGTAGTGTGCCGTATTCGCCGAAAATCGGCAAAAAAGCAGCGATGTAAAGTTGAGTTGATCGTTTTTGAGCCTGTCTTATACTCGGCAGTTCAATGCGACTGACTCAACAATAAAAACCAGTGGGAGCAAACAGATGACAACGCGCGAAACCGGCAATGTGAAGTGGTTCAACGACGCCAAGGGCTATGGTTTTATCCAGCGGGAGGATGGCAAGGATGTGTTTGTGCACTACCGCGCTATCCGCGGTGAAGGCCACCGCTCCCTGGCCGAGGGCCAGCAGGTGGAATACGCCGTGGTGACCGGCGACAAGGGCTTGCAGGCTGAGGATGTAGTCGGTCTTTAAAGCAGATTTCTGCAACGCCGCTGAACCCATGTGGGAGCGGGCTTGCTCGCGAAAGCGCTGAATCAGTCACTGTAGAGGTTGACTGATTGACTGCTTTCGCGAGCAAGCCCGCTCCCACATCTGATTGGGTTCACAGTTCAGAATCAGGTGGTTTTCCAGGTGATCTGCTCTTCACCGTCGGTGCTGATCCGAATCCAGGTGTCGGCGCTTTCTTCACCTTCTTCCTCGACCCACGTCCCCGGCGCGCAGCGCACTTCAACGTTCAGCGCGGCAAAGGCCGCACGGGCGCAGGCGATGTCGTCTTCCCACGGGGTCTGGTCGCTTTCCAGGTACAGGCTGTTCCATTTGCCCACGGCCTTGGGCAGCCAGGTCACTGGCACATTGCCGGCCTTGCACTTGTAGGTCTGGCCCTTCTGTACCCAGTCGGTGCACGGCCCCAGGGCTGCGCCGAGCCAGGCGGCGATAGCCTTGTAGTCGACGTCGGCGTCCTTGAGGTAAATCTCGATATCGGGTTGGCGCATGGATGTTCCTCGTTGCGGGATTCGAAAATCCATTCGCGGATTCAGGGTGGGCGCAAAGGCCCGGAATAGTCGGTTATTGAAGCACGAAATAGTCGTAGCGCATCGACACGGTGACCAGCAGCGGTTCGGCCTGCTCGATCACCTGGGCGCGGCGCTCGGCGCTGGCACGCCAGCCATGGGGGGTCATCGCCAGCAGATTGGCGCGGTCCCCGGGGGCGGCCAGGCTGAGCTTGAACTCCAGCACTTCGCTGTGTTGCAGGCTCATGCCGTCTGGCACCAGGGCCAGGTGCTTGTCGTCGGTGTACTCGCGCACTTCGTCGTACAGGCGTTCGCGCAGTTCCATCAGGTGGCCGCTGGTCGGTCCGACCTTCATCAGGCCGCCGCCCGGGCTGAGCAGACGCTTGGCTTCCTGCCAGTCCAGGGGGCTGAACACGCTGGCGAGGAACTGGCAACTGCCGTCGGCCAGCGGCACACGGGCCATGCTGGCGATCAGCCAAGTCAGCGTCGGGTTGCGTTTGCACGCGCGCTTGACTGCTTCCTTGGAAATATCCAGGGCATAACCATCGGCGCGCAGCAGGGCATCGGCGATTTGCGCGGTGTAGTAGCCTTCGCCGCAACCGATATCCAGCCAGCGCTGGGGTTTGCGTTCGGCTGCCAGTGCGGCCAGGCGCCTGGCCACAGGCGCATAGTGACCGGCATTGAGGAAGTCGCGGCGCGCTTGCACCATGGCCAGGTTATCGCCTGGGTCACGGCTGTTCTTGTGCTGCACCGGCAACAGGTTCAGGTAACCCTGGCGGGCCCGGTCGAACCGGTGCCCGGCCGGGCATACCACGCCACTATCCACCTCATTGAGGGGCGCACTGCAAATGGGGCAAGCAAGCATCAGGCGAGCAACTTGATCAGGGTCTGGTAGTAGATTTCGGTCAGCACATCGAGGTCGCTGGCCAGAATGCGCTCGTTGACCTGATGGATCGTCGCGTTGACCGGGCCCAGTTCCACCACTTGGGTGCCGAGGGTCGCGATAAAGCGCCCGTCGGACGTGCCGCCGCTGGTGGACGCCTGAGTCTCGCGGCCGGTAATGGCCTTGATGCTGGCGGACACCGCATCGAGCAGCGCGCCCGGCTCGGTCAGGAACGGCAGGCCCGACAGCGCCCACTCCACATGCCAGTCCAGGCCATGCTTGTCGAGAATCGCCGCGACCCGCTGTTGCAGGCCTTCGACGGTGGACTCGGTGGAGAAACGGAAGTTGAACACCGCCGTCAGGTCACCCGGGATCACGTTGGTGGCGCCGGTGCCGGAATTGAGGTTGGAAATCTGGAAGCTGGTCGGCGGGAAGAAGGTATTGCCGTTGTCCCAATGCTCGGCGGCCAGTTCGGCCAGGGCCGGGGCGGCCAGGTGGATCGGGTTCTTTGCCAGGTGCGGGTAAGCCACGTGGCCTTGCACACCGCGCACGGTCAGGGTCGCACCGAGGGAGCCGCGACGGCCGTTCTTGACCACATCACCCACCAGGGTGGTGCTCGACGGTTCACCGACGATGCACCAGTCCAGGCGCTCCTTGCGTGCTGCCAGGCGCTCGATCACTGCCTTGGTGCCGTGGTGCGCCGGGCCTTCTTCGTCGCTGGTAATCAGGAACGCCACCGAACCCTTGTGGTCAGGGTAGTCCTTCACAAAGCGCTCGGAGGCCACCAGCATCGCGGCCAGGCTGCCTTTCATGTCGGCCGCGCCACGCCCGCACAACATGCCGTGTTCGTCGATCAGTGCGTCGAACGGGTCATTCTGCCAGGCCTGCACCGGGCCGGTCGGGACCACGTCGGTGTGGCCGGCGAAGCACAGCACCGGGCCTTCATGCTTGCCGTGGGTGGCCCAGAAGTTGTCCACATCTTCGATGCGCATCGGCTCAAGCGCAAAGCCGGCGTCGCCCAGGCGCTGCATCATCAGCTTCTGGCAATCGGCGTCGATCGGCGTCACCGACGGGCGGCGGATCAAGTCGATAGCGAGTTGGAGGGTCGGCGAAAGGTCGGCGTGGGCCGTCATGGGAAAACTCCGAAGGTGTGTCAGGGCGCAAGACGAGAGTGAAATATATCCAATGTGGGAGCGGGCTTGCCCGCGATGCAGGCGCCGCGGTGTAGCAGTTGCACCGCAGCGATGCCATCGCGGGCAAGCCCGCTCCCACAAGGGGGGCGGTGGCTGCCTGAACCCATAAAGGGCCGTTATCTTATAGCAAAACGGCGACCAGAGGCCGCCGTTTAGTGCATTGCGCAAGTTTTTACGCGGCCGTCGCGGGCTCCGCCACCGCTGCCGGTTTCGGCAGTGACGACAGGAATGCCATGATCAGCGCCGCCACATACGGCAGTGATTGCACCAGCAGCATCACCACCCAGAAGCGCATGTCATTGCTTGGCAGGCCCTGCACCAGGTAGATCCCCAGCGCCGCGCCCCACAGCAGCAACATAATGAACATCTCTTCACGGGCTTCGGAAATCGCTACCCAGAAGCCGTGGTTATCCGCGTTTTTCGGTGTACGAAAGAACGGAATACTGGTGGTGAAGAAGCCATACAGCACTGCCTTGGCGATGGTATGGGACAACGCCAACCCGGCCAGGGCTGCGCAGAACGCATCCTTGAGGTTCACACCAACGGCGCGGCGGTAGAGGAAGATGATCTTGCCGACCTTGAACACAAACAGCGCCAACGGCGGGATTGCGAAGATCAGCAACGGCGGGTCGACCCGGGTCGGCACAATGATCATCGCCGCCGACCACAACAGGGCACCGACGGTGAAGAAGATGTTCATGCCGTCCGCTACCCACGGCAACCAGCCCGCGAGGAAGTGGTAGCGCTGGCCACGGGTCAGCTCAGTGTCCTTGCCGCGCAGCAGGCTGGCGGTGTGGCGCTTGATGATCTGGATCGCGCCATAGGCCCAGCGGAACCGCTGTTTCTTGAAGTCGATAAAGGTATCGGGCATCAGGCCCTTGCCGTAGCTGGTGTGGTAGTACGCAGCCGACAGACCTTTCTCGAATACCCGTAGGCCCAGCTCGGCGTCTTCACAGATGCACCAGTCGGCCCAGCCCAGTTCTTCGAGCACCGAGCGGCGGGTCATGGTCATGGTGCCGTGCTGGATGATCGCGTCGCGGTCGTTGCGGGTGACCATGCCGATATGGAAGAAGCCTTTATATTCGGCGTAGCAGAGCTTCTTGAAGGTGCTTTCGTTCTGGTCGCGGTAATCCTGGGGCGATTGCACCACGGCGATTTTCGGGTCGGCGAAGTGCGGCACCATGTGCTTGAGCCAGTTGGGCGATACACAGTAGTCCGAGTCGATCACCGCGATCACTTCGGCATCCTTGGCGGTGTGCGGGATCAGGTAGTTCAGCGCGCCACCCTTGAAGCCGGCCAGGGGCGCGACGTGGAAGAACTTGAAGCGCGGGCCCAGGGTCAGGCAGTAGTCGCGTACCGGTTCCCACACCGCCGGGTCCTTGGTGTTGTTGTCGATGATCAGGACTTCGTAGTCCGGGTAATCGAGGGCGGCCAGGGCGTCGAGGGTCTGTTTGACCATTTCCGGCGGCTCGTTGTAGCACGGCACATGGATGGAGACTTTCGGGCGGTAGTCCGAATCCCCTTCAACCGGCAGGAATTCACGCCGGCGTTTGTGGGTCCAGACCGCTTCCGCCAGTTCATGGGCCTCGGTCAGCAACACGATAAACACGCCCATGGCACCCAGCGCGAGCAAGAAGCCCACGGTCAGGCTGAACCAGGTGCTGTATTGCTGGCTGTAGTCGTAGCCGATCCAGACCAGCACCGAGCCGCACAGGAACGCGATAAAGGTCAGGAAGGTGCGACCACGCTGGCGCAGGGACGAGCCGTCGATCATCAGCAAGGTCAGCGACAGCAGTGCCAACACCACCGAGCCGATGGCCAGCACCCGCCATTGCGGAATCGCCACGACCGGCCCTTCAAAGTTGAATTTCTGCTGGCGCGCGGCGTTGAACACGCCCCAATAGGCGCCTACCGAGCCTTCGTCACTGGCTTTCCAGGGTTGGTCGAAGGCTTCGATCACGAAGTAGTTGTAGCCCTGGCGGTTCAGCTTGTTGACCAGAGTGCGCAGGTAAATGGCCTGGTCAGCCGGGGAGGCGTCCGCGCCACCGCGCATGCGGCCATTGCTCGGCCAGCCGACTTCCGACAGCAGCAATGGCTTTTTCGGGAAGGTCTTCTTCAGATCCTTGGCCCGGTCGAGGACGAATTGCCCGGCCTGGGCCATCGGCACATGTTCCCAGTACGGCAGAACGTGCGCGGCGATCAGGTCGACATGCTTGCCCAGTTGCGGGTTGTGTTCCCAGATATGCCACTGCTCGGAGGTAGTCACTGGCACTTTGACGGCGGCGCGCACCCGGTCCAGCAGGACAATCAGCTCTTCGGGGGTAATCTCCTTGCGGAAGATGGCCTCGTTGCCGACCACCACACGTACCACGCTGCGCGAGCTGTTGGCGATCTCGATGGCCCGCTGGATTTCGCGCTCGTTGCGCTCAAGGTCCGGGCTGATCCAGATCCCCAGGGTCACACGCAGGCCGAACTCTTCCGCCAGCTTGGGGATATTCCCCAGAGGGCCGTCGACCGAATAGGTCCGAATGTTGTCCGTCAGCTTGCTCATGATCGCAAGGTCCTGACGCATTTGTTCGTCGGTCGGGTACTGGTCTTTTTGCGGGTACTGGCCCTGCTGGAACGGCGAGTAAGAAAACCCGGAAATCTGCTGAGGCCAGTTGGGGGTAGTGACCGGGCGGTTGATCAGCGCCCAGAAACCGGTGAACAGCGCGGCAATTGCCAGCACCACCACCAGGTTGAGTCCAAATTTACGCGATGACATAGCTGTTTCGGGTTCCAAAGGGTGTGGAACGAATAGACGTGTTGGTGTACGCCGAACGGCGCGCATCCTACCATCGGCCCTGCACTCTGCGTACAGCAAGCCAGGAAAAACCGGGCATTGGGCAGCGAAAGCGTCGGTAAGTTCTTTACTTATAGTTTGTAGCTTAGAACTTATCGCTGCGTAGCCCTATAATGCGCGCCGGTTTTTGGGGTAATGGTCATGAGTACAGAAGATCCACGGTTTGCCGGCGTCGCCCGCTTGTATGGCATAGAAGGCCTGGAACGCTTGAAAGCGGCCCATGTGGCCATCGTCGGCGTGGGCGGTGTCGGCTCGTGGGCCGCTGAAGCCATGGCCCGTTGCGGGGTGGGCGAGATTTCGCTGTTTGACCTGGACGACGTGTGCGTCAGCAACAGCAACCGTCAGTTGCACGCCCTGGACAGCACGGTGGGCAAGCCCAAGGTCGAAGTGATGGCCGAACGCCTGCGTGCGATCAACCCCGCTTGCACGGTACACGCGGTGGCGGACTTCGTAACCCGCGACACCATGGCCGAGTACATCACGCCGACCATCGACTGCGTGATTGACTGCATCGACGCGGTCAACGCCAAGGCGGCGCTGATTGCCTGGTGCAAGCGCCGCAAGATCCAGATCATCACCACCGGCGGCGCCGGCGGGCAAATTGACCCGACGCTGATCCAGGTGTGCGACCTGAACCGCACCTTCAACGACCCGCTGGCCTCGAAAGTGCGCTCCACCTTGCGCCGCGACTACGGGTTCTCGCGCACCGTGACCCGGCACTACAGCGTGCCTTGCGTGTTCTCCACCGAACAACTGCGCTATCCCAAGCCCGATGGCAGCATCTGTTTGCAAAAGAGTTTTGTCGGTGATGGCGTCAAGCTGGACTGCGCCGGCGGATTTGGCGCGGTGATGATGGTGACGGCGACTTTTGGCATGGTCGCGGCGACCAAGGCGGTGGACAAGATTGTGGCTGGGGTGCGCAGGCCGTCCGAGAGGGTCAAGCCCGCCTGAATCTCACGGCTGGACATCCATCACAGTGTGGGAGTAGGCAAGCCAGCTCCCACATTCAGTTTTGTGTTTGGCTCAATTGGCGCATGCGCTGCAGGACCGCATTCAGGCCATTACTGCGCGACGGCGACAATTGGCGGGAAAGCCCCAGCTGGTTGAACCAGTCGGGCAGGTCGACCGCCTGTAAATCCTCCGCCGACAGACCATTGACCCGCGCCAGCAGCAACGCCACCAACCCGCGAATCAAGCGTGCATCACTGCTGGCGGCAAACTGCCAATGGCCGTCGCGCAAGCATCCCACCAGCCACACCAGGCTTTCACAGCCCTGCACCAGGTTGGCGTCGACCTTGTCCTCAGCCGCCAACGCCGGCAGCCGCTCGCCCCATTGCATCAACAAGCGCGCGCGTTGCTCCCAGCTGCCGACGGCCTGAAAGGCCTGCAACGCGACACGTGCATCTGCGGGCAGGCTCATCGCAGCATGTCCAGGGCCTGATCCAGCGCTTCAAAGAAACGCTCCAGATCATCGGAGTCGTTGTACAACGCCAGGGAAACCCGGATCGCCCCCGACAGATGCAGGCTCTTGAGCAAAGGCATCGCACAGTGATGACCGGCGCGTACCGCGATGCCCTGCTCGGTCAGCAGGTGGGCGAGGTCGGCGTTATGCACGCCCTCTACCACAAAGCTGGCCAGGGCGACTTGCGGCGAGCCCAGCAGATGGACGCCCTTGCGTGCCTGTAGGCCGCGCAAGAGGTAGTCGTGCAGTGCCGCTTCGTGGGCGATCACCGCCTGTTGATCCAGGGAATTGAGGTAATCCAGGGTCGCCCCCAGGCCAATCACCCCGGCAATTGGTGGCGTACCCGCCTCGAACCCCAGGGGCGCCGGACGGAAGCTGGCGCTGTGGTAGTCCGCCTGCTGCACCATCTCGCCGCCAAACTGCCAGTGGCGCAGCCGATGCAGGGCTTCGGTGCGGCCGTAAAGCACGCCGACGCCGTCCGGACCATAAAGTTTGTGGCTGGAAAATACGTAGAAGTCGCAGCCCAGGGCCTGCACGTCATGGCGGCCGTGGACGATGCCCTGGGCGCCATCCACCACGGTCAAGGCGTCGTGGGCCTTGGCCAGTGCCAGCAACTGCGGCAACGGCTGCCAGACGCCCAGCACGTTGGACAACTGGCTCACCGCCAGCAGGCGGGTGCGTGGGCCGATCATCGTGGCGGCGGCTTGCAGGTCGATCAAACCCTCATCGTCGAGGGGCAGCACCACCAGCGTGAGCTCGCGGCGTTTGGCCAGTTGCTGCCAGGGCAGCAGGTTGGCGTGATGTTCCAGGGCGCTGATGACAAGCTCATCGCCCGGGTTGAAAAGGTGCTCCAGGCCATAGGCCAGGAGGTTCAGCGCAGACGTCGCGCCGTGGGTAAAGATGATCTGCCCGCTGTCACCGACGTTGAGCCATTGCGCCACTTTGCTGCGACTGTCCTCGAACGCCTGGGTCGCATGGGCGCCTGGCAAATGCTGGGCACGGTGCACATTGGCCGCGCCATTGGCGTAGTAATGGCCAAGGGCGTCCAGCAGGGCTTGAGGTTTTTGCGTGGTAGCGGCGTTGTCCAGATAGGTCTGGTCTTGCCGTTGCAAGGTGGCGATGGCCGGGAAATCGGCGCGCCAGGGCGAGGGCACAAGCATGGGTTCAAGACTCATATGAACCGGCCGTGCTGCAAGGCACGGCCGGTTCCGGTGGCATCGAGTCGCTGCTTAGTTGTGAGCGTGCAGCGCTGCGTTCAGTTCGATGGCCGACTTGTGGGTTTTGCACTCCACGGCACCGGTCTCGGAGTTACGGCGGAACAGCAGGTCCGGCTGGCCAGCCAGTTCACGGGCCTTGACCACCTTGACCAGTTGGTTCTGCTCATCGAGCAGCGCCACTTTAGTGCCGGCAGTCACGTACAGGCCCGATTCCACAGTGTTGCGGTCGCCCAATGGGATACCGATACCGGCGTTGGCGCCGATCAGGCAGCCTTCGCCCACTTTGATCACGATGTTGCCGCCGCCCGACAGGGTGCCCATGGTGGAGCAACCGCCGCCCAGGTCCGAACCCTTGCCGACGAAGACGCCAGCCGATACACGGCCTTCAATCATGCCCGGGCCTTCGGTGCCCGCATTGAAGTTGATGAAGCCTTCGTGCATCACGGTGGTGCCTTCGCCCACATAGGCACCCAGGCGCAGACGTGCGGCATCGGCGATACGCACGCCGGCCGGGACCACGTAGTCGGTCATTTTCGGGAACTTGTCCACCGAGAACACTTCCAGCAGCTCGCCACGCAGGCGCGCTTCCAGTTGGCGCTCGGCCAGTTCGCCGATGTCGATCGCACCCTGGCTGGTCCAGGCTACGTTCGGCAGTTGCGGGAACACACCCGCCAGGCTCAGGCCATGGGGCTTGACCAGGCGGTGGGAGAGCAGATGCAGCTTGAGGTAGGCCTCAGGGGTGGAGGTCAGTGCGGCATCTTCGGCCAGCAACGTGGCGACCAGCGGCTTGTGGCTTTCGGCCAGGCGGGTCAGCAGGGCGGCCTGGGTGGCATCTACATTTTTCAGTGCATCAGCCAGTTGCGAGGCTTGGGCAATGGTGAAGGTGATCGCCTGGTTGCCTTCGGTGTAGCCAAGGATCGGCGCGATGGCAGCGACGATTTCGGCCGAAGGGTTGAGCAATGGCTGCGCGTAAAACACTTCCAGCCAAGCACCTTGGCGGTTCTGGGTGCCGACGCCGAAGCCCAGGCTGAACAGGGAATTGGACATGCTGTTACCTCTACAAAAATGAAGTGGCTGGCCTACTTGAGGGCCGCCGAATAACTATCTGGCTTGAAGCCAATCAGGGTTCTGTCACCGAGATCGAGCACTGGGCGCTTGATCATCGAGGGTTGTGCGAGCATCAGTTCAACGGCTTTCGCCTGGTCGAGATCGGCTTTGCGTTCGTCTTCGAGTTTGCGAAAGGTCGTGCCTGCACGGTTCAAAACCACCTGCCAACCGTGCTCATTGCACCATTGGGTCAAGTGTTCGCGGTCGATACCGGCCGTCTTGTAGTCATGAAACTCATAGCTGATGGCATTTTCATCGAGCCAGGTACGGGCCTTTTTCATGGTGTCGCAGGCTTTGATGCCAAAAAGGTGCAATGTTTTGCTTGAATCGGTCAAGGAACTGCCCCCTTTGGGCTGTTGAAAACAAACGATCACGGATTATGCCACGACAAAACAGTTTCGGTGCCGCTCGTCACTCCTTACGGTACGAGGTGCGACTTATGTGCAAAAGCCCGGCGACAGCATAGGCAGCTAATATGGCACTTCAAAGGCGCGTTGTTGCCTCAAGTGTGTCATTGCAAGTCGATTGTCCAGGAACCCCGCTTTATGCAAACCGCCTACACCGTTCTTATCCTGCTGATGCTGGTCAGCGTTTCGCGTCTGGTCGGGCGTGTGATCCCTTTGCCGTTGCCGTTGGTGCAGATTGGCGCTGGTGCCTTGCTGGCGTGGCCGACCCTGGGGCTGCATGTGGCGTTGGACCCTGAATTGTTTCTGTTTCTGTTCCTGCCGCCGTTGCTGTTCTCCGATGGCTGGCGCATGCCCAAGCGTGAGCTGTGGCGCCTGCGTGGGCCGATCCTGACGTTGGCCGTGGGGCTGGTGCTGTTTACCGTGGTGGGCGCCGGGTACTTTATCCACTGGTTGTTGCCGAGCATTCCCTTGCCGGTGGCTTTCGCCCTGGCGGCAGTGTTGTCGCCGACGGATGCGGTGGCGGTGTCGGCGATTTCCCAGAACCGCTTGCCCACGCCTTTGATGCACATGCTTCAGGGCGAGGCCTTGATGAATGATGCGTCGGGCCTGGTGACCTTCAAGTTCGCCCTGGTGGCCGCGTTGACTGGGGTATTTTCCCTGGCCGATGCCAGCCTGACATTTGTGCTGGTGGCGGTCGGTGGCCTGGCCATTGGCATAGCCTTGAGCTGGCTGGTGGGGCGCCTGCGGGCCTGGATGATTGCCCGGGGCTGGGATGATCCGGCGACCCATGTGGTGTTTATGTTGCTGCTGCCGTTTGCGGCGTATGTGTTGGCTGAACGCCTGGGCGCCTCGGGGATTCTCTCGGCCGTGGCGGCGGGCATGATGCAGAGCTGGCTGGACCTGCTGCCACGCCAGACCAGTACACGCTTGCTCAATCGCAGTGTCTGGTCGTTGCTGGAATTTGCCTTCAACGGTTTGATCTTCCTGCTGCTGGGCCTGCAGTTGCCGGACATCATCAAGGCGGTGACCAGCCACGAAACCACGCTGTGGCCGACCTTGTTCTATCGCTGCCTGGACGTGATCGCGATCTTCCTGGTGTTGTTGGTGTTGCGGTTTATCTGGGTACAGAGCATTTGGCGTCTGTCCGGTCTGCTGCGTCGCCTGCGCGGTAAAAGTGAGCTGACACTGGTGCCCACCGCGCGGTCCTGCTGGCTGTTGACGGTTGGCGGGGTGCGCGGGGCGGTGACCTTGGCCGGTGTGATGTCAGTACCGTTGCTGATGGCGCCTGGCCAGGCGTTTCCCGAGCGCGACCTGCTGATCTTCATTGCCGCCGGGGTAATCCTGTTGTCATTGGTCGCCGCCTGCATCGCCTTGCCCTTGTTGTTGCGGGGGATCGAGAAGAGCCCGGATGACAAGCGGCGCGGCGAAGTGCGTGATGCCTGGAAGAAAACCGCCGAAGCCGCGATTCATGCCCTCGAAGCAGAGGAGGCCGCCGACGCGGCGCCCCTGGATGCGGCCCAGGCTGCACTGGCGGCAGAGCTCAAGGCGCGGATTATGTCGGAGTATCGCCATCAACTGGAGGTGTTCAATGACTCGGCCGAAGCCCAGGCGCTGGCGCTGCAGATGGATCATCTGGAGCGCAAGTTACGGCTCAAGGCCCTGCGCGCGCAGCGATTGGAGCTGTATAGCCTGAGCCGTCACCACCAGATTGGCGATGACGTGCTGCGCGAAGTGCTGGCTGACCTGGATATGAGTGAGGCCAACCTGGGGACCCAGAAATAGCCGAGTGGGCTGACTTACCCCTGTTGCCCTTGCGCGATCTCAACGCGCAGGCCGCTCCCGGGCGGGAGCGGCCCCTGTCATCAACGACGACGCTGGATGAAGTTGCGCATCCGTTCGGCGGCTTCAACGCATTCGGTCAATGGCGCAACCAATGCCAGGCGCACCCGTCCGGCCCCTGGATTGAAGCCATCCACTTCCCGCGACAGGTACGAGCCCGGCACCACGGTCACATGTTCTTCCGCGAACAAATCGCGGCAGAACGCGGCATCGTCACCCTCGACGTTCGGCCATAGGTAGAAGCCCCCATCGGGGTTTTGCACGTCGAGTACCGGCTTGAGAATCGCCAGTACGGCGTCGAATTTTTCCCGATACAGGTTACGATTGGCCTGTACATGAGCCTCGTCCTGCCATGCGGCGATGCTTGCCAGTTGGGTTTGCACCGGCATCGCGCAGCCGTGGTAGGTGCGGTACAGCAGGAAGGCCTTGAGGATTTCCGCATCTCCGGCCACAAACCCCGAGCGCAGGCCCGGCAGGTTGGAGCGCTTGGACAGGCTATGGAACACCACGCAGCGCTTGAAGTCCTGGCGGCCCAGCTCGACGCAGGCGCTGAGCAGGCCTGGCGGCGGGGTTTGCTCGTCGAAGTACAGCTCGCTGTAGCACTCGTCGGCGGCGATCACGAAGTCGTACTGGTCGGCCAGGGCAATCAGTTTTTTCAGGGTGTCGACCGGGATCAGTGCGCCGGTCGGGTTGCCGGGTGAGCACAGGAACAGGATCTGGCAACGTTTCCAGATATCGGCCGAGACCGCGTCGAAATCCGGGTTGAAGCCGTTTTCATCCAGGCACGGCAGGTAGTGCGGCTTGGCGCCGGCGAGGAACGCTGCGCCTTCGTAGATCTGGTAGAACGGGTTCGGGCTGACCACCAGGGCATCGTCGCCCCGGTTGACCACGGTCTGGGTGAAGGCGAACAGCGCTTCGCGGGTGCCATTGACCGGCAGGATATTGCGCGCCGGGTCCAGCCAGCCCTTGGGCACGTCGAAACGCCGTTCGCACCAGGTGGCAATGGCCTCGCGCAACGCGGGGATCCCCAGGGTAGTGGGGTATACCGCCATCTGATCCAGATTGTTGGCCAGGGCCTGGGCTACAAAATCCGGGGACTTGTGCTTGGGTTCACCAATGGACAGGGCAATCGGGCGCTTGTCCGGGTTTGGTGTGACGCTGCCCAGCAGGGCACGCAATTTCTCGAACGGGTAGGGTTGCAGTTGGTTCAGGGCGTTGTTCATCGGGGCCTCTATCGTTGAGCGCGGCCCTGTGGGAGCTGGCTTGCCTGCGATGGCATCGCCTCGGTGTACCAGATACACCGCGCCGCCCGCATCGCAGGCAAGCCAGCCCCTACAAGGTCCGCGTCCACAGGGAAATTAAATTCAACTCAAATGGTTATTCTGGACAGCTCCGCGCCAGGCTCCTGATTCACGCTCAATTGCGCGACGATGGCGTCCTGCAAGCGGCGGCACAGTTCAGGGTCGGACAGTGGCTGGTTGTCGGCATCGGTAATAAAAAACACGTCTTCGACCCGCTCGCCCAGGGTGGCAATCTTGGCGTTCTGCAACGACAGGTCAAACTCCAGGAAAATCCCGCCGATCCGCGCCAGCAGGCCAGGGCGATCGGGGGCGCTGAGCTCGAGTACCGTCACCGGGCGCTGGGCATCGTTGTGGATCGTCACCTCAGGCGCAAAGGCAAAGTGCTTGAGCTGGCGCGGTACCCGGCGCTGGATGATGGTCGGGTAGTCGTCCGGGTTGCGCAGGGCCTCGGTCAGGCCCTCGCGGATCTTCTTCACGCGTTCGGGGTTGTCGCCGATGGACTCGCCTTCGGTGTCGAGCACGATATAGGTGTCGAGGGTGAACTGGCTGCTGGAGGTAATGACCCGCGCGTCATGGATGTTCAGGTTCAACTGGTCCATTGCGGCCACGGTCACGGCGAAGAAGTCATGCTGGTCCGGCGCATAGATAAAGATCTGCGTGCCGCCTTCGAATTCGCGCTGGGTGGTTTCCTTGATCAGCACCAATGGGCCGCCGTCGGCCGGCTGCTGCAGGATCGCGTCGGTATGCCACGCCACGTCGCCTGCGGTGTGGCGCAGGAAGTAATCATCCCCCAACTGCGACCAGAGTTGCTCGACATCGTCCGGGTCGTTGCCGCCGCGCACCAGGATATCCAGGGCCGCGTTCTGGGTGCGGCGGATCTGCTCTTCGCGGTCCACCGGGTTCTCCAGGCCACGGCGCAAGGCGCGCTTGGTCTCGGTGTAGAGCTGGCGCAACAGACTGGCGCGCCACGAGTTCCACAAGGTCGGGTTGGTGGCGTTGATGTCGGAGACGGTCAGCACGTACAGGTAGTCGAGACGGGTTTCGTCGCCGACGATCTGCGCAAAGTCATGGATCACCTGCGGGTCGGACAAGTCCTTGCGCTGGGCGGTGGTGGACATCACCAGGTGGTTCTGCACCAGCCAGACGATCAGGCGGCTGTCCCACTGCGGCAACTGGTGGCGCTGGCAGAAGGCTTCGGCATCCACTGCGCCGATTTCCGAGTGGTCACCATGCCGGCCCTTGCCGATATCGTGATACAGGCCGGCCAGGTAGATCAGTTCAGGCTTGGGCAACTTGGCCATTAGCTTACTGGCCAGCGGGAATTTCTCTGACACCTGGGTGTATTGCAGCTTACGCAGGTGTTTGATCAGGTTCAGGGTGTGGGCGTCGACCGTATAGATATGGAACAGGTCGTGTTGCATCTGCCCGACAATAAAGCCGAACTCCGGCAGATAGCGCCCGAGGATGCCGTAGCGGTTCATGCGCCGCAGGTTGCGGTGAATGCCGACCTTGCACTTGAACAGCTCGATAAACAGGCTGGTGTTGCGGATGTCGTGGCGGAATTCGTCGTCGATCAGGTGACGGTTTTCCCGCAGCAAGCGGATGGTATCGGCGCGCACGCCCTTGATTTCCGGTTGCTGGGCCATCAGCACGAAGATTTCCAGCATGGCAAACGGCGTGCGTTTGAACACGTTGTCGTTACGTGCCTCGATATAGCCATCGTGCAGTTGGAAGCGGGCGTTGATCGGTTGCGGCGGCGCTTCGTCTTCGGGGGCCAGGATTACTTCTTCGAAGTGCTGGATGATCAGGTCGCTGAGCTGGGCGATGCTCATGACCACCCGGTAGTACTGCTGCATGAAGCTTTCGATGCTGGTCTTCGCGTCTTCGCCCTCGAAGCCCAGCAGGGTGGCGATGGAGCGCTGATGGTCGAACAGCAGGCGGTCTTCGGAGCGTCCGGCCAGCATGTGCAGGGCGTAGCGCACCTTCCACAAGAACTCCTGGGACGAGGCCAGCAAGGCGTTTTCGCTCTCCACCAAAAAACCTTCGCCGGCCAGGGCCCGCAGGTTCAGGGTGCCGTACTGGCGACGGGCGACCCACAAAATGGTCTGGATATCCCGCAGCCCGCCGGGCGAGCCCTTGACGTTGGGTTCCAGGTTGTATTCGGTGTCGTTGTACTTGTGATGCCGGGCTTTCTGCTCGGCGCGCTTGGCCAGGAAGAACTCCTTGCTCGGCCACATATGCGCGGTGCTGGTGACTTCCAGCATGCGCTGGCGCAGACGCTCGGGGCCGCAGATGGTGCGGCTTTCCATCAGGTTGGTGACCACGGTCAGGTCGGCGCGGGCCTCTTCGGCGCATTCAGCCACCGAACGCACGCTTTGGCCGACTTCCAGGCCGATATCCCACAACAGCGTCAGAAAACGCTCGATGGAGTCACGAAAGATCTCATGGTCGGCGCTGTCCAGCAGGATCAGCAGGTCGATATCGGAGTAGGGGTGCAGTTCGCCACGGCCGTAGCCGCCGACGGCCACCAGGGCGATATCGGCGTCCTCGCTCCAATCAAACTGCTCCCAGGCCTTTTGCAGGATGTTATCGACGAACCAGGCACGATCCTCGATCAGCCGGCGAATCTCCCGGCCGCTGCGAAAGCGCTCGTCGAGCACCTCGCGGGCCTGGCGGATGGCCTTCTTGAAGGCTGCTATGGGGCTGGCCTTCAGCGCCAGTTCCGCCTGGAACTGGCCACGGTCGAAGAGTTCGGGATCCACCTGGGGCATTGATCGGCTTTCCTTTCTATCTAGGTGTAGGTCACAACATTGCTATCTGGAAAGCCCGCTGCAAGCATCAGGCCGAAACGCGGGGAATCGTGTCGTCGGCGCGCAGGGTGAAGATCTCATAGCCCGTCTCGGTGACCAGCAGGGTGTGTTCCCACTGCGCCGAGAGCTTGCGGTCCTTGGTGATGGCCGTCCAGCCGTCGCCCAGCACCTTGGTGTCGGCCTTGCCCTGGTTGATCATCGGTTCGATGGTAAACGTCATGCCTGCCTTGAGTTCCATGCCGGTGCCGGCACGGCCGTAGTGCAGGATCTGTGGCTCTTCGTGGAACACTTTACCGATGCCGTGGCCGCAGAATTCACGGACTACCGAGAAGCCGTTCTTTTCCGCGTGCTTCTGGATCACTTCACCGATGTCGCCCAGGCGGCAGCCCGGCTTGACCAGCTCAATGGCCTTGTACATGCATTCCTGGGTGACCTGGGACAGACGCTCGGCCCACACCGGCACGTTGCCGACATGGAACATACGGCTGGTGTCGCCGTGATAGCCGTCCTTGATCACGGTGACGTCGATGTTCAGCGTGTCACCGTCCTTGAGCGGCTTGTCGCCAGGGATGCCGTGGCAGACCACGTGGTTGATCGAGGTGCAGATCGACTTGGGGAAGCCTTTGTAGTTCAGCGGCGCGGGGATGGCTTTCTGCACGTCGACAATATAGTCATGGCAGATGCGGTCCAGGGCTTCGGTGGTGACGCCGGGCTTGACGTGTTCGGCAATCATTTCCAGTACGTCGGCCGCCAGTTTGCCGGCAACGCGCATACCTGCGATGTCTTCGGCGGTTTTCAGGGTAACGGTCATACAGGCTCTCTCTAGCGCGACGCGCTGAAATCAATACGGTTTACGGGCGTGCGACAAAAAGGTGCAGCGTTCGCACAAGCCCAAAAAACGCGATTCTAACAGACGCAAGGTGTAAACCATGAGTGTCTGGCTATCGCTTCTCTCTATAAGGTGTGGGTATTTTCACCCGATTCAATGGCTTGGGTGGCGCTGGCGGCAAGCAAGTGCGATTGCGGGTTTCGTTTTTGCCGATGCTGTGGTATAAAATGCGCCGCTTTCCGGGGATACCCCGCAAAGCTTAAATCCACACACGTGTCGACACGATGACCTGGGTGCCGGAGGCCTTGAAGCCGCTGGTTGGTCATTGGGATACGTGGAGGCCAAACCCGACTTATTAAGGAACTATCATGTCCCAAGTCAACATGCGCGATATGCTGAAGGCCGGTGTGCACTTCGGTCACCAGACCCGTTACTGGAACCCGAAAATGGGTAAATACATTTTCGGCGCGCGTAACAAGATCCACATTATCAACCTTGAAAAAACCCTGCCAATGTTCAACGAAGCTCTGACTTTCGTAGAGCGCCTGGCTCAGGGCAAAAACAAGATTCTGTTCGTTGGCACCAAGCGTTCCGCTGGCAAGATCGTTGCTGAAGAAGCAGCACGTTGCGGTTCGCCGTACGTCGATCACCGCTGGTTGGGCGGCATGCTGACCAACTTCAAAACCATCCGTGCTTCCATCAAGCGTCTGCGTGACCTTGAAGTGCAAGCCGAAGACGGTACTTTCGCCAAGCTGACCAAGAAAGAAGCGCTGATGCGCTCCCGTGACCTGGAAAAGCTCGATCGTTCCCTGGGTGGTATCAAGGACATGGGCGGTCTGCCTGACGCACTGTTCGTTATCGACGTTGATCACGAGCGCATCGCGATCACCGAAGCCAACAAGCTGGGTATCCCGGTTATCGGCGTAGTCGATACCAACAGCAGCCCGGAAGGCGTTGACTACATCATCCCAGGCAACGATGACGCAATCCGCGCTATCCAGCTGTACATGGGTTCGATGGCTGACGCTGTAATCCGTGGCCGCAACAATGTTGGCGGCGGCACCGTAGAGTTCGCTGCTGAAGAAGCACCGGTCGCTGCAGCTGAGTAATTGACGCCCTGGCGTTGACTCAGTAAGCAAAAAGGGGGCTTGGCCCCCTTTTTGCCACCTCGAAAACCATTTGTGAGCGGCACAGCTACAGCATCTGTAACGTGCAGCGGTTAACAAGGGTGGTTCGGGAAGAATTGAACGCCCGTACAAGTCGGGTGGAATGGTTGAAAACCTATCCAAGAGGAATTTGAAAATGGCAGCAATTACTGCAGCGTTGGTTAAAGAACTGCGTGAGCGTACTGGCGAAGGCATGATGGATTGCAAGAAAGCCCTGGAAAAGGCTGACGGCGACATCGAAAAAGCCATTGATGACATGCGTGCTTCGGGCGCGATCAAGGCTGCCAAGAAAGCAGGCAACGTCGCTGCTGAAGGCGCTATCGCTCTGAAGGAAGACGGTAAATCTGCCGTTCTGCTGGAAGTGAACTCGCAGACCGACTTCCTGGCTCTGCAGGACGACTTCAAGGCATTTGTTGCTGCTAGCGTTGAAAAAGCGTTCGCCGACAAACTGACTGACGCCGCTCCGCTGATCGCCGCTCAAGAAGCTGATCGTCTGGTACTGGTCGGCAAGGTTGGCGAAAACGTCAACATCCGTCGTCTGGTGCGCGTTGAAGGTGATGTTGTCGGTGGTTACCTGCACGGCAACAAGATCGGTGTTGCAGTTGTCCTCAAGGGCGGCAACGTTGAACTGGCCAAAGACATCGCTATGCACGTAGCGGCCAGCAACCCTGAGTTCCTGCTGCCTTCGGAAGTTTCTGCCGAAGCGATCGAGCGCGAAAAAGCTGTGTTCCTGCAGCTGAACGAAGAAAAAATCAAAGGCAAGCCAGAAAACATTGTTGAGAACATGGTCAAAGGCCGTATCAGCAAGTTCCTGGCCGAAGCAAGCCTGGTTGAGCAGGCGTTCGTCAAGAACCCTGAAATCAAGGTTGGCGAGCTGGCCCAGAAAGCCGGTGCTGAAATCGTTTCCTTCACCTACTTCAAAGTAGGCGACGGCATCGAGAAGCCGGTCGACAACTTCGCTGAAGAAGTTGCTGCCCAGCTGGCTGCCGCTAAGCAATAAGACAGTTTTCAACTGTCGCCCAAGAGAGGCTGCCCGCTCACGCGCGCAGCCTCTTTTCAAATGGGATGCTCAATTTTATTTGGCTTCCCTTTGGAACTGGCTTACAAAGCCGTGTTCCGATGGCGCTGTGACAGCGTCCAGCTAGAGTGAACGCAAGCCGTAAACGGCTCGCCAAGAATTTTTTAAAAATACGCCGCAGGAGAGATTCGCAATGGCTCAGCAGGGCAGTGGTTATCAGGCTCGCTATAAACGCATTCTACTCAAGCTTAGCGGCGAGGCCCTGATGGGCTCGGAAGAGTTCGGGATCGATCCCAAGGTGCTTGACCGCATGGCGTTGGAAGTCGGCCAACTGGTCGGTATCGGCGTCCAGGTCGGCCTGGTGATCGGTGGTGGCAACCTGTTCCGTGGCGCCGCGCTCAGTGCTGCTGGCATGGATCGGGTCACTGGCGACCACATGGGCATGCTGGCCACTGTGATGAACGCCCTGGCCATGCGCGACGCTCTGGAGCGTGCCAACATCTCGGCCATCGTGATGTCGGCCATTTCCATGGTGGGTGTGACCGATCATTATGATCGCCGCAAAGCCATGCGCCACCTGAATGCCAAAGAGGTGGTGATTTTTGCCGCCGGTACCGGCAACCCGTTCTTCACCACCGACTCGGCTGCCTGCCTGCGTGCCATCGAAATTGATGCCGACGTAGTGCTCAAGGCCACCAAGGTCGATGGTGTCTACACTGCCGATCCATTCAAAGACCCGCATGCCGAGAAGTTCGATCATCTGACTTATGATGAAGTGCTGGATCGCAAGCTGGGTGTGATGGACCTGACGGCAATCTGCCTGTGCCGCGACCATAAGATGCCGCTGCGCGTATTTAACATGAACAAGCCCGGCGCCCTGCTGAATATCGTACACGGCGGCGCAGAAGGGACTCTGATCGAGGAAGGCCAACAATGATCAATGAAATCAAGAAAGACGCCCAAGCGCGTATGCAAAAATCCCTGGAGTCTCTGAACCACGCGTTTGGCCAGATTCGTACCGGCAAGGCCCACCCAAGCATCCTGGGCAGCGTGATGGTGCCTTACTACGGCTCCGACACCCCGCTGAGCGGCGTGGCCAACGTGACCGTAAAAGACTCGCGCACCCTGCAGGTCGTGGCCTTCGAGCGCAACATGCTCGCTGCCGTCGACAAGGCTATCCAGAGCGCTGGCCTGAACCTCAACCCGACCAACCTGGGTGAGTTGCTGCTGATCTCCATGCCGGCCCTGACCGAAGAAACCCGCAAGGGCTTCACCAAGCAGGCGCGCAGCGCAGCTGAAGATGCTCGTGTTGCCGTGCGCAACATCCGTCGCGATGCCTTGGGTGACCTGAAGAAGCTGGTCAAGGACAAAGAAATCAGCGAAGACGAAGAACGTCGTGCAATCGCCGATATCGATAAGTTGACCAAGGAATCCGAGGCCCTGATCACCAAGGCCACGGAAGAGAAAGAAAAGGACCTGATGGCCGTATAAGGGGTCAGGACGCCTTCATGGAAAAGACCAAGCAGACTGTGCCCTCTGTGGTGCCGCGCCATGTCGCGATCATCATGGATGGGAATAATCGCTGGGCGAAAAAACGCTTTATGCCGGGTGTCGCCGGGCATAAAGCGGGTGTCGATGCGGTACGGGCCGTGATCGAGGTGTGTGCCGAGGCCAAGGTCGAGGTGTTGACCTTGTTTGCCTTCTCCAGTGAAAACTGGCAGCGCCCGGCCGAAGAGGTCAGCGCCTTGATGGACCTGTTCTTCAAGGCCTTGCGTCGTGAGGCCAAGCGCCTGAACGACAACAACATCAGCCTGCGTATCATCGGCGATCGCTCGCGGTTCCATCCGGAACTGCAGACGGCCATGCGTGAGGCAGAGGCTATCACTGCTGGCAGCAACCGCTTCGTCCTGCAAATCGCCGCCAACTATGGTGGGCAGTGGGACATTGCTCAGGCCGCCCAGCGCCTGGCGCGTGAAGTGCAGGCCGGTCATCTGCGGCCGGAAGACATCACGCCCGAGTTGTTGCAAACCTGTCTGGTGACCGGCGACCTGCCGTTGCCGGACCTGTGCATCCGTACCGGTGGCGAGCACCGCATCAGCAACTTCCTGTTGTGGCAGTTGGCCTATACCGAGCTGTACTTCTCCGACCTGTTCTGGCCGGACTTCAAACACGATGCCATGCGTAATGCGCTGGCCGATTTCGCTTCCCGTCAGCGTCGCTTCGGTAAAACGAGCGAGCAGATCGAAGCTGGAGCCCGGGTTTAATGCTTAAACAACGAATCATCACAGCACTGATCCTGCTGCCGATCGCCCTGTGCGGGTTTTTCCTGCTCGAAGGCGCAGGCTTTGCGCTGTTCATTGGTCTGGTCGTGACCCTGGGCGCCTGGGAATGGGCGCGCCTGGCAGGGTTTGCCGAACAACTGCCGCGGGTGGTGTACGCCGCCGTTGTCGCGTTGTTGCTGTTCCTGATGTACATCCTGCCGGATGTCGCACCCTGGGTGCTCGGGGCGGCGGTGCTGTGGTGGGCGTTGGCGACATTCCTCGTATTGACCTACCCGCGGACCAGCAGCAAGTGGTCCAGCGTCGCCTGCAAGCTGGTGATCGGCCTGCTGATCCTGCTGCCGGCCTGGCAGGGCCTGGTCTATATCAAGCATATGGCCCTGGGCAACTGGTTGATCATGGCGGTGATGGTCCTGGTCTGGGGCGCGGATATCGGTGCGTACTTCTCCGGCCGTGCCTTTGGCAAGCGCAAGCTGGCCCCGGCGGTCAGCCCCGGCAAGAGCTGGGAAGGGGTATACGGCGGGCTGGCCCTGACGTTGTTGATTACCCTGGTTGTTGGCGTTATGCGTGATTGGGGGGGCAAACAAATCCTCCTGGCCCTGATGGGCGCGGCGGTGGTCGTACTGATCTCGGTGGTCGGCGACCTCACCGAAAGCATGTTCAAGCGCCAGGCTGGCATCAAGGACAGCAGTAACCTGCTGCCGGGCCATGGCGGTGTGCTGGACCGCATCGACAGCCTGACGGCGGCGATCCCGGTGTTTGCCGTATTGTTGTGGATGGCCGCTTCGTGAGCCGCCTGCAGCAGGTAACCGTGCTGGGGGCAACCGGCTCGGTCGGATTGAGCACGCTGGATGTGATTGCCCGTCACCCTGAGCGCTACCAGGTATTTGCCCTGACCGGCTTCAGTCGCTTGAGCGAGCTGTTGGCGCTGTGCGTGCGGCATCGGCCGCAGTTCGCAGTGGTGCCGGATGGGACCGCTGCCCGTGGTTTGCAGGACGATCTGCGGGCTGCGGGTCTGTCGACCCAGGTGTTGGTCGGTGAGGAGGGTTTGTGCCAGGTATCCGCTGCCTCTGAAGTGGATACCGTGGTCGCTGCTATTGTCGGCGCCGCGGGTTTGCGTCCAACCCTCGCAGCGGTGGATGCTGGCAAAAAGATCCTGTTGGCCAATAAAGAAGCGCTGGTCATGTCCGGCGCGCTGTTTATGCAGGCCGTGCGCAAGAGCGCAGCGGTACTGTTACCGCTGGACAGCGAACACAACGCGATTTTTCAGTGCATGCCGGGCGATTTTGCCCGCGGCCTGAGTCAGGTCGGCGTACGGCGTATCCTGCTGACAGCCTCTGGCGGCCCGTTCCGTCAGACGCCGCTGGCCGAGCTGGAGCACGTCTCTCCCGATCAGGCTTGCGCTCATCCCAATTGGTCGATGGGGCGCAAGATCTCGGTGGATTCGGCCAGCATGATGAACAAGGGCCTGGAACTGATCGAAGCCTGCTGGTTGTTTGATGCTCGCGCCGATCAGGTCGAAGTGGTGATTCATCCGCAAAGCGTGATTCATTCCCTGGTCGACTACGTGGATGGCTCGGTGCTGGCCCAGTTGGGCAACCCGGACATGCGCACGCCGATTGCCAATGCCCTGGCATGGCCAGAGCGGATTGACTCGGGTGTGGCGCCCCTGGACCTGTTTGCTATTGCCCGCCTGGATTTCGAAGCACCGGATGATCAGCGCTTCCCTTGCCTGCGCCTGGCACGTGAGGCGGCAGAGGCGGGCAACAGCGCTCCGGCGATGCTCAATGCGGCGAATGAGGTCGCGGTTGCTGCGTTTCTTGATCGGCGCATCCGCTTTCCACAGATCGCGAGTATCATCGAGGAAATTTTGAGCCTTGAGCCGGTGGTTGCCGTGAATGATTTGGGCGCCGTGTTCGAGGCGGATGCCAAGGCCCGGGTCTTGGCCGAGCAATGGTTGAAACGCCACGCAGGTTAGTCGGCAGGCGCTGGATTGGAATGCGGAGAGATTAGATGAGTGCGCTCTACATGATTATCGGCACCCTGGTTGCTCTGGGTGTGCTGGTCACTTTCCACGAATTCGGTCATTTCTGGGTGGCGCGCCGTTGTGGCGTCAAAGTCCTGCGCTTTTCCGTGGGTTTTGGCATGCCGCTGCTGCGCTGGCACGACCGCAAGGGCACCGAATTCGTGATTGCTGCCATTCCCCTGGGCGGCTACGTCAAGATGCTCGACGAGCGCGAAGGCGAAGTGCCGGCTGATCAGTTGGATCAATCTTTCAATCGCAAGACCGTTCGTCAGCGGATCGCTATCGTGGCTGCCGGCCCGATCGCCAACTTCCTGCTGGCCATGGTGTTCTTCTGGGGCCTGGCAATGCTGGGCAGCCAGCAAGTGCGGCCGGTCATCGGTGCGGTGGAGGCGGGCAGCATCGCCGCCAAGGCCGGTTTGAGCGCCGGGCAGGAAATTGTTGCTATTGATGGCGAGCCTACTACAGGCTGGGGGGCGGTCAATCTGCAGTTGGTTCGCCGCCTGGGTGAGAGCGGCACCGTACAACTGGTAGTGCGCGAGCAGGACTCCACGGCCGAGACACCGCGCGAGCTGGTCCTGGACAAGTGGCTCAAGGGCGCTGATGAGCCTGATCCGATCAAGTCCCTCGGCATTCGGCCATGGCGCCCGGCACTGCCGCCGGTGTTGGCTGAGCTCGATCCGAAGGGGCCGGCCCAGGCGGCCGGCCTGAAGACCGGTGATCGTTTGCTGGCCCTGGATGGTCAGGTGCTAGGTGACTGGCAGCAAGTGGTCGATCTGGTTCGTGTACGTCCTGATACGAAAATTGTGCTGAAAGTTGAGCGCGACGGTGCTCAAATCGACGTCCCTGTTACCCTCGCGGTGCGTGGAGAGGCCAAGGCAGCCGGCGGATACCTGGGTGCCGGGGTCAAAGGTGTCGAATGGCCGCCATCGATGGTGCGGGAGGTCAGCTTCGGGCCGTTGGCTGCAATTGGCGAAGGTGCAAGACGCACTTGGACCATGAGTGTGCTGACCCTCGATTCGCTGAAGAAAATGTTGTTCGGCGAGCTCTCGGTAAAAAACTTGAGTGGACCGATAACCATTGCTAAAGTGGCGGGCGCTTCTGCCCAGTCGGGCGTTGCTGATTTCCTGAATTTCCTGGCTTATCTGAGTATTAGCCTAGGAGTTCTGAATTTGTTGCCCATTCCAGTATTGGATGGGGGGCATCTGTTGTTTTATCTCGTCGAGTGGGTGCGTGGTCGCCCCTTGTCGGATCGGGTGCAGGGTTGGGGGATACAGATCGGTATCAGTTTGGTGGTCGGGGTGATGTTGTTAGCCTTGGTCAACGATCTGGGACGTCTGTAACGCTTCGCTGAATTGCGAATCTGCCGCATTTTGCGGCAGTTTGTTTATTGCCAGTTGGAATAAGAAAGGACTTCATGAAACGTCTGCTGCTAACTGCGGTTCTCACCGTATTGATGATCGCCGAAGTTCACGCCGAGTCCTTCACCATCTCCGATATTCGCGTCAACGGCCTCCAGCGGGTTTCCGCGGGTAGCGTCTTTGGCGCCTTGCCGTTGAACGTTGGGGAACAGGCTGACGACCGTCGCCTGGTGGAATCCACTCGTGCGCTGTTCAAAACCGGCTTCTTTCAAGATATCCAACTGGGTCGTGAAGGCAACGTCCTGGTCATCACTGTCGTCGAGCGGCCTTCTGTCGCCAGTATCGAGATCGAAGGCAACAAGGCGATCTCCACTGAAGACTTGATGAAGGGTCTCAAACAGTCCGGCCTGGCCGAAGGCGAGATCTTCCAGCGTGCCACCCTCGAAGGCGTGCGTAACGAGCTGCAACGTCAATACGTTGCCCAGGGCCGTTACTCCGCTTCCGTGGAAACCGAAGTGGTGCCGCAGCCGCGCAACCGTGTCGGCCTGAAGGTCAACATCAACGAAGGCACTGTGGCGGCGATCCAGCACATCAACGTGGTGGGTAACACCAAGTTCGCCGACGACGACCTGATCGACCTATTCGAACTCAAGACCACTAACTGGCTGTCGTTCTTCAAGAACGACGACAAGTACGCCCGTGAAAAACTCTCCGGTGACCTGGAGCGCCTGCGTTCCTACTACCTGGACCGTGGCTATATCAACATGGATATCGCTTCGACCCAGGTGTCCATCACCCCGGACAAGAAACACGTGTACATCACCGTCAACGTCAACGAAGGCGAGAAGTACCGCGTTCGTGACGTGAAGCTCAGCGGCGACCTGAAAGTGCCTGAAGACCAGGTCAAGTCCCTGCTGCTGGTCCAGAAGGACCAGGTGTTCTCGCGCAAGCTGATGACCACGACTTCCGAGCTGATCACCCGTCGCCTGGGTAACGAAGGCTATACCTTCGCCAACGTCAACGGCGTGCCGACCCCGCACGATGATGACCACACTGTGGACATCACCTTTGTCGTCGATCCAGGCAAGCGTGCCTACGTCAACCGCATCAACTTCCGTGGCAACACCAAGTCCGAGGACGAAGTGCTGCGTCGTGAAATGCGTCAGATGGAAGGTGGCTGGGCTTCGACCTACCTGATCGACCAGTCCAAGACCCGTCTTGAGCGCCTGGGCTTCTTCAAGGAAGTCAACGTCGAAACCCCAGCCGTACCGGGTGTGGATGACCAGGTCGACGTGAACTACGCCGTGGAAGAACAAGCCTCCGGCTCGATCACCGCCAGTGTCGGTTTTGCACAGAGTGCCGGCCTGATCCTTGGTGGCTCGATCACCCAGAACAACTTCCTGGGTACTGGTAACAAGGTTTCCATCGGCCTGACCCGCAGTGAATACCAGAGCCGCTACAACTTCGGTTATGTGGACCCCTACTGGACTGCTGATGGTGTGAGCCTGGGCTACAACGCTTTCTACCGCACCACCGACTACAAAGACCTCGACGTCGACGTTGCAAGCTATGCGATCGACAGCCTGGGTGCCGGTGTCAACGTGGGCTACCCGATCAGTGAGACTTCGCGTCTGACCTTCGGCCTGACCGCGCAGCAGGATGAGATCAAGACCGGTGTCTACACCGTGGACGAGATCTTCGACTTCACCCGTCGTGAAGGTGACAAGTTCCTCAACTTCAAGGCCTCGGCCGGTTGGTCCGAGTCCACCCTGAACAAAGGCGTGCTGGCGACCCGTGGTCATTCCCAGAGCCTGACCCTGGAAGCCACCACCCCAGGTAGCGACCTGTCGTTCTTCAAACTCGACTACCGTGGCCAGTTGTTCACGCCGTTGAGCGATAACTACACCATGCGCCTGCACACGGAATTGGGCTATGGTGATGGCTACGGTTCGACCGATGGCCTGCCGTTCTACGAGAACTACTACGCCGGTGGTTTCAACTCGGTACGTGGCTTCAAGGACAGCACCCTGGGTCCACGTGGTACGCCAAGCCGTGGTGTTGCCGAAACCGGTAACGTCGGCACCGTGCGTGACTCGGACAATGATCCGCTGCCATTCGGTGGTAACGTGCTGATTCAAGGTGGTGCTGAAATTCTGTTCCCGCTGCCGTTCGTCAAGGACCAGCGTTCCCTGCGGACCTCGGTCTTCTGGGATGTGGGTAACGTATTCGACTCCAAGTGCGAGCAGATCCGTAACCCAAGCGGCTTGAAGTCCAACACCCAGTGCAACGACGTCAGCTTGAGCAATCTGGCCAGTTCCGTGGGTGTGGGTGTGACCTGGATTACTGCCCTGGGTCCGCTGAGCTTCGCCTTGGCGATGCCAGTCAAGAAACCGGATAACGCTGAAACCCAGATTTTCCAATTTTCCCTCGGCCAGACGTTCTAAGCGTCCGACCCAAGATAACGACAACGGATTCTGTAGGAGTGCATCGTGCGTAAGTTGACTCAATTGGTTCTTCTGGCAACTGTGCTGGTAGCGACCCCGGCGTTTGCCGAAATGAAAATCGCCGTCCTGAACTATCAGATGGCTCTGCTGGAATCCGATGCGGCCAAGAAGTACGCCGTGGATGCCGAGAAGAAATTTGGTCCGCAACTGACCAAGCTCAAGACCCTGGAAAGCAGCGCCAAGGGCATCCAGGATCGTCTGGTCGCCGGTGGCGATAAAATGCAGCAAGGCGAGCGCGAGCGTCTGGAGCTTGAGTTCAAGCAAAAGGCCCGTGACTATCAGTTCCAGTCCAAGGAGCTGAACGAAGCCAAGGCTGTTGCTGACCGTGAAATGCTCAAGCAACTGAAGCCAAAACTCGACAGCGCCGTGGAAGAAGTCATCAAGAAAGGTGCCTTTGACCTGGTCTTCGAGCGTGGCGCCGTGATTGACGTCAAGCCTCAATACGACATCACCCGCCAGGTGATCGAGCGCATGAACCAGCTGAAGTAAGCCATGACCGCGACTATCAAACTCGGTCAATTGGCCGAGTTCCTGGGGGCTACCTTGCGTGGCTCCCCGGAGAAGGAAATCACTGGGCTAGCCACCTTGCAGGAGGCTGGCCCAGCTCAGTTGAGCTTCCTCGCAAATCCCCAATACCGTAAATACCTGGGCGACAGCCAGGCTGCAGCTGTATTGCTGAAGGCCGCTGACGCCGAGACGTTTGCCGGGGATGCGCTGGTGGTGGCTGACCCTTACGCGGCTTACGCGCGGGTGTCGCACCTGTTCGATCCGAAACCCAAAGCGGCTCCTGGTATCCATCCTTCTGCTGTCATCGCCGATGATGCTCAGGTAGATCCTGCGGCGAGCATCGGGGCTTTTGTGGTGATCGAGAGTGGTGCGCGCATTGGCGCCGGTGTGACTGTCGGAGCCCATTGCTTTATCGGTGCCCGCAGTGAAATCGGTGCAGGTGGCTGGCTCGCGCCGCGCGTGACCCTGTACCACGATGTGCGTATCGGGCAGCGAGTGGTGATTCAGTCGGGTGCCGTGATCGGCGGCGAAGGCTTTGGCTTCGCCAACGAGAAGGGCATCTGGCAGAAGATCGCCCAGGTCGGCGGTGTGCTGATCGGTGATGATGTGGAGATTGGCGTCAACACTGCCGTCGATCGCGGGGCCCTGGCCGATACCGTGATTGGCAATGGTGTGAAGCTGGACAACCAGATCCAGATCGCCCACAACGTACAGATTGGCGATCACACGGCCATGGCCGCGTGTGTCGGCATCTCTGGCAGCACCAAGATCGGCAAGCATTGCATGCTGGCCGGCGGTGTCGGCTTGGTGGGCCATATTGAAATCTGCGACAACGTATTCATTACTGGCATGACCATGGTGACCCACTCGATTACCGAGCCAGGGGCCTACTCTTCCGGTACAGCGATGCAACCCGCGGCCGAGTGGCGCAAGAGCGCGGCCCGTTTAAGGCAGCTCGACGACATGGCGCGGCGCCTGAAACATCTGGAAAAGCGTGTTGGGGACGTGACCCCTGGCAGTAATGTTTCATCAGATGGCTGATACCATTTCCATATCAAGTGTGCACAGCAGCTAGACTGCCTTCTTGATTTGCTAGAGGGGCGTGCCTTAGTCCGCGCGCTCCCAATCTTTATTACAGGCTTCCCCCCGAAATGATGGACATCAACGAGATTCGCGAATACCTGCCTCACCGTTACCCGTTCCTGCTGGTGGACCGTGTAGTGGAACTGAATGTTGAGGAAAAGCGCATTCGTGCCTACAAGAATGTCAGCATCAACGAACCATTCTTCAACGGTCACTTTCCCGCGCATCCGATCATGCCGGGCGTGTTGATCATTGAGGCAATGGCCCAGGCCGCTGGTATCCTCGGTTTTAAAATGCTCGACCTCAAGCCTGCCGATGGCACGCTTTACTATTTCGTGGGCTCCGACAAGCTGCGCTTCCGCAACCCGGTCACCCCAGGTGACCAGTTGATCCTGGAAGCCAAGTTCGTGAGCTGCAAGCGCCAGATCTGGAAATTCGAATGCCAGGCCTCCGTTGACGGCAAGCCTGTGTGTTCCGCCGAAATCATCTGTGCGGAACGCAAACTATGAGTTTGATTGACCCTCGCGCAATCATCGATCCGACGGCCGTGCTGGCCGCCGACGTTGAGGTCGGCCCCTGGTCGATCATCGGCGCAGGTGTGGAAATCGGCGAGGGGACTGTCATCGGGCCGCACGTGATCCTCAAGGGTCCGACCCGCATTGGCAAACACAACCGCATCTACCAGTTCTCCTCGGTAGGCGAAGATACGCCGGACATGAAGTACAAGGGTGAGGAAACCCGCCTGGTAATCGGTGATCACAACATCATTCGTGAAGGCGTGACCATTCATCGTGGCACAGTGCAGGATCGGGCGGAAACGACCCTGGGTGATCACAATCTGGTGATGGCCTACGCCCATATCGGTCACGACAGTGTGATCGGCAACCACTGCATCCTCGTCAATAACACTGCGCTGGCCGGCCATGTGCACGTTGACGACTGGGCGATTCTTTCCGGTTTCACCCTGGTGCATCAGTACTGTCATATTGGTGCCCATAGCTTTTCCGGCATGGGTACCGCTATTGGCAAGGATGTACCGGCGTTCGTCACGGTTTTTGGCAACCCTGCCGAAGCCCGCAGCATGAACTTCGAAGGCATGCGCCGACGTGGTTTCAGCGAAGATGCCATCCACGCCCTGCGCCGCGCTTATAAAGTTGTGTATCGCCAGGGGCTGACGGTTGACCAGGCGCTGGCCGAGCTGGCCGAGCCGGCGGCGCTGTTTCCAGAAGTTGCCATCTTCCGCGATTCGATCCAGGCATCGACTCGCGGCATCACCCGCTGATCATGGCCACGCTGCGTATTGCATTGGTGGCCGGAGAAGCTTCCGGCGATATCCTCGGCGCTGGCCTGATGCGCGCCATCAAGGCGCAGCATCCAGCCGTTGAATTCATTGGGGTCGGCGGCCCGCTGATGCAGGCCGAAGGCCTGACTTCCTACTTTCCCATGGAGCGTTTGTCGGTCATGGGGCTGGTGGAAGTGCTGGGGCGCCTGCGCGAGCTGCTGGCTCGGCGCAAACAGCTGATCCAGACCCTGATCGCAGAAAAACCGGACGTCTTTATCGGTATCGACGCACCGGACTTCACCCTCAATATCGAACTCAAACTGCGTCAGGCCGGGATCAAGACCGTGCATTACGTCAGCCCGTCCGTATGGGCGTGGCGGCAGAAGCGTGTGCTGAAGATCCGCGAAGGCTGCGACCTGATGCTGACCCTGCTGCCTTTCGAGGCGCGGTTCTACGAAGAGAAGGGCGTGCCGGTCAGGTTTGTCGGCCACACTCTTGCCGATACCATCCCGCTGCAGGCTGATCGCGCCGCCGCCCGCGCCGAGTTGGGCCTGCCCGACGGGCCGCTGGTGGCGTTGATGCCCGGTAGCCGTGGTGGTGAAGTCGGGCGCCTGGGCGCACTGTTTTTCGATGCGGCCGAGCGTCTGCTGGCCTTGAAGCCCGGGGTGCGGTTTGTACTGCCGTGTGCGAGCCCGCAACGGCGTGCACAGATCGAGGCCTTGCTGGTAGGACGTGACCTGCCGTTGACCCTGCTCGACGGTGGTTCGCACCTGGCCCTGGCGGCCTGTGATGCGGTGTTGATCGCCTCCGGTACCGCCACGCTGGAGGCTTTGCTCTACAAGCGGCCGATGGTTGTGGCCTATCGCCTGGCGCCGCTGACCTACTGGATTCTCAAGCGCATGGTCAAAAGCCCGTACATCTCCTTGCCCAACCTGCTGGCCCAGCGGTTGTTGGTGCCGGAGTTGCTGCAGGACGCTGCTACCCCCGAGGCCTTGGCCCAGAACATTCTGCCGTTGATCGACGGTGGCGAAGAGCAGACCCGCGGCTTTGACGAAATTCACCGTACCTTGCGCCGTGACGCGTCGAACCAGGCCGCAGACGCCGTATTGACCTTGATCGGCCTCCAGCAGGAAACCCTATGAAGACGCAAATGGGCCTGGATTTCAGCCTGGTCGCCCAAACCCACGAACTGGTCGCCGGTGTCGATGAAGTAGGGCGCGGCCCGTTGTGCGGCGCGGTGGTCACGGCGGCGGTGATTCTTGATCCGAATCGTCCGATCCTCGGTCTCAACGACTCGAAGAAGCTCACCGAAGCCCGTCGTGAAAAGCTTTTTGATGAAATTTGCGAAAAAGCCCTCAGCTGGCATATCGCCCGGGCCGAAGTCGAAGAAATCGACGAACTGAACATCCTGCATGCCACGATGCTGGCCATGCAGCGCGCCGTCGAGGGCCTACACATTACCCCCAAGCTGGCGATGATCGACGGCAATCGCTGCCCGAAGCTGGCGATGCCGGCCGAGGCGGTGGTCAAGGGTGATAGTAAGGTGCCGGCAATTGCCGCCGCCTCCATCCTGGCCAAGGTCAGTCGTGACCGTGAGATGGCGGCGTTCGAATTGATCTATCCGGGCTACGGCATAGGCGGCCATAAAGGCTACCCGACGCCCGTTCATCTGGAAGCCCTGGCTCGATTGGGCCCGACGCCGATCCACCGCCGCTCGTTTGCCCCGGTACGCCAGGCTTATGAGGTGCGCGAAAGCCTGGTCGAGCTTTAGGCGCAGGCTGATGTTTTACTCAAGGCCCGGTACAATCCGGGCCTTGTTGTTTTCACACGTATCTAGACAGGATCACTATGCCGGCTTCATTCGTTCACCTGCGCCTGCACACTGAATACTCCCTGGTCGACGGCCTGGTACGGATCAAACCGCTGGTCAAAACCCTGGTGGGCATGAATATGCCGGCCGTGGCGGTGACCGACCAGAACAACATGTGCTCCCTGGTCAAGTTCTACAAGAGCGCCATGGGCGCCGGCATCAAGCCGATCTGCGGCGCCGACTTGTGGCTGTCCAACAAAGACCCCGATAACGCCTTGAGTCGCATCAGCCTGTTGGCGATGAACGGCGTGGGTTATCGCAACCTGACTGAACTGATTTCCCGCGGTTTTATCGACGGCCAGCGCAACGGCTCGATCATCATCGAGCGCGAATGGGTGGCCGAGGCCAGCGAAGGGCTGATTATGCTGTCGGCTGCCAAGGAAGGGGAGGTCGGCCTCGCCTTGCTGGGCGGCAATCCCCAGGAGGCAGAAGTGCTCGCCCGGGAGTGGATGGCGGTGTTCCCTGACCGCTTCTACCTGGAAGTTCAGCGCACCAATCGCCCCAACGACGAAGAGCACCTGCACGCTGCCGTGGCCCTGGCCGAAAAGCTGGGTGCGCCGCTGGTCGCCACCAACGATGTGCGTTTTATCAAGAAGGAAGACTTCGAGGCCCACGAAACCCGCGTGTGTATCGGCGAAGGCCGGGCGCTGGACGATCCGCGTCGCTCGAAGAACTACAGCGAAGAGCAGTACCTCAAAAGCGCCGAGGAAATGGCTGAGCTGTTCAGCGACTTGCCCGAGGCCCTGGAAAACTCCGTCGAAATTGCCAAGCGCTGCAATATCGAAGTGAAGCTGGGCAAACACTTTTTGCCCAACTTCCCGATTCCCGATGGCATGACCATCGACGAGTATTTCCGCAAGGTGTCGTTCGATGGTCTGGAAGAGCGTCTTTCCGTCCTGCTGCCCAAGGACACCACCGAAGACTACGAGGCCAAGCGCCAGGTGTATGTCGACCGGCTGAACTTCGAGCTGGATATCATTATCCAGATGGGGTTCCCGGGTTACTTCCTGATCGTAATGGACTTTATCCAGTGGGCCAAAAGCAACGGCGTACCGGTGGGCCCTGGCCGGGGGTCGGGTGCCGGCTCTCTGGTGGCTTATGTGCAGAAGATCACCGACCTCGACCCGCTGGAATATGACCTGCTGTTCGAACGGTTCCTGAACCCGGAACGGGTATCGATGCCCGACTTCGACGTCGACTTCTGCATGGATGGTCGCGACCGTGTCATCGAATATGTGGCCGAGAAATATGGCCGTAACGCTGTAAGCCAGATCATCACCTTTGGTTCCATGGCGGCCAAGGCGGTAATTCGTGACGTGGCGCGGGTGCAGGGCAAGTCCTACGGCCTGGCGGATCGTCTGTCGAAGATGATCCCCTTTGAAGTCGGCATGACCCTGGAAAAGGCCTACGAGCAGGAAGAAATCCTGCGCGACTTCATCAAGGTCGATGAAGAAGCCGCCGAAATCTGGGACATGGCGCGCAAGCTCGAAGGCGTGGTGCGTAACGTTGGTAAGCACGCCGGTGGCGTGGTAATCGCGCCGACCAAGCTGACAGACTTTTCGCCGATCTATTGCGACGAAGAAGGCGATGGCCTGGTAACCCAGTTCGACAAGGATGACGTGGAGGCGGCCGGCCTGGTGAAGTTCGACTTCCTCGGCCTGCGTACCCTGACGATCATCGACTGGGCGCTCAAGACCATCAACCGTGAACGCGCCAAGGTGGATGAAGCGCCGCTGGATATCGCTTTTATCCCACTGGACGACAAACCTACCTACGCGCTGCTGCAAAAAGCCGAAACCACTGCGGTGTTCCAGCTTGAATCCCGCGGCATGAAAGAGCTGATCAAAAAGCTCAAGCCCGACTGCCTGGAAGACTTGATCGCACTGGTGGCCCTGTTCCGTCCGGGCCCGCTGCAATCGGGCATGGTGGACGACTTTATCAACCGGAAGCACGGGCGCGCCGAACTGGCTTACCCGCACTCCGACTACCAGTACGAAGGCCTCAAGCCGGTACTGGCACCGACCTATGGCATCATCCTGTATCAGGAACAGGTGATGCAGATCGCCCAGGTCATGGCCGGCTACACCCTTGGCGGTGCGGACATGCTGCGCCGGGCCATGGGTAAGAAAAAACCCGAGGAAATGGCCAAGCAGCGCGGCGGCTTCATTGAGGGTTGCGCCACCAACAATATCGACGCTGACCTGGCCGGTAACATCTTTGACCTGGTGGAAAAATTCGCCGGTTATGGCTTTAACAAATCCCACTCCGCCGCCTACGGCCTGGTGTCGTACCAGACTGCCTGGCTGAAGGCCCACTACCCGGCGCCGTTCATGGCGGCGGTGCTGTCGGCGGATATGCACAACACCGACAAGGTCGTGACCTTGATCGAAGAAGTGCGGACCATGAAGCTGCGCCTCGACGCGCCGGACGTGAACGCCTCGGAGTTCAAGTTCACGGTGAACGACGAAGGTCGCATCATCTATGGCCTGGGCGCGATCAAGGGCGTGGGCGAAGGCCCGGTTGAGGCGATTACCGAGGCGCGCCAGGACGGTCCGTTCAAGGACCTGTTCGACTTCTGCGCCCGGGTCGACCTCAAGCGCATCAACAAACGTACCCTCGATGGCCTGATCCGCAGCGGCGCACTTGACCGTCTTGGTCCGTACTTCCATGACGAGCCGAAGGCCTACCAGGCCAATATCGACCGTAACCGTGCGGTACTGCTGGCCGCCATGGAAGAGGCGATCAAGGCCGCCGAACAAACCGCCCGCACCCATGACAGTGGGCATGCCGACCTGTTTGGCGGGTTGTTCGTCGAAGAAGATGCCGATGTGTACGCTAACCACCGCAAGGCCAAGGAGCTGACCCTCAAGGAACGCCTCAAGGGTGAAAAAGACACTCTGGGCCTGTACCTCACCGGCCACCCGATTGACGAATATGAAGGCGAAATCCGGCGTTTTGCCCGCCAGCGCATCATCGACCTGAAACCGGCGCGTGATACCCAGACCGTCGCCGGGATGATCATTGCCCTGCGGGTGATGAAGAACAAAAAGGGCGACAAGATGGGTTTCATCACCCTCGACGACCGCTCCGGGCGTATCGAAGCGTCGCTGTTTGCCGATGCGTTCCATTCTGCGCAGTCGCTGTTGCAGACCGACGCGATGGTGGTGGTGGAGGGCGAGGTCAGCAACGATGACTTCTCCGGCGGCCTGCGCCTGCGGATCAAACGCGTAATGAGCATGGAAGATGCCCGCACCAACCTGGCCGAAAGCCTACGCCTGAAGGTGAAAACCGAAGCGCTCAAGGGCGATCAGCTACGCTGGCTGGGGGATCTGCTCAAACGTCACCGTGGTGCGTGCCCGGTGACCATGGAGTACACCGGCAGCGATGCCAAGGCGATGTTGCAGTTTGGCGAGACGTGGCGAATTGACCCGGCTGATGGCTTGATTCAAGCATTGCGTGACCAGTTCGGGCGTGACAACGTCTTCCTTCAATACCGTTGACGGTCAGGGCTGCCCTTGTACCCCTGACCTCGACTCGACATTTAATCTCGACCTTGACGCGCCTCTCCCTTAAGGTAGGGCGCGAATAGACAACCGGCTGGCCAGGCACTCCCTGGCCGTCGACCCAAGACGGACGCTTATGAACCCGAATTTTCTTGATTTCGAACAGCCGATCGCTGACCTGCAAGCCAAGATCGAAGAGCTGCGCCTGGTCGGCAATGACAATTCGCTGAATATCGGCGATGAAATCTCCCGCCTGCAAGACAAGAGCAAGACGCTCACCGAAGACATCTTCGGCAAGCTGACCAGCTGGCAGATCGCGCGCCTGGCCCGCCACCCGCGCCGTCCGTACACCCTGGACTACATCGACCACATCTTCACCGAATTCGACGAGCTGCATGGCGACCGCCACTTCTCCGATGATGCGGCGATTGTCGGCGGCATTGCCCGCCTGGATGACCAGCCGGTGATGGTGATCGGTCACCAGAAAGGCCGTGAAGTGCGCGAGAAAGTGCGTCGCAACTTCGGCATGCCGCGTCCGGAAGGCTATCGCAAGGCCTGCCGCCTGATGGAAATGGCTGAACGTTTCAAAATGCCGATCCTGACTTTTATCGACACCCCTGGCGCCTACCCAGGCATCGATGCTGAAGAGCGCAACCAGAGCGAAGCGATTGCCTGGAACCTGCGCGTGATGGCGCGTCTGAAAACCCCGATCATCGCTACCGTGATCGGTGAAGGCGGTTCCGGTGGTGCGCTGGCCATTGGCGTCTGCGACCAACTGAACATGCTGCAATACTCCACCTATGCGGTGATCTCGCCGGAAGGTTGCGCCTCGATCCTGTGGAAAACCGCAGAAAAGGCCCCGGATGCTGCCGAAGCCATGGGGATCACCGCTGATCGCCTGAAAGGCCTGGGTATCGTCGACAAAGTGATTGCCGAACCCCTGGGCGGCGCTCACCGCGACCCGGCGGCCGCATCGGCCACCATCCGCGCCGAACTCTGCGCGCAGTTGGACATGCTCAAGAAATTCGACAACGAGGCGCTGCTGGCCCGTCGTTACGAGCGCCTGATGAGCTACGGTCTCTAAGCCACTGCATTACCCCTGTGGGAGCGGGCTTGCCCGCGATAGCAATGTGTCAGTGCCAGATGGGTTGACTGGTACACCGCTGTCGCGGGCAAGCCCGCTCCCACATTGGCGTTGTGTTTGCTTGGCTAACGTATTCCAGTTTTGCGGCGGTAACGTGCGATGAAATCAACTCTAACCGCCAAACTCCTGCAAACCCTGACCCCCTGGCGCGACGCCCCGGCCTGGCAGATCGCCTACTCCGGCGGACTCGACTCCACGGTTCTGCTGCACCTCCTTGCCGACCTGGCAAAAACCCAACCCTTGCCGCCACTGCAGGCTATCCATGTTCACCACGGCCTCCAGGCTGCGGCCGACGCGTGGCCAGCCCATTGCCAGGCGGTCTGTGATGCCGCCGGTGTGCCGCTGCGGGTCATGCGTGTGCAGGTGCAATCGGGTGCAAGCCTGGAGCGTGCGGCCCGTGACGCGCGCTACCAGGCGTTCGCCGAGGCAATCGGCCCAGGTGAGTTGCTACTCACTGGCCAGCACCGTGACGATCAGGCCGAGACCTTGCTGTTTCGCCTGCTGCGGGGCGCGGGAGTGCGGGGCCTCACCGGCATGCCCGCCCAGCGATCTTTGGGTGGGGGGCACCTGATGCGGCCGCTGCTGGAGGTGTCGCGAGCCGAACTGGAAACTTACGCCCGCGAGCAGCAGTTGAGCTGGATCGAAGATCCCTCCAACGGCGACCCACGCTTTTCCCGGAATTACCTGCGCCATCATGTGTTTCCCGTACTTACGGCGCGCTGGCCCCAGGCCGTGAATAGCCTGGCCCGTACTGCCGGGCATCTGGCGCAGGCCCAGGGGCTGCTCGATGAGTTGGCGCAACTGGATATGCAGGCCGCTCAACTGCCGTCGGCATTTCCCTGGCTGGCGCTGCCATCGTTGGCACTTGCGCCACTGCGCGATCTTTCCGACGCTCGGCAGCGCAACGTCCTGCGCTATTGGCTGGCGCCGTTGACGGCGATGCCCGACAGCGAACATTGGGTTGGCTGGAGCGCCTTGCGCGATGCCAAGGAGGACGCGCAGCCGGTGTGGCGTTTGGCTGACGGCCAATTGCAGCGTTGCAACGATCGTATCTGGTGGATACCTACCAATTGGTCAGAGTTTTCCGACAGCCCTTTGAGCTGGTCGCACCCGCAAAACCCACTACAGTTACCTGGCAACGGGCAGTTGTATTTCAGCGGGCATGCCCCTGAAGGCCCTTTGAGCATCCGCTACCGCCAGGGCGGTGAAGTCATGGACGTGCCCGGCCGTGGCCGGCGCGACCTCAAGCGTCTGCTCAACGAAACGGCTGTACCGGGCTTTATCCGTGGCAGATTGCCGCTGCTGTACCAGGGTAGCCGTCTGATGGCCGTGGCCAACCTGGCAGGGGCCTCGACAGGGCAGGGGGATGACTGGCAATTACATTGGGCGCCACCAACCTGCGATCAAGGTTTGAGCTGATAGCGCCTTTCCGGTAGACTACGCTCCCTTCTTGATACAACTTCTGTGGATTCTCCTGAAACACAGTTGTTGCCGATTACCAAGCAGTCTTTGCTGGGCGATTCCAAAAAATGTGTAGCGATCAACGTACCGGTGTTCCATTGCTGGTCTGTCACAACGCGGCGGTTTTTTTGAAAGGTGCACTGTGATTAATGCAGGTGATCGGGGGCTTCGGCCTTCCTTCGCTTTCCCCGGCGGCTCCGACCGCTTTAACGCAGACTTCTAGGGTTTTTCATGACGCGCTACATATTCGTCACGGGCGGTGTTGTTTCTTCATTGGGGAAAGGCATTGCCTCCGCTTCGTTGGCGGCCATCCTGGAGGCGCGGGGACTTAAGGTCACCATGCTCAAGCTGGACCCGTACATCAACGTCGACCCGGGCACCATGAGCCCGTTCCAGCACGGTGAAGTGTTCGTCACCCACGACGGCGCCGAGACCGACCTGGACCTGGGCCACTACGAGCGGTTCATCCGCACGACCATGACCCAGAACAACAACTTCACCACCGGCCGTGTCTACGAGCACGTGCTGCGCAAGGAGCGCCGTGGTGACTACCTGGGTGCAACCATCCAGGTGATCCCGCACATCACCGACGAAATCAAGCGCCGCATCATCAAGGGTGCAGGCGATGCCGACGTGGCGATGGTCGAGATCGGTGGCACCGTGGGTGACATCGAATCCCAACCGTTCCTCGAAGCCATCCGCCAGTTGCGTTTCGAAGTCGGCGCCAAGCGCGCGATGCTGATGCACCTGACCCTGGTGCCGTACATCGCCACCGCTGGCGAAACCAAAACCAAGCCTACCCAGCACTCGGTCAAGGAACTGCGTTCCATCGGCCTGCAGCCGGACGTGCTGGTATGCCGCTCCGATCACCCGATCGACATTTCCTCGCGTCGCAAGATCGCCCAGTTCACCAACGTTGAAGAACGTGCGGTGATTGCCCTGGAAGACGCCGATACCATCTACAAGATCCCAGGCATCCTGCATTCCCAGGGCCTGGATGATTTTGTGGTCGAGCGTTTCGGCCTGCAGTGCAATGGCGCGGACCTGTCCGAGTGGGAAGCGGTGGTTGACGCCAAGCTCAACCCTGAGCACGAAGTCACCATCGCCATGGTTGGCAAGTACATGGAGCTGCTGGACGCGTACAAGTCGCTGATCGAAGCGATGAGCCACGCGGGCATCAGCAACCGTACCAAGGTCAACCTGCGCTACATCGACTCCGAAGACATCGAAAACCAGGGCACCGCGCTGCTCGAAGGTGTGGATGCGATCCTCGTGCCAGGCGGTTTCGGCCTGCGTGGCGTGGAAGGCAAGATCACTGCCGTGCAGTACGCTCGTGAGAACAAGGTGCCTTACCTGGGTATCTGCCTGGGCATGCAAGTGGCCGTTATCGAGTTCGCTCGTAACGTGCTGGGCTGGAAAGACGCCAACTCCACCGAGTTCGATCACACCAGCGGCCACCCGGTCGTGGGCCTGATCACCGAGTGGGAAGATGCCACCGGCGCTGTCGAAACCCGTACCGAAAGCTCCGACCTGGGCGGCACCATGCGCCTTGGCGCACAGGATTGCCTGCTGGAGTCCGGCTCGCTGGTGCACGACTGCTACGGCAAGGACGTGATCGTCGAGCGTCACCGTCACCGTTACGAAGTGAACAACAACCTGCTGCCGCAGATCAAAGCGGCTGGCCTGAAAATCTCCGGTCGCTCCGGTGATGGCAAGCTGGTTGAAGTGGTCGAAGCCCCGGATCATCCATGGTTCGTCGCTTGCCAGTTCCACCCTGAGTTCACTTCGACGCCGCGCGACGGTCACCCGTTGTTCAGCGGTTTCGTTAAAGCAGCACTGACGCAACATCAGAAGAAGGCGTAAACCTGATGGCCCAGAAGATCATTCGCGTAGGCGACATCGAAATTGCCAACGACAAGCCCATGGTGCTGTTTGGCGGCATGAACGTGCTGGAAAGCCGCGACATGGCGATGCAGGTCTGTGAAGAGTACGTAAAGGTTACCGAGAAATTGGGTATCCCTTATGTATTCAAGGCCAGCTTCGACAAGGCTAACCGTTCGTCCGTGACCTCCTATCGCGGCCCGGGCCTTGAAGAAGGCATGCGGATCTTCCAGGACATCAAGCAAGCCTTCGGCGTGCCGATCATCACCGACGTCCACGAGCCTGAACAGGCTGGTGTGGTCGCCGAGGTATGCGACATCATCCAGTTGCCGGCCTTCCTGTCGCGCCAGACCGACCTGGTCGTCGCGATGGCCAAGACCGGCGCTGTGATCAATATCAAGAAAGCCCAGTTCCTCGCGCCCCAGGAGATGAAACACATCCTGAACAAGTGCGTGGAAGCGGGTAATGACCAGTTGATCCTCTGCGAGCGTGGTTCGAGCTTCGGCTACAACAACCTCGTGGTGGACATGCTCGGTTTCGGCATCATGAAACAGTTCGAATACCCGGTGTTCTTCGACGTGACCCATGCGCTGCAAATGCCTGGTGGTCGCGCCGATTCCGCCGGTGGCCGACGTGCCCAGGTACTGGATCTGGCCAAGGCCGGTATCAGCCAGTCCCTGGCTGGCCTGTTCCTGGAAGCCCACCCGGATCCGGACAATGCCAAGTGCGACGGTCCTTGCGCTCTGCGCCTGGACAAGCTGGAGCCATTCCTGGCCCAACTCAAGCAATTGGACGAACTGGTCAAGAGTTTTCCGACGGTAGAGACCGCGTAACCCGCGTTTCTCCGGTAAACTTTCCGCGCTTTATGCTCAGGCCCCCTGGCCTGAGTCTTGTCGTCTGCAAGCCTGCCCCGTTGTTCCACCCTTGCGGTCGGTCAAAAGATTTCCTTCAGCTGCGTCGTTTTCGTCAACTTTGGAGTGTTTACAACAATGGCAAAAATCGTCGACATCAAAGGTCGTGAAGTTCTCGACTCCCGTGGCAACCCCACCGTCGAAGCCGACGTGCTTCTCGATAACGGCATCATCGGCAGCGCCTGCGCGCCGTCCGGTGCTTCCACCGGTTCGCGCGAAGCGCTGGAACTGCGTGATGGCGACAAGAGCCGTTACCTGGGCAAGGGTGTCCTCAAGGCAGTAGCCAACATCAACGGTCCGATCCGCGACCTGTTGCTGGGCAAGGACCCGCTGGACCAGAAAGCCCTCGATCACGCGATGATCAAGCTCGACGGCACTGAAAACAAAGGCAGCCTCGGCGCCAATGCGATCCTCGCTGTATCCCTGGCAGCTGCCAAGGCTGCCGCCCAGGACCAGGACCTGCCGCTGTACGCGCACATTGCCAATCTGAACGGTACTCCGGGCGTGTACTCGATGCCAGTCCCAATGATGAACATCATCAACGGTGGCGAGCACGCAGACAACAACGTCGATATCCAGGAATTCATGGTGCAGCCAGTGGGCGCCAAGACCTTCTCCGAAGGCCTGCGCATGGGTACCGAGATTTTCCATCACCTCAAAGCGGTACTGAAGGCCCGTGGCCTGAGCACAGCAGTGGGTGACGAAGGTGGTTTTGCACCGAACCTGGCGTCCAACGAAGATGCACTGAAAGTGATCTCCGAAGCCGTGGCCAACGCTGGCTACAAGCTGGGCACCGACGTGACCCTGGCCCTGGACTGCGCGGCCAGCGAGTTCTACGAAGATGGCAAGTACAACCTGTCCGGCGAAGGCCAGGTGTTCAACTCCGAAGGTTTCGCGGAATACCTGAAGGGCCTGACCCAGCGCTACCCGATCATCTCGATCGAAGACGGCCTGGACGAGTCTGACTGGGACGGTTGGAAAATTCTTACCGACAAGATCGGCGAGAAGATCCAACTGGTCGGTGACGACCTGTTCGTGACCAACACCAAGATCCTGAAAGAAGGCATCGACAAGAAGATCGCCAACTCGATCCTGATCAAGTTCAACCAGATCGGCACCCTGACCGAAACCCTGGAAGCCATCCAGATGGCCAAGGCTGCGGGCTACACCGCCGTGATCTCCCACCGCTCCGGCGAAACCGAAGATTCGACCATTGCCGACCTGGCTGTGGGCACCTCGGCGGGCCAGATCAAAACCGGTTCCCTGTGCCGTTCCGACCGCGTTTCCAAGTACAACCAATTGCTGCGTATCGAAGAGCAACTGGGCGGAAAAGCCAAATACAACGGTCGTGGCGAGTTTCGCGGCTGAGTAGTTGATGGTAAAAAGACAAAGGATTGTGTCGGAAAACTCGCTGTAGAGTGAATTTGCGCACTAATCTGATGCCTATCAAGCACAAGCCTGGGTCTTCCAGGCTTCGTGCTATCAGTTGCTTCAAAAGTTTTGCATGGCTGTCTTTTTTCACTGGATACCCGATATTCGATGCGCAGTCCCAATTGGTTGTTCCTCGTCCTGCTCTTGCTGCTGGCTGGCCTGCAGTACCGCCTTTGGGTGGGCAATGGCAGTCTGGCGCAGGTGACCGACCTGACCCAGCAAATTGCCGCGCAGCACGCCGAGAACGAGGTGTTGCTGGAGCGCAACCGTGTGCTCGATGCCGAAGTGCTTGAGTTGAAAAAAGGCATGGAGACCGTTGAAGAGCGGGCTCGTCATGAATTGGGCATGGTCAAGGAGGGCGAAACCCTCTACCAGTTGGCCCAATGAGCGCCTGTTTGCCGGCCTTCTGGGCCGTGATTCCTGCCGCGGGCGTCGGTGCCCGTATGGCCGCGGACCGTCCCAAGCAGTATTTGCAGTTGGGCGGGCGCACTATTCTCGAACACAGCCTTGGCTGTTTTCTCGACCATCCGAGCCTCAAGGGGCTGGTGGTCAGTCTGGCGGTCGATGATCCTTACTGGCCCAACCTGGCGTGTGCTGCCGACCCGCGTATCCAACGTGCGGACGGCGGGGCAGAGCGCTCAGGCTCGGTGCTCAATGCACTGTTGCAACTCAATGCCCTGGGCGCCGGCGATGACGACTGGGTGCTGGTGCACGATGCTGCGCGGCCGAACCTGAGCCGCGAAGACCTCGACACGTTATTGGCGCAGTTGGCGGACGACCCGGTGGGTGGCTTGCTCGCCGTACCGGCCCGCGACACCCTCAAGCGTGTCGACAAGCGGGGGCGGGTGGTGGAAACCATTGACCGTAGCCTGATCTGGCAAGCCTACACCCCGCAAATGTTCCGCCTCGGCGCCTTGCACCGCGCGTTGGCCGATAGCCTGGTGGCTGATGCGCTCATCACCGATGAAGCCTCGGCCATGGAGTGGTCTGGCCAGGCGCCACGTTTGGTGGAAGGGCGTGCGGACAATATCAAGGTGACGCGGCCGGAGGATCTGGAGTGGCTTAGGTTGCGGTGGGCTAATCGCCGGTAGGCTGCTGGACCGAGGTGACTTCATCGCAGGCAAGCCAGCTCCCACACCTGACCGCGTATTCATGTAGAAATGCGGTCAGGTGTAGGAGCTGGCTTGCCTGCGATGAGGCCAGGCCTGACACCCCAGATCACCCGCCATACTCCGGCCGCCCAGCCAACCCCTCCTTCAAGAACTCCACCAACTTGCGCACCTTTGGCGATAAATGCCGCTGTTGCGGATACAGCGCCCACACTGCCGTATTCGGCGGTTGATGGGCTTCAAGCAGTGAAACCAGCGCGCCGCTGTGCAAGTGCTCCAGCACGTAATAGTCCGGCAACTGGCACAACCCCACCCCTTGCAACGCCGCATCCAGCACCGCTTGCCCACTGTTGCAGCGCCAGTTTCCCTGCACGCGCTGGGAAAATTCGCGTCCGTCCTGCGCCAGTTGCCAAATATCCGAACTGCCGATCAGGCAGTTATGCCGGCTCAGTTCCGACAAGCTATGGGGGCGCCCGTACCGCTCCAGGTAGGACGGCGAGGCGCAGAGATACATGCGTCTCGGCGCCAGGCGGCTGGCGACCATTCGTGAATCCTGCAGGCGGCCCAGGCGAATCGCCAGGTCCAGGCCTTCATGCACCAGGTCGAGGGGGCGGTTGCTCAGTTCAATATCCACCCGCAATTGCGGATAAAGCCCCATGAAGCGTGTTACCAACGGCACGATAAAACGTTCGCCATAAGCCACGGCGCAGGTCATGCGCAACATACCCTTGGGTTCACTGGTCAGGTCGCCCACTGCGCGCAAGGCTTCTTCGCGTCCGTCTTGCAGGCGTTGGCAATGTTGCAGAAAGGTCTGCCCGGCCTCGGTCAGCGTGACGCGCCGGGTGCTGCGATAGAGCAGGCGGGTTTGCAGGCGTTCTTCCAGGCGTGCCACCTGGCGGCTGATATGGGACGAGGACACGCCCAGGCGTTCGGCGGCAGCGGTAAATTGGCTGCACTCGGCCACGGCGACGAACTCATCAATGCCTTCCCAGCGGTTTTCAAGCATGGTGATTATCCCAGTACAGCAATAATGTTTTGCTTTTGCCTGGATTATTAATCAATGAGCCATGTTTTACACTGCCCGTCTTACTTTTTAAGACCCAGGAGAAACCCGGATGATCAAGTCACGCGCCGCTGTCGCCTTTGAAGCCAAGAAACCACTGGAGATCGTGGAAGTGGATGTCGCCATGCCCAAGGCTGGTGAAGTCCTGCTGCGCGTGGTTGCCTCCGGGGTTTGTCATACCGATGCCTACACCCTGTCGGGCGCCGATCCGGAGGGTATTTTCCCGTCGATCCTCGGCCATGAAGGCGGTGCGGTAGTCGAAGCGATTGGCGAGGGTGTGACCTCGGTAGCCGTGGGTGACCACGTGATCCCGCTGTACACCCCGGAATGCGGCAAGTGCAAGTTCTGCCTGTCGGGCAAGACCAACCTGTGCCAGGCCATCCGCGCAACCCAGGGCAAAGGCCTGATGCCGGACGGCACTACGCGCTTCTCCTACAAGGGCCAGCCGATTTTCCACTACATGGGTACTTCGACCTTTTCCGAATACACCGTGTTGCCGGAAATCTCCGTGGCCAAGATTCCTAAAGAAGCTCCGCTGGAAAAAGTCTGCCTGCTGGGCTGCGGCGTCACCACCGGTATCGGTGCGGTGATCAACACCGCCAAGGTCAAGCCCGGCGATACCGTGGCCATCTTCGGCCTCGGCGGGATTGGCTTGTCGGCTGTGATCGGTGCAGTGAAGGCCAAGGCCGGCCGTATCATCGCCATCGACATCAACCCGGCCAAGTTTGAAATCGCCAAGCAGCTGGGCGCCACCGACTGCATCAACCCGAAAGACTACGACCGGCCGATCCAGGACGTTATCGTCGATTTGACCGACGGCGGCGTGGACTTTTCCTTCGAGTGCATCGGCAATGTCCAACTGATGCGCGCGGCCCTGGAGTGCTGCCACAAAGGTTGGGGCGAGTCGGTGATCATCGGTGTCGCCGGGGCCGGCCAGGAAATTTCCACCCGTCCCTTCCAGCTGGTGACCGGTCGCGTCTGGCGCGGTTCGGCTTTCGGTGGCGTGCGTGGCCGCAGCGAGTTGCCAAGCTACGTGGAAATGGCCCAGAGCGGTGAAATCCCGTTGGATACCTTCATCACCCACACCATGGGCCTGGAAGATATCAATAAGGCGTTCGACCTGATGCATGAAGGCAAGAGCATTCGTACCGTCATCCATTTCTGAGGTCGGCCATGAGTCTGCAAAACCTGTCATGCCAGAAGAGCTTCGGCGGCTGGCATAAGCGTTACAAACATCATTCCGATGTGCTGGACTGCGACATGACCTTCGCCGTCTACCTGCCACCCCAGGCGGAGCAGGGCGGCAAGTTGCCGGTGCTGTACTGGCTGTCGGGGCTGACCTGCACCGATGAGAACTTCATGCAAAAGGCCGGCGCGCAACGTATGGCGGCCGAACTGGGAATGATCATCGTCGCGCCGGACACCAGCCCCCGTGGGCCGGGTGTACCGGGCGACCCTGACAATGCCTGGGACTTTGGCCTGGGTGCCGGGTTTTACTTGAATGCCACGCAAGAGCCGTGGAGCAAGCACTATCGGATGCATGACTATGTAGTGCAGGAATTGCCGGCGTTGGTTGAAGCGCATTTCCCGGCTTCCGACAAGCGTGGCATCAGCGGGCACTCCATGGGCGGCCACGGTGCGCTGGTGTGTGCTTTGCGCAATCCTGGGCGCTACCAGTCGGTGTCGGCGTTCTCGCCGATCAACAATCCGATGGATTGCCCTTGGGGGCAGAAGGCTTTTTCCCGCTACTTGGGGGAAGAGCGTTCGAAGTGGCGCGAATGGGATGCCTGCGTGCTGATCAGCGAAGCCTCGGAAAAACTGCCGTTGCTGGTGGACCAGGGCGATCGCGACGACTTCCTCGCCACCCAGCTCAAGCCCGAGGCCTTGCAACAAGCCGCCAAGGCCGCCGGCCATCCACTGGAGCTGCGCCTGCAGCCGGGTTATGACCACAGCTACTTCTTTATCGCCAGCTTCATCGAGGACCACTTGCGTCATCATGGACGTGCTTTGCTCGGTTAATGTCCGGCAAAAGTAGGTAGAATCACGCCCTGAATTAACTCGGGGCGTTTTTTTATGCGTATTGGCCACGGCTATGATGTGCACCGTTTCGCCGAAGGCGACTTCATCACCCTGGGCGGCGTGCGCATTGCGCACCACCATGGGTTGCTGGCTCATTCCGACGGCGACGTTGTGCTGCATGCCTTGAGCGATGCCTTGCTCGGCGCGGCGGCGTTGGGGGATATCGGTAAACACTTTCCGGACACCGATCCCACCTTCAAGGGCGCGGACAGTCGCGTGCTGCTGCGGCATGTGGTCGGCCTGATCCATGCCAAGGGCTGGAAGGTCGGCAATGTCGATAACACCATCGTCGCCCAGGCGCCCAAAATGGCCCCGCATATCGAGTCGATGCGCGCAGTGATTGCCGCCGATCTGCAAATAGAACTGGATCAAGTCAACGTGAAAGCCACCACCACCGAAAAACTCGGGTTTACCGGTCGAGAAGAGGGCATCGCCGTGCACTCCGTCGCCTTGTTGCTGCGCGCATGAACGACCTGCAACTGTTGGGGCCACGGGCCTATGGTGAAGCACTGGGCAGCGCGGTACTCAAGGCGACGGCTGAGGACTTCCAGGTGGACGAGGTGCTGGATATCCCGCTGACCGGCGAAGGCGAGCACCTGTGGCTGTGGGTGGAAAAGCGTGGCCTGAACACCGAAGAGGCCGCGCGGCGCATTGCCAAGGCTGCCGGCGTGCCCTTGCGCACGGTCAGCTATGCCGGCCTCAAGGATCGCCAGGCGCTGACCCGCCAGTGGTTCAGCGTGCAACTGCCCGGCAAGGCCGATCCAGACCTGAGCGCGGCGGAAAACGACACCCTGAAGATCCTCAAGACCGCCCGCCACAAGCGCAAGTTGCAGCGTGGCGCCCATGCGGCCAACGGTTTTACCCTGCGCCTGACCCAACTGGTCGGTGACCACGCCGCGATCGATGCGCGCCTGCAACTGATCGCCCAGCACGGTATCCCCAACTATTTCGGCGCCCAGCGGTTTGGCCATAACGGCGGCAACGTCGTCGATGCCCGCGACTGGGCGGCCCGCAAGGCCTTGCCGGAGCAGCGCAATGTGCGTTCGCGCCTGCTGTCGACCGCGCGCAGCTTTGTGTTCAATAAAGTGCTGGCGGCGCGGGTCGCCGATGGTTCATGGCAGCGCGCCCAGGTCGGTGACTTGCTGGCGTTCACCGACAGCCGCAGCTTTTTCCCGGCCGGGGAGGCGGAGTGCAGCGACCCGCGCCTGGCCATCCTCGACCTGCATCCCACCGGCCCGCAGTGGGGAGAAGGCGAATCGCCCGCCAGCGGCGCCACCCATGCGCTGGAGCAAACCGTCGCAGCGAGCGAAGCAGACCTGTGCGATTGGCTGGCCAAAGCCGGCATGAGTCAGGAGCGACGCATTCTGCGACTGCCCATTGGCGGGTTGACGTGGCATTATCCCGAGACTGACATTCTGCAATTGGAATTCGTCCTGCCGGCCGGATGCTTCGCCACTGTTTTGGTGCGCGAGCTTGTTGATCTGGTGCCGGTGGGGCAGACGGACAGCCCATGCGTATTCTGATATCTAACGACGACGGGGTCACCGCACCCGGCCTTGCCGCGCTTCATGCTGCGCTGGCCGATTACGCCGAATGCGTGGTGGTTGCCCCGGACCAGGACAAAAGCGGCGCCAGCAGTTCGCTGACGCTCGACCGTCCTTTGCACCCGCAAACGTTGGCCAACGGCTTTATCAGCGTAAATGGCACGCCGACCGATTGCGTGCACCTGGCGATCAACAGTTTGCTGGCCGATGAGCCGGATTTAGTGGTTTCCGGGATCAACCTGGGCGCCAACCTGGGCGATGACGTGTTGTACTCCGGCACCGTGGCGGCGGCCCTTGAAGGGCGTTTCCTGGGGCGCACGGCATTTGCCTTTTCGTTGGCGTCGCGGCAGGTGGATAACCTGGCGACCGCCGCGTACTTCGCGCGCAAACTGGTGGAGGCCCACGACACTCTGGTGCTGCCGCCACGTACAGTGCTCAACGTCAATATCCCCAATCTGCCCCTGGACCATATTCGCGGTATCCAGTTGACCCGCCTGGGCCATCGTGCCCGCGCCGCGGCACCGCTGAAAGTGGTCGATCCCCGTGGCAGGGAAGGCTACTGGATTGCTGCAGCGGGCGACGCCGAGGATGGCGGGCCGGGCACGGACTTTCATGCGGTGATGCAAGGTTATGTTTCGATTACCCCGTTACAACTTGATCGCACCTTCAATGATGCCTTCGGTGGTCTCGATCCCTGGCTGGAGGGGCTGCGCTGATGGCTCGTGAACAGGACGACCTGTTGCGCCGTGGCATCGGCATGACCTCCCAGCGCACCCGTGAGCGATTGATCCAGCGGCTCTACGAAGAGGGGCTGTCCAACGCCCAGGTGTTGGAAGTCATCCGTCGTACCCCGCGTCATCTGTTTGTCGATGAGGCCCTGGCCCATCGCGCCTATGAAGACACCGCGCTGCCCATTGGCCATAACCAGACCATCTCCCAGCCCTACATGGTGGCGCGCATGAGCGAGCTGCTGCTGGCGGCGGGTCCGCTGGACAAAGTGCTGGAAATCGGCACCGGCTCCGGCTACCAGACCGCCGTGCTCTCGCAGCTGGTGGAGCGGGTGTTTTCCGTCGAGCGGATCAAGGTCCTGCAGGACCGGGCCAAGGAGCGCCTGGTGGAATTGAACCTGCGCAATGTGGTGTTTCGCTGGGGGGACGGCTGGGAGGGCTGGCCGGCATTGGCGCCCTATAACGGCATCATCGTGACGGCCGTGGCCACGGATGTGCCTCAGGCGCTTCTCGACCAGTTGGCCCCGGGCGGGCGCCTGGTGATTCCGGTCGGGTCGGGCGAAGTACAGCAACTGATGTTGATTGTGCGTGAAGAAGAGGGTTTTTCGCGGCATGTCCTGGGGGCAGTGCGTTTTGTGCCGTTACTTAATGGGCCGCTGGCCTGATCATTTATGACGGCGTACTGAATTCTATTGTCGGGTATGTGTCTTACAGCGGGGTTCATTGAGTCAACATCAAGTTGGGTAGTTACTCAACGAGATGAATTTTTCGTTTCTACCTTGTTGCCGGTTAACGTCCGGCAGCCAGTTATACTTGCTACATATTTCAAGCCTGATACAGGCGTTCATGTTTCAGCCACCACAAAGGGAGCGGCGGGTGAGTCTCACAGTCATTGCGCAGCGTATGAGTAAAACGAGCTTTCAGCGACTGGTGATTGGCCTTGTCTTGAGTTCCTTGTTGGCTGCCTGTTCCAACACAGGCGGCGGGGCGCGGGTCGTCGACCGCAATAGCGCGGCACCGCAGCGGCCTACGGTGACCACCGGGCAGTACGTGGTGCGCAAGGGCGATACCATGTTCTCGATCGCCTTCCGTTATGGTTGGGATTACAAGGCGCTGGCCGCGCGGAACAACATCCCAGTGCCCTATACGATTCATCCGGGGCAAACGATACGCTTCGATGGGCGCACGGGTTCGGCACCCACGGCAGTTGTGACAAAATCCGGTTCCTCGGCTTCTTCTTCCAGCAAGACGACGGTCTTCACCCGGCCTGCAGGCACCGCTGCGCCGGCGGCTGCGAGCAAGCCGGCAGCCGCGCCGTTGCCACCTGCGGGGCCTGCGCCGAAGGGTTGGGGATGGCCCTCGAATGGCATTCTTATTGGAAAATTCTCTTCAAACGGTAGTTTGAATAAAGGCATTGATATCGCCGGGGATTTGGGACAGCCTGTTTTAGCTGCGTCTGATGGGACTGTTGTATACGCCGGGAGTGGTCTACGGGGTTACGGCGAATTGGTCATCATCAAACACAGCGATACCTACGTCAGTGCCTACGGTCATAACCGCAGGTTGTTGGTTCGGGAGGGGCAGCAGGTCAAAGTCGGACAGACAATTGCCGAAATGGGGTCGACTGGTACAGACCGGGTGAAACTGCACTTTGAGATTCGCCGCCAAGGTAAGCCTGTAGATCCACTGCAATTCCTACCCCGGCGTTGATGTGTTGTCAGCCTGTTCCCTCACGTAGAAGGAACAGGCTCCAGCGTTGCCAAGGATAAAGGCGTCGCTTGAGCTTGAGGTCGAACTCACCAAAGGACTATAACAATGGCTCTCAGTAAAGAAGCGCCGGAGTTTGACATCGACGATGAGGTTCTCCTTATGGAGACCGGCATCGGTACGGATTCGATGTCGAATGAGGGACCCGCTGTACCTTCAGTTCGTACCAAGTCCAAAAACTCCACAGCGTTAAAACAGCATAAGTACATTGATTACACCCGGGCGCTCGATGCGACCCAGTTGTATCTCAATGAAATCGGCTTTTCCCCCTTGCTCACTCCCGAAGAAGAAGTCCATTTTGCGCGACTGTCGCAAAAGGGCGATCCTGCTGGGCGCAAGCGCATGATTGAAAGTAACCTGCGACTGGTGGTGAAAATCGCCCGACGCTATGTCAATCGTGGGCTGTCCCTGTTGGACTTGATCGAAGAGGGCAACCTCGGCCTGATCCGGGCAGTGGAGAAGTTTGACCCCGAACGGGGTTTTCGCTTCTCGACCTACGCTACGTGGTGGATTCGCCAGACCATCGAACGGGCAATCATGAATCAGACCCGGACCATCCGGTTGCCGATTCATGTCGTCAAGGAGCTTAACGTGTACCTGCGGGCAGCACGTGAGCTCACTCAAAAGCTGGATCATGAACCATCGCCTGAAGAGATCGCCAACCTGCTGGAAAAACCGGTGGGAGAGGTCAAGCGCATGCTGGGTCTTAATGAGCGTGTGTCTTCGGTCGATGTCTCGCTGGGTCCGGATTCGGATAAAACCCTGCTGGACACCCTGACGGATGACCGACCAACGGATCCGTGTGAGCTGTTGCAGGACGATGACTTGTCGCAGAGCATCGACCAATGGCTTTCAGAACTGACGGACAAGCAGCGCGAGGTGGTGATTCGCCGCTTCGGTCTGCGTGGCCATGAGAGCAGTACCCTGGAGGATGTTGGCCTGGAGATCGGCTTGACCCGCGAGCGGGTACGGCAGATCCAGGTTGAGGGTCTCAAGCGCTTGCGGGAGATCTTGGAGAAGAATGGCTTGTCGAGTGAGTCGTTGTTTCAGTAACGGCTTGTAAGGTAGCTATGAGAACGCCCGGTGCATGGGAGTGCACCGGGCGTTTTGCGTTGTGGGAGCCCGGCTTGCCGACGATGGCGACCCTTGCCGCAAGGGCAGCATCAAATCCCAGGCATAAAAAAACCCCGCTTTTAAGGGCGGGGTTCTTTCGACTAAGTCAGTACAAGTTAGATAACTTGAACTTCTTCAGCTTGCATGCCTTTCTGACCGCGGGTAGCGATGAAAGAAACCTGTTGGCCTTCTTTCAGGCTTTTGAAGCCGTCGGATTGGATAGCTTTGAAGTGAACGAACAGGTCGTCACCGGATTGTGGAGTGATGAAGCCGAAGCCTTTTTCATCGTTGAACCACTTAACGGTACCAGTTTGGCGATTAGACATGGTGTATCTCCTTGGACAAAGTTAACTGCGACTCAGGAAAAGCCCTGGCCGAGACTGAGTGCAAAGAGCAGGAAAAATTCTTGGAGATGGTTGGATCGAAATTCAACATATCGTGTAGAGATTCTCAGTGACACAAGCAGCACAGTGGCGCCACCTTAACCCTTTTTCCGGAACGTGCCAATGGTATTTCCGAAGGTTTCTCTATTTTCGTGACTGGCGGTGCCTTTTACAGGCCTGCGGCCCTTTAATTCAGGGGTAGGGCCCGCCCCATACGGCTGACAGTGATCGGGCGCAACTTAATCAAGAAAAACCCCTGCGTCCTTTGAACCGCGAGGCCAGCCCCGGTAAGATGCCCAACAGAATTTTCCACCTCGCTATTCAGGACACCCGCCATGAGCATCAAATCGGACAAGTGGATTCGCCGCATGGCGCAAGAGCACGGCATGATCGAACCCTTCGTCGAGCGCCAGATGCGCGGAGAGGGCGCCGAGCGCCTGATTTCGTTCGGGGTTTCCAGCTACGGCTACGACGTGCGTTGCGCCGATGAGTTCAAGGTGTTCACCAACATCAACTCGGCCACCGTCGATCCGAAAAATTTCGATGAAAAGAGTTTCGTCGATGTGAAGAGCGACGTGTGCATCATCCCGCCAAACTCCTTTGCCCTGGCGCGCACTGTCGAGTTCTTCCGTATTCCGCGCAATGTGCTGACCATCTGCCTGGGCAAGAGCACCTACGCGCGCTGCGGCATTATCGTCAACGTGACTCCGCTTGAGCCGGAATGGGAAGGCCACGTGACCCTGGAGTTCTCCAACACCACCACCTTGCCGGCCAAGATCTACGCCAATGAAGGCGTCGCACAGATGCTGTTCTTCGAATCCGACGAAGAGTGCGAAGTGTCCTATAAAGACCGTGGCGGCAAGTACCAGGGCCAGCGCGGCGTCACCCTGCCACGCACCTGATCGAAACGTCTTACAGAGCAAGGGAATTTGTCAGCGGGCAGGCACTCTATTGGGAGTACTGCCTCGGCGCGTGCACAGCGCGCCGAGCCACGCTTGAGGAGTACCCTATGAAGATCGACCCGCGAATCAGCGCCGAACTTGCCCGGCTTGAACCCAACCAGATTGGTGTTCTGGCCTGGTCCCTGATGGCCGACCCCGCCGCCGGCGGCATCCCTGGCCAGCCTGACCCCGATACCCCGGAACAACCCACCGAGCCTGGTGTGCCGACCCTGCCGGATGAGCCACCACCCGCGCCAGTGGCCTGACAGGCCTCCACAAACCGCTGGTAGCTTTTGTGGTGGCGAGCGGGCTTGCCCGCGTCGGGCTGCGCAGCAGCCCTGAAACCTGGCGCCGCGGTGTATCTGAAGACAGGCGGCAACGTTATAGGGGCTGCTACGCAGCCCGACGCGGGCAAGCCCGCTCGCCACAGTAAGGCCTCTTGTCTTGGCCTCTTACTTCAGATTGCCACTTAGAAACTGCCGCAAACGCTCGCTTTTCGGGTTGCCCAGCACGTCTTCCGGCGTGCCTTCCTCCTCCACCAGTCCGTGGTGCAAAAACAGCACCTGGCTGGAAACCTTGCGTGCAAAACTCATCTCGTGGGTCACCATGATCATGGTCCGCCCCTCTTCAGCCAGGCCCTGGATCACCTTCAGCACTTCGCCCACCAGTTCCGGGTCGAGGGCCGATGTCGGCTCGTCGAACAGCATCACCTCCGGCTCCATCGCCAGGGCGCGTGCGATCGCCACTCGCTGTTGCTGGCCCCCCGAGAGGAACGCCGGATACTGCTCGGCCACCCGTGCCGGCAGCCCTACCTTGTCCAGATAACGCCGGGCACGGTCCTCGGCGTCCTTTTTGCTGCAGCCCAGGACCCGGCGGGGGGCCATGCTGATGTTTTCCAGCACGCTCATATGGCTCCACAGGTTGAAGTGCTGGAACACCATCGCCAGGCGGGTGCGCAGGCGCTGTAGCTCGGCTTCGTCGGCCACGCGCATGCCGTGGCGGTCGCTGACCATGCGGATCGGCTGGCCATCCAGGCTAATGGCGCCGTCGTTGGGTTGTTCAAGAAAGTTGATGCAACGCAGGAAGGTACTTTTCCCCGAGCCGCTGGCGCCGATCAGGCTGATCACATCACCGCTTTTGGCCTTTAGCGAAACACCTTTGAGCACTTCATGGTCGCCATAGCTTTTATGCAGGCCTTCAACGGTCAGTTTGTACATGGGGCGTGCATCCTCAAGGCGATAGTAAATAGCCGCTGCGATAGGGCGTAAGGCCGGCGACATGGGCAATCACCATGCCGGCCGTGACCATGCGCCGCAGCGAGCGGGCGTACATCAGGCCGGCATGGCGGCAGTGAACGGGGGTGACGCGGTCGTGAATGGGGTCAATGACCTCGGCGACCAACTGCCCGGCCTCCAGGTATTCCCCTGGCAGCGCGTGGAACACCAGCAAGCCACCTAGCGGGGTTGCCACCGGTTCGACGGCAGCCAGCGGCGTGGCGGGGTAGGGCAAGTCGGGAAGGAGTGCAGGTTCGCCGCTGATGGCGCCAAATCGGATCAGATAGTCGATGATCGCCTGGCAATCGAGACTGGCCAGGCCGTGATTGACATCGCCCTGGCCGCGCAACTCCAGGGTCACGGAAAAACTGCCCTGGGGAATCTCGAAGCGCTCGCCAAAACGTTGCTGCAATTGCCACCAGAGCAGGGTGAAACACTCATCGAAGGATTGCCCCCCGGAATCGGTGGCCAGCAGGCAGGCTTCGGCGCCGATGTAACGGGCCAGCGGCTCGACCTGCGGCCAGGCCTCGGGGGTGGTGTAAAGGTGGGCGACGGCTTCGAAGTCGCAATGCAGGTCCAGCACCATATCGGCATCACAGGCCAGGCGTTGCAGCACCAGGCGCTGGGATTGCAGCTGCGTGGCCGGTACATGGCGGTCGAGGGCCTGGCGCAGGCTGTCGCGGATCAGCGCGACGTTGCGCCTTGGATCATCCCCCAGCCGGCCCTCGACCTGATTGCCGACCTCGTCACTGAGGTCGACAAACAGCCGATTGAAATTCTGCCCGCTCTCCAACTCGTAGCGGCCCAGGGGAATGTCCATCAGCACTTGCTCCAGGCCCACTGGATTGGCCACCGGCACCAGCACGATTTCGCTGCGCAGGCGGCCGGCTGCAGCCAGTTCCGCCAGGCGTACCTTCAAGTGCCAGGCCACCAGCATGCCGGGCAGTTCGTCGGCGTGCAGCGAGGATTGGATGTAGATTTTGCCTTCGGCCTGCTCTGGCCCGAAGTGAAAACTGTGAATCTGCCGTGCCGTGCCTGGCACGGGGGCGAGGAGGGGATGAATCTGTTGCCGCATAGGGGCTCCTTAATGGCTCGGCCCGAGAAAGGCCAGCCAGCGCCGCTCCGCCAGACGAAACAGACCGACCAGGGCAAAGGTCACGGTCAGGTAGATCAGCGCAGCGATACCAAACGATTGGAAAGTCAGGAAGGTGGCCGAGTTGGCGTCCCGGGCGACTTTGAGGATGTCCGGGATCGTCGCGGTAAAGGCTACCGTCGTCGAGTGCAGCATCAGGATCACTTCATTGCTGTAGTACGGCAATGAACGGCGCAGGGCCGACGGCATGATCACGTAGGCGTAGAGTTTCCAGCCGCTCAGGCCATAGGCTTTCGCCGCTTCGACCTCACCATGGGCCATGCTGCGGATGGCTCCGGCGAAGATTTCCGTGGTGTAGGCGCAGGTGTTGAGGGCAAAGGCCAGAAGGGTGCAGTTCATCGCGTCGCGAAAAAACGCATCCAGCAATGGTTGTGCGCGAACCGCAGCGAGGCTGTAGATACCGGTGTAGCAGATCAGCAGCTGGATATAGAGCGGTGTGCCGCGAAACAGGTAGGTGTAGAACTGCACCGGCCAACGGACCCAGCGCTTGGGCGAGACGCGGGCAATGGACAACGGGATCGACACCACGAAACCCATGCAGATAGAGGCCGTGAGCAGCCACATCGTCATGGCCAGGCCGCTCATATGGTTGCCATCGCTGTAGAGGAAAGGCCGCCAGTACTCCTGCAACAGTTCGATCATCGCACTGCCTCCCGTGAGCCGGCGGCGTAACGGGCTTCCAGCCTGCGCAGGACGAAGTTTGATGCGCTGGTAATGGCCAGGTAGATCAAGGCCGCCACTACCAGGAAAAAGAACAGTTGGTAGGTACTTTTGCCGGCATCCTGGGCAGCCTTGACCACGTCGGCCAGGCCGATGATCGACACCAGTGCCGTGGCCTTGAGCATCACCATCCAGTTATTGCCAATGCCCGGCAAGGCGAAGCGCATCATTTGCGGGAAGGTCACGTAGCGAAAGCGCTGCCCGCGCTTGAGGCCATAGGCCGTGGCGGCCTCGAGCTGGCCGCGGGGCACGGCGAGGATCGCGCCGCGAAAAGTCTCGGTGAAATACGCACCGTAGATAAAGCCCAGGGTAATCACCCCGGCGCCGAACGGGTTGATCTCGATGTATTCCCATTCCATGTAGTCGGTGAAGCTGGTCAGCCAGGTTTGCAGGCTGTAGAAAATCAACAGCATCAGCACCAGGTCCGGCACGCCGCGAATCAAGGTGGTGTACAGCTGCGCGGGAATGCGCAACAGCGCCAGGCTCGACAACTTGGCGCTGGCGGCGATCAGCCCCAGCAGCACGCTGACGGCCAGGGACAGCACCGACAGTTTGATGGTCATCCAGGTGCCTTGCAGCAACAGCGGGCCAAACCCTTTCAAGCTGAACGCGCCAAGCCCGAGGGTCTGCAACAGGTCTTCAAACATGGGGTACGCCTTTGGCAATCGGTAGTGCGCCCACCCCTTGGAGCGGCGGGCGCCGCAGCGTTATTTGCCGCTGTACAGGTTCAGATCGCCGAAGTGTTTTTTCTGGATGGTGGCGTAGGTGCCATCATCGTGTAACGCTTTGATACCTTTATCCAGGAGGGCTTTGAGCTCTTTGTTACCTTTTGCGATGCCGACAGCCGTTTTGGAGGGCAGCATTTCGCTGTCTACGGGCTTGCTGACTTCATAGTCCGCCCCTTGTGGCGATTTCAGAAAGCCCAGTTCGGCCTGCAGCATGTCCTGGATCGACGCATCCAGGCGGCCCGAGGTCAGGTCGGCATAGACCTGGTCCTGGTTCTGGTAGGCCTGGGTTTTCACTCCGGCCTTGTCCAGCACAGCCTTGGCGTAGGCTTCCTGAATGGTGCCTTGTTCATAGCCGACGGTCTTGCCCTTGAGAGAGGCCATGTCTTCGCTCAGGCCCGAGCCTTTCTTGAATACATAGGAGGTCGGCCCGGAAAACAGCTCGCTGGAGAAGTCGATGACCTTCTCGCGGGCCGGGGTCACGGTCATGGACGAAATCACACCGTCGAACTTCTTGGCTTTCAGGCCCGGGATCATGCCGTCAAAGTCACTTTCCACCCACTTGCACGTGACCTTCAGCTCCGCACAAATGGCATTGCCCAGGTCGATATCGAAGCCCACCAGGCTGCCGTCGGCGGCCTTGGATTCAAAGGGCGCGTAGGAAGGGTCCACACCAAAACGCAATTCTTTGTATTCCTTGGCCAAGGCGGTACCGGCGGCCATGCACAGTGCGAGTGCAGAAAGGGTCAGCAATGCTTTTTTCATTAGGTAATCCCTGGGAACCAAGATAAGCGCTTGTGGCGCGATTAGGACTGTTACTGAACGGTGTCAGACGAATCGCAAGTAGCAATTTCTGCACCATAGTTCTGAACAGTCTTTTTAATTGGCGGGATTACACGAAGGGTAACGTAGGAAGCGCCCGATATCGGGCGCTAGAAATCTTCAGCACCATTGCAGTGCGGGTGGGTCGCCTACGTGGGATTACTTTCCCGGAACCAGGGTCAGACGAGTCTTGCCATACACCTTTTCAAAGTTCTGTGGCTGCATCGGGAAGCTCAGGTATTGCGCCTTGAGCCACGGATCAATGCCATTGGCATAGTTCGGGCTGGCAGGGTTGCCGGATTGGCCGATCCCGCCTTGACCCATCATTGGTTCCACCTGGCCGAAATCGACAATCATGCGCAGGGCCTGGACTTGGCTGGTGGCGAAATCCTGCCCCCAACTGTAGGGCGCTGCGTTCAACGTACTGTGATCGCCGCCGGCTGCCAATGGGCCGCGAATCGTCTGCCCGCCGGTGTTTTTCCAGGTGTAGCTGTGCAGTTTTCCCCATTGCCAGGCCTTGTGATCTGCGCCCAACTGGCTGTCGCCGGCGGTGATTGCAGCAGCCAGGCTGCGGGCGAGAATCGCCGGCTTGTCTTCTTTGCCTGGGGTGCGCAGGTCGTCCCAGAACGGGCTGTCTTCACGCCCCAGCAGATGGTCGGCCTGGGCCGCGTAGGACAGGTTGGCGTTGCTGACAAAGGCTTTCCAGGTGGCGCTGGATTCCGGGCCCAGCTCGTCGAGGAAAATCTGCCTGGCGCTTTCCTGCAGGAACAGTTGGTAGATCGCGGCGTCTGCCGAGGTGGCTGCCAGCCGCCCGTCGAACGCCATCAGGCGGCCCAGGGCCTGCTGGGCCTTGGCCCGCTCTGCGGCAGGCAGGGCATCAATCGCCTGCTTCAGTGGCTGGGCCATGCCTGGCGCCTGGAACATGCTTTTGAGTTTGGCGGCGAACAGCGTGGTCTGGTCGTACTGCATGGCGATCACGCTGCGGCTGTCGTGCTTGCCGTTGCCGGCCAGTTGCGCCAGGCGTTCGCTGCGCTCCGGCGCGGCCCAGGAGTTGGACAGTTGCATGCCGTAGCCGTGGGGCACCGTACGCTGGTTGGCCGTGCCGACCCAGCCCTGTGGCGGGTCCTGGTCATAGGGGTGCAGCATCGCATCGGCGTAGCCATCCCAGTCAAAGCGCCCGTCCCAGCCCGGCGAGGGCAGCAGGCCTTCACCTTCGCGGCGGTTGGGGAAACGCCCGGTGACCTGCCAGCCGATATTGCTGGCGTCGGCAAATACCATGTTCAGGGCGATGGCCCGAATCTCGCGGCTGGCGTCCGAGGCTTTTTCCACATTCTGCGCCCGGGACAGGTCGAAAAACGCATCCAGGCTCTTGTCGTCCTTGAAACTGGCGGTTTGCAGGGCCAGGCCGTAACCGCTGGTCAGCGACTGGGCGCTGTTGAGCAACGGTCCGTGGCGGGTTTCGTACACCGCCTCGCGAATCGGCCGCTGGCCCTTGGCGAAGAAGGTTTCGTTACGCACGATTGTCGGCAGCCATTTGCCGTTGTGCTCGTAGTACAGCGCGCTGCCCTGGCGTTTGACCTTCTCCAGGAACAGGTCCTGGGTATCGCCGGACACCTGGCTCATGCTCCAGGCCACCTTGCCGTTGAAACCGGACAGCAAGGTCGGAATCCCGGCAATCGACACCCCGACCGCCTGGTATTTCGGCGCGCGGATTTGTACGAAATTCCACAGGGACGGCGCCTGCATAGGCGTCGATAGGTCGTTGGCCAACAGGCTGCGACCACTGCGGCTGCGTTGCGGGGCGATGGCCCAGTTGCTGGAGGTGGAAACCCCAAGGGTGTTAAGGCTGCCCAGGTGTTCGTTGATGCTGTTGAGCGTGGCAAGGCCGGGAATCTGCCCGAGATTGACGCCCTTGAGCTTGTCGGACTCCGCCACAGGCAGCGGTTCGTCCGGGTAGCTTGGGGTCAGCCAGGCGAGTTTGTCGGCGCCGACTTTTTGCGCCAGTACCAGGGCGGACAACTCTTCCTGCAGGTTGGCCGACTCACTGAAATTCAGCAGGCAAAACAACAGCGCCGAGTCCTCCGGCTTCCAGTACTCGGGCTTGTAGCCAGTCTGGGCCAGGTCGGTCGGCAGTTTGTCGCGGTAGCGGAACAGGTAGGCGTTGACCCCGCGGGCATACACTTCAAAGAAGCGCTTGAGGCGCGGCGACGAGGCGTTGTACAGCTCGCTGGCGCTTTTCTTCAGGTTGACGGCGCGCATGAAGCGGTCGACATCCAGCACGTCCGGACCGGACATCTCCGCCAGTCGGCCCTGAGCCAACAGGCGCAGGGTAACCATCTGGTTGATCCGGTCGCTGGCGTGCACATAACCGAGGGTGAACAGCGCGTCGTGGAAGGTACTGCTTTCAATCAGCGGCATGCCCTGGCTGTTACGCCGTACGGAAACATTCTGCGCCAGGCCCTTGAGCGGCTGCACGCCGGAAACGGGGGGCAGGGTGTCCTGGCTGTTCAGTGACTGGCAACCGGCCAGGCCCAAGGCACTGGCCACTGCCGCGGCAACGCCGAACCGGGGAAGAAAACGTGAGAGGGCTGGCGAGGCCATGGCAAAGCTCCTGCGGGGGGTAGCGTCAGTAAAGGCGCTACGTTAGTGAGCGCGGCGAACCGACGCAAGCGGGAGGCGATGCTAATTTTCAGGATTTGATTGAGCAGATGTGCGAGCTGTCGAGCTTTAGCCAGGCTGCGATAGGAACATCGCGCTGTATCTGGCAGCCCCAGCGCCTGCATCGCAGCCTCGCCGGGGCTCGACAGCTCCCACAGGGGGAGCGTGCATCAGGGTTTCGGCGGGTTGACCTTCTGCACCAGGTCATAGGCCCGCACTGTCGCCGGGCGTTCTTTGATCAGGTTGAACCAGCGATGCAGGTGGGGGAAGTCTTCCAGGCGCTGGCTCTGCCATTTGTGGGACACGATCCACGGGTAGATCGCCATATCGGCAATGCTGTAGGTCTCGCCGGCAACGAAGCTGCGGTCCGCCAGGCGCCGGTCGAGCACGCCATAGAGGCGCGCGGTTTCATCGACGTAGCGTTTGATCGCGTAGGGGATTTTTTCCGGGGCGAACTGGCTGAAATGGTGATTCTGCCCGGCCATCGGCCCCAGGCCACCCATTTGCCAGAACAACCATTGCAGCACTTCCTGGCGACCGCGCAGGTCCTTGGGCAGGAACTGGCCGGTTTTTTCCGCGAGGTACAGCAGGATGGCTCCGGATTCGAACAGCGAAATCGGCGCGCCACCGTCGCTCGGGTGCTGGTCGACAATGGCAGGAATGCGGTTGTTGGGAGCGATCTTCAGGAAGTCTGGCTTGAACTGGTCGCCCTGGCCGATGTTGATCGGGTGCACCTCGTAGGGCAGGCCGGCTTCTTCCAGGAACAACGAAATCTTGTGACCGTTGGGGGTGGTCCAGTAATACAGGTCGATCATGAAGCTCTCCAGGATTGGTGATGCTTGAACGGGCAGGACGCCCGCTGATGTGCCTGTAGGTATAGGTAGTGCTCAGCTACCGAAAATTCAATGAAATATTTGCGTCTAACGATAGAACTGTAGGAGCCGGCTTGCCGGCTCCTGCGGGACGCGTATCAGGCGCCGTGGCACTTCTTGAACTTCTTCTCGCTGCCGCATGGGCATGGATCGTTGCGGCCAACGTCCTTCAGGGCGTTGCGCACCGGTTCCTGGTGGGCATGGCCGCAGTTCGGGCCGTGGACATGACCATGGTCGTGATCGTGGTGATCGTGATCGTGGTTGCAGTCAGGACCATGGACATGGGGTTGCTGAGTCATTGGTGTCGCTCCGGAATAAAATCGCCGGGGATTATCTCGCCATTGCGCATCACGTGCACGTCGTTACCGATGAATAATCCGGTTTTCAACTCACCTTCCAGGCGATAGGGGATGGGGCGGTGCGGATTTTTCAGCAGGTCGGCGATCTCCCGCACCTGTGGCCACAGGTTGGTGCGCACCGTGACCTTGAAAAATCCCCGGCCATGGGGCGGTATGGTCAGCCACTCGTTGGATTCGCCCTCGGTCAGCTCCACGTCAGCCAGGCTGATCTTATAGATCAGGCCGCGCACGGTGAGGTCCGAGTCGTCACGGTTATCCACGCGAAAGTGCAGCTTGAATTTCTGCTCCAGCAGCTTGGCCCGCACCAACTCGACCTTGACCAGGTGGATCTGTGGCGGCGGCGTGTCATCGGCGAACCAGGACGCACAGCCCGAGAGGCCAACGGTCAATACCATTAAACAGCTGTAGGTTCGTAATCGGCTGACCATGACGCAATCCCTTGTAGGAGCCGGCTTGCCGGCGATGGTCGTCAACGATGACGAGGGTTGTGTGGTTTAGCGCGGTGTCCTTGGTTTTTACAGGTAACTGGAACAGCACTTCTTCAATTACTGCTACAAATACCTACCAAGTTGTTTCGGTGCCTTCGATCACATCATAGCTGGCATAAATGCAGGTGGGCGTTAGGCTAACTGGCATCAAGCCCCGGAGCCCGATAACATCGTGCCACTACACACCACGAGAATCATCATGAAGGCATGGATTGGGGCAATTGCACTGGCTGGAATGTTGGCGAGTGGTGGAGCGATAGGGCGGTGCTGGCTGAGGAATTGGCGGCTGATTTTTTAGCCGCCGTATTGTTCAGGCTTGAGACTGCTTGACGGCTATATCTCGGATGGTTTGGATATTCTGGTGGATTGCAGATAGCACAAACCACACTCCAGAGCCTAGGCATCCAACGGCGAAGCCAATCAGTGCACCGATGTACTCATAGTTACCTTTCATTGCGAAGTAACCCACGACCGTTGCAACGATGATTCCAATCCAAGCGAAGAAATTCACTACGGTGATAACGATGTCTTTCATTACCTTTGCTCCTTGCGTGGTTGAGAAGTGGTCACTCTGCCACTATCAAGTTGGGTGGTAAACGCTTGGGTAGAATTACTCTGATAATCAAGAGCGGCTATCGAACCACGGTCGCATCTTGACCGCTGAAAGGAAGGAAGCACCCGCCAGCCCTTTTCATCAGGAAGCGCACCTTGAGCTGGCTTCCTTTTGAGAGGTCATACCCGGCCTGCTTGTCTGCGAAGTCGACCTTTAGGTCTTGAGTCCCTACGCCATCCACGTTCAAGGAAGCCTCTTCAGATTCCAGCAAGACGACTTCTCCCTTCCAAGTCATCCAGTGATTTTTGTACTTCGCATTGAATATGTCGTCTTTCTTCTGATCGCTGTAGGTGCTTTTGCATCCTATTTCCGCGTTCACTTGATTGTAAGTTGCTGTGCTTTCAGGGTACTCGGTGACGGTAGCAGAAGCTGCGTAGGTGCCCCCGGTCGAGCTTGTAGGTTTGGTTGGTGCATTGATCACACCTTTAATAACAATGTAGGCGAGGCCGACCGCGAGCACGATTCCGATAGTTCTTTTGGCTGACAAGATTCAATCCTTGAAGGGTGAGGGGGGTCTTATGGTGTCAGTGTGATGTGATGACTGTCCAGATGCCGGGTGGGCTCGTTCCATGCCGAGTTTCCAGTGCCCGTAAAATCTTGGGTAGCGCTTCGCCAACGATTCAGAGTTTCCGGCCAGAAAAATAAGCTCTGACTCTTTCCACGCAAAACCAAACTCCGGCGCCGGAGCGGCCTAAGCACTCCTATACGATTTCCCAAATCCGCCGCCAAAAATAAGTGACTCGCTCCGAAGAGTTCTGATACAGGACAGGGGAAAATAAGTTGAGCACGGTAGGTGCTTAACACTGCACGACTGGCTCAAATAGAAAGCTGCGGAAAACCAAAATAACCCTAGGCCGCTGGAAGCTCTCACGGCCTCAGAAAGAGACGTTGAAAGCAAGCATTAGGCGACGTACTGCTGTAGGTGTGAACGCGCTACCACGAGCGATGTGCAGCCTCCTGAATGGGCTTGGGATCATACAAGAGACAGGTTCAATCGCTCCATCAGGCGCTTCACTGTCATGGGTTGGAATACGCTTCCCCGTTCAGTGGTGAGGCCTTTGGCATTCAGGCATTTGGCGATGGCGGCGAATGTTGGTTGACCATCGTACAAACAAGCTTTCAGCTCAGATTCCAATGACTTTGCACGGTTGTTGGCGTTGATTGCCTTAGTCTGCACAGCAGCACCGTTACCAATGGCCCATGCCTTTGCACGACCGGCATCACGGCGTGCAATCTTGGCTTGAGCTTCAATATCGCCGTTGGCCGCGCCCTTCTTCAGCTCTGCAAGGCCATCCTTGGTACGTTGGCGAATCTTCATCAGTTCTTCTTCAGCTAGCAGAGATTTGATATTTCGCACCAGACCGCTGCCATGTACGTCTTCGGCTTCGATGAACTTGAATTTCTTTTGCAGGGTGATGAAGTGCGCGTGGTCACGGCCAAGACGGTCGAGACGGTGAACGATGATTGGGCAACCCAACCCTTTCGCCATGGCTAAGGCAAGTTTGCACTGTGGACGCTCTAGGGGGTCGATGCTGCCTGATACACCTTGATCGGTGAACTCGGCAACAATCTCCCATCCGTTGGCCTCAGCGGCGATCTTGATAGCAGCAAACTGACCAGCAACAGAAAGTGACTGATCGTCTGTACTGACCCGTGCATACGCCACTACCTGTTTCATCGTTCGCCCTCTGTCATCGCTCGTGATGGGGTGATCATAACATATTGCTGACGTTCGTCTACGAATCGTTAAGATTTCGTTGAGTACGCTTTTCGTCACTTTATTGAAGAAGTGGTTGCACGAATCAAGAGTTTCAGGGTGTAGCTTCAAGTGGGCATGCAATTAAATGCGATTTTGCACAAAAACGATTATTGGTGTGCGTGAACGCATCAGGTTTAGCACAAAGACATTCAAGCCCAATGAATACGGGGATTCACTTCATAGATGGTGCGCATTTCCATCATGGAAACTACCATGGAGAAAGGGTTTGTCTTGTATGGGATCAGGTTGTAATCAGGTTGTTAGCGTCTGAGTAGGTTATATACCTGTGTCGTCACCGACACGGCTGAGCACCCATCTGACTGAAGTCAGGCGTTAGCACACTACAGCGTGAGCTGTAAGCTGTTACCTCTTTAAGTTGATCAACTTTTAGTTAGTAATAATAGAATTATTAAAAGTATTCTATAATATCTAAAATGAAGCTTCTGATGCTCTGCATCATCGTGCTAAGCGTTGAACTACGTTCAGTGGGTATAGCATTATCAAGCAAGCTTGATGGTAGGTGCTAGATTAGAAAATGTTCACTACGTTTATCAGTAATTTTTATTACTTTTCTAACGAAGACAAAATCTCAAGAGTAATACCATCAGGCTGTCGCCTTGGCCGTGCTCAACCATCGGCTACGCCGACTGTGATACTACCGAGACGTTGCCGTCTCTATATAGTCCCGGAATATCTCTGATATCTTAAATACATTGGGTTTGTGGATTTGTGGATTTGGAAATCACCCACAAGAGCTTTTGATCTTGATCTTCAATAACAAGCTTTTGATTTTATAGGATCAAGAGCTTCTGCCTTTAAGATCAAGATCAAAAGGTTTTGATCTTAATAAGAATCTTTTGTATTTACCCATTAAGAGCTTTTTAAAATACTCAGGAATCTTGATTTGTCAACCATGCTTTGGAAGAATATTTTCATCCTAGACCACATCTTCGATATTCCGTTGAGTTCTATTCTTCTGTGAAGTGTGACATGGGTGGGAAGCCATCTGTAGGCTCTAGGGAGGCGATTTAGGTGCTGAGGGTATGGCTTGGTGTGGGTTTTATCTTGTCGTGGCCTGTACGCGATCTCAGGAGGTTACAGCTTTATGCTGCAACTGCCTGATTTGGCTCGTAGTATGCCGTGATGAAGTCCACTTCGGTCTGTAAGGCGTCGTACAGGGCAGGGTTTCGATCAAGGTGCATCTGCATCCCAGTAAGGGCGAACCTTGCACACTGGCCGATAAGTGCTACTTGAGTCTTCCCGAGTGGCTCGCCCTTGGAGTTCCTGAATGCAGCGCGTACAGACTCCGTACTGATCACATCCATCTTGACCGCTGCGAAGACGTGGGTAGGGTTCACGTTGAGCTTGCCCTTGTTGGCACCGGCGACGGTGTAGCACGCTCCCATGACGTAATCTTCAACCCAGTTTTGTTCGGGGCGATCATTGCTCGACTCTTCTTGTGCGTCTGCCAACATGACGTGCTTGGCGATGTTGTTGATCGTTACTTTCTTGGGGCGGGTGACGCGCTTCACAGGCAGAGCAACCACATCACTTGTTGGCAGCTCCTGAGCTTCGATATGAGCGTCGTTAGCGACTCCCCGGAGGCGTAGGGCGTCTTTCGTGTGCTCTGAGCTCCAGTGCGGTTGTACGGGCTCCTGTGCTGTCGCTAGTTTCTGGTAACTGTCGCCTGATGCAGTGAATGGTGTGCTTGAGTAAGTGCGAGTGACTTCGGTAAGTTCGCCGGTTGTGAAATCAGTTTCGACTTTGATGGTTTGGTAAGTTTTATTCATAAGTTGACTCCTATGGCTATGCGATCAGATATTCAGGATGTGTGAGGTGGGGCATGCCGACAGAGCATTCAGATACAATGAATGCATGCTCGATTGGATGGTCTGGGAATTTCTTGATTGCGTTGATTACTCTGGCGTATGCGGGAAGGGTCTTCCCTTTTAGGGAAGTTCTAACGCCATACCGTCTTGCGAAGATTAGTGGGATTGTAAGTAACAGGTCGTCGTACCAATGCCGGATTTGATCGCGTTTATTGTTAGCGTTGGCTACGGCAGAGATTGCACGGAGGTTGCAAGGTCTGTTGTCTTCACCGTTGTGATTGATATGGTCGATAACCCAGCCATCGCCCTTTCTTAGCGGGCGAGCCCAGGAGAAGGCTTTTGCAACTAGGCGATGAACGAACTGGTTTCCACGCTTTCCATCATCACCTGTAAGAGTTACTCGGTAATACTGTTGGTCGGGGTTGAAGTTTTGCTTGATGAGTTTCATGGTGTAAGCATCTCGGATGCGTCCAGATGTAGAAGCTTGATATCTGCTGAAGTCGGGGATGATTCTCCATTTTTCATCAGCGGTACACTTGATGTGCTCTAGTGTGAAGTACACATCCGCTGGGTGGAAAGATTCGGTTTCTGTAATGGGGTTGTTAAAACAAGATTTCATTGTTGTGGTTTCCTTCTGTGGGAGGTAGAAGGCAATACGGAGACGTACCACGGACTTTGTATTGTGTGGGGGGAAGAGTCAGATAGTATTGCCGGGAGAGAGTGTTAGTGTGCGATGAGCTCGCCAAGCGGAGAGAGTTTCGGTGGTGCAGTTGGTGCAGTTGGTTTTCGCTGGGCTGCCAGTTGTTTAAATTGTTCGCGTTGTGTTGGTGCTTTAATACGCACATCTTCAAAGTGTACGTCTGCTGGGTCTTCTGGAAGAGCCTCTACAAAGCTCCTTGCGAGCTCTGCACGCACTTGCAGGGGGATAGCGTTGGCATGCTTGCCTAGAGCCTCTAGAAGGCCTTGCAGGAGTCCGTATATATCATATGTATTGTATTCTCTCATTGCCATTTTGCTTCTTTTCGATATTGCTCAACATGCTTATCTTTACGGCGTTTTCGTTGAGGTGGATTGTAGTCTTCTGAGAAGTCTTGTTCCTGTGTGTAATCCCATACATTGATTTCAGTTGTCGTGATGAGGGGGTTGGTTGGGAGTTCTTCGGGTTCGATTATCTCTGGGGTTCTTTTCTTTAGCGACAGAATTGGTTTTGCCATTTATTTCTCCTATTGGTTAGGTTGAATAGTGCGTGGTTGTTGGCTTTCAAGTTGGAGTTGGTCGAGTTCTTCTTGTTCTTTCTTGCATTCGCTCATGGTCTTCTTGGTTGTACAAGTTAAGAGAATCAGGTAGCGATTGGATGTTGCTTGCTGGCGAGCAATACCTAAGTATTCTTCACGGAGGTCTAGTGTGCGTTGGTCTACGTATACTTTCTGTTCCGCCATTCTACTGTCCGTGTAGTTTGTAGATTCCTTCAATGTCTGGGTATCTCCGCTGAATATCAATGAAGTATTGAATATGGTGATTCCCAGGCAGAGTACGATAAAGAAGAAGATGGTTCCGAGCCAACCCATTCCGAGTTTCATATCGGCCATATGGTTGTCTCCTTTGGGTTGAGTAAGTAAGGGGCTTCTGTGTGGCCCCTTAATTCTTACTTGCGTACTTCGGCAGATGTGGCGCGTGCGTTAAAGATGATATTTCCGATAGCCCTGTCCACAAGTGCGGGTAGCTTTTCATCCCTCTTGTCTAGAACCTTTTCAAGTTCTGCCATGGCCTTGGCCCGATCCTCTTCTGAGGCTGATCCGTGAAGTTCAATATTGATTTTATCGCCTTCAATATTGACGACAGGGGCGAGGTTGGTAGTTGGTGTATCCCAGCTTCCTGTAGCGCCACCACTTCCCCAGCGTCCAGATGCACCGGGCGTTGCTGCTGCTTGGTGGTTTTGAAGTGAGGCAAGACGCTCTGCAAGTACTGTCGGATTGAATTCAAGTTGTGGCAAGAATCCCGGCATAGTGGCCTGAGCCATTCCTAACTCGTTATCCCAGATATCACCCTTTGCACTGGCTTGCACTGGAGCCCAGCGAGCCCGATTTTCATCCGCTGCCACTTTTGCATCCTTACCAACGCCTAGCCAATTCCACAGTTTGTTGATTGGGTCAGCCGCTTGTGCGTCTAGGTTCTGTTGCTCGGTGCGTGGAGTGGCGTTTTCGTTGGGGAGGGTGATAATTCCGTCAGCACCGCCAGCCGTACCAAGTTGCTGGACACGTTGCTCTGAGGTCTTCTCGGAGCCGTCAGCGTTCTTGCCTAGGAACTCACGAATAGCCCCAGCCGTCAGCTTGGTGAGTGCTGTATCGAAGTCACGCATCGCGGCTTTCACTGGTTGCATGGCTTCAGCCAGCTCCTTGTGAGCTTTGATGTTGTCGTTAACCGCTGTCACAAGTTCAGCCTGACTGTTGAGGTTGTTGGCCGTCAGATAAGCTTGAGAGTCGTTCCGGTTCTGGTTTGCCTGAATGCTCTGCTGCTGCTTGGTCAGTGCGGGTTGGTTGTCGGCTACCAACATCTGTTGACTGCGATCTAGCACATCGCGAGTGAGGCCGCGTTTGGGCAGAGCCTTCATGAACGCCGCTTCCAGCTTCTTGGGGTCGCTCATGTCTTTGAACTTGTTGGCTTCGCCCCAGGCTTTCAGGATGTACGGGCGTAGCAGTGGGTTGGCTTCCGTCAGCGTGTTGAGGTCTTCGGTATCGCCGTATCCTTTGCCACGAATCTGCTGTTGCTGGATGTTGGAACGCTTCGCCTCTTCAGGCGTTAGGCCAGCGATACGATATGCCTGCTGCTGCACTTCATACTGCTTCAGCACCTGATCTGCGTTCTTGCCCCGCTGCATTTCTGAGATGGCGTATGTACGGAACATTTTGGCGTCATCGAGAGAGACAACCGCTCCATTATCCATGGAGATTTTCTCGTAACCTTTGCGCAGTTTGTCGACGTTCTGCTGATTCCCTTTCCCCATCTGAGAAAACAGATTGTTGTACTGCTCCGCTTCGCTGGTGGCATCTTGGCGAGCTTGTACACGCTCACCAATCAAGCCGACAGCACGAGTCAGGCCAGCAATAGCTGCACCGATACCACCAAGAGCGAGTAGGCCACCCATACCGCCAAGGCCAAGCCCCGCTGAGTTGCTTGGGGATTTTTTATTAGCCTGCCAATGTTGCTGGCGTTGCTGTGCCCACTGGAATCTCTGATCTTTCTGGGCTTGGGTCGCTGCTTTTGCCGCTGCCGCTTGTTTCATGCTTGCCATCTGAGCGTTGTGCCTGATGTTAGCTCTATGGGCTTGGCCTGCTGCTCGGTTGATCTGCTCCTGAATACGTTGGGTCTTACTCATTGCCATCAAATGATTGGCATCAGCTTTAAGTGTGGTTGCACGAGTTTTGGCAACAATTGCCTCAAGTCTTGCCTGCTTGATCAGGGATGCTTTCAGGGCGTCCTGTGAGGCGAGCTGTTGCTTTGTGGTGCCGTTGGTCTTCAACTGCTGTGCATGGGCTTTGGCGGCAACTACAGCACCTTGTTGCTGGCTTCGCACAAGGCTGGATACAAGACGTTGTTGTTCTTTCGTGCCGGTGTAACTCAATTTCTGCTGAGATAGTTCAGCCGCGAACGTCAACCGTTTCTGGTTGGCCAAAGCAACTTCACTGCGTAGCTCTCGATTCAAGGCGTTGTTGAGTTTGCCTTTGGCCCTGTCGAGAGAAGTTGTGTCCACCTTTAACTTCAAAGTTTTGTTCATCGCGGCAGCAAGCTTGTTGTATTCCTCCCCAAACTTTGCCATGGTTTGTGTGCTGCGATTCATCAAGGCTTGGAAGCGTTGTAGTGGGGCGCTATTAACTTCAAATACTAGCCTGCCCGTCAGCCGTGCGATTTCCTCTTTGATACTCATTGTGGATTACCTTGCTGCTAGCATTCGAGATGCTGCCTGATGTGCTGTAGGGCTCACTACGCTACCGCCCAATGTACGAATACCTTTCTGAGATTGGTATTCGTACATCAAGGCTGCGAGCGTCGTGGTTAGTTTTGTCTTGTTGCCACCCAAGTACAGTTGGTGTGCCCCTTCAAGATACTTGAGTTTTACCGCTTCCTTGTAGAATTCATCAATGAGGCGGCGTACTGCCATTGTGGAAGAGATAGCAACTGCCAGACCCTGTGATGTGGCAAACCAAAAGATGTGGTACTTAGGACGGATGCCCATTCGTTGCTTTAGAAAGCGTGGAAGGAAGCGGGTGAACTTCAATACGTTAACGCCTGGGCCAGCCATATAGACGCTAAACTGTTTTCCAGTTTCAAAGAGAGCGGCCAAGTGGCGTGGTGCTTGACTTCGGAATGTTGCCATTAATGGACTCCTTGTGTGTACGCTTCAGTTTTAATTCTGAGGGCTGAATAAAAATCAACTGCTAGGTTGAGCGTATACTCATCAAGCTCCTTCATGAGTTCAAAGGCTCCGAGTTCACCGACAAGTCTCTCGTTTGGGTTGTTAGAGCAGAGGGCAAAAATGAAAGCGAGTAATTGGGATTGTTGTTGCTTGAGATGAATTTCTTGCACGGTTGTGGCTCCTTAGTAAGTAGGTGGTGTGTACTGGGTTGTGGGAAGTTGTTGGGGGGGCATAGCGCCCCCAAGAGGCTGTTACTTGATGGCTCTCTTGGTTACTGGTTTAGCTGGAGTTTTTTCAATGATGCGAGTCATACGCTCAGCTTTAGCCGCTTCAATACGAACCTGACGTTCTTGTTCGATCTCAGCATCCACGGTGGCGGTAACTTCTGCAAGGATGCGAGCCTCTTCCGCTTCGGCTGCTGCTCTATCAGTGGTAGCACAATCAGCTTTATAGTTTGACTCTAGATTTTCCATAATTACTTTGAGTTCGGCTGCTTGCTGATCGACGGGTTTCGTCATATGAAAAAGGAGGCCTGCACTGTTAGGATAAAGTGTAGGCTCATGGTCTACGTTCTTTCTCCAGCCTAAAAGCACCATATCTTGGAAGCGATCTAGTGCGGACCCAAGAGCCTCAGCTACGAAGCTGATAGTTGCAAAGCTATCTTGACCTAGAGTGGATTCCATTGCAGAACCAACCTTGTAAGCGTATTCAGCATTGCTCTTTAAATTGTTTAGGTAGTCTTGATTGAAACTTGTCATTTTGTATCTCCTATTGGTTTGTGTGGGTTGTTGGTTTGGAAAGAAGAATGTGACCCGTAATTCCAGAGGCAAGCATTGCGCTTGCGAGGCACAGGGCGAATGTTACATAGGCTGGAATCATCAGCATTTTGCATAACCTCCACCTAAGATCGTATTTGCAACATCATCACCAAAACGACTACGTGCCCAGTCTGATAAACGCTGGCGGTAAACCATTCGGTTGATAGCACCGGCTTTTGTGTCTTCTTCAAGCTGAATGCGCTCTCTGTACTCTGCCGACTGTTGTTCGCTGCTCTTACCAATGACGATGGGGGTGGGGGTTTGGAAGTTGATATTGATTGTGAGGTTTTCTATATGAATCATGGGAAGTTTCCTTTTAGTAGTGTTGTGGTGGTTGTGTTGCTGGGTTGTCTTGCTGGCGTTGTCGCAGTCTTGCGGCTGCTTTCCTACACGATTCACAGCAATACTTACTTCTGCAAGTTCGGGCTGTATAGCTGCGAAGGCAGTAGTTGCAAATTTCAGTCTTCATTGGCATTGGTCGTTGCCTCCTTCTTTTTCTTTCTTGTGAGAGCGCGCTGGCAACGTCTTGAGCAAGAGCGTCCTTTCGCGGTTAGTGCAATGAATGGAGTGCCGCAACACTCACAGTTTCGGGTAACAGGTCGCATGGGCTGGCCTCCATAATTATTGAATTGTTAGTTTTGGTAGTGGTGTTTTCTTTATGCGAGACGAAAAAATGGGCCATTTTATGGCCCGATTCTTTCTCGTCTTCCCACGATTTTCACAACAATAAGTTGCCTATTGCGGCCCAACCCGTACTAGATTGGTCGCACCTGTAGGCAGGCAGTAGGAGATTAGGTTGTTGGTATCGCCATTCACCAACAAAGAATATGAACTCCCTCAAACCCAAGAGAGAGAGTTAGCTGTTGCGTCGAGGAAACGCAATGGAAATCTTTAAGGGGGGCCGGAAAATGATAACCGGCGAAGATTAGGAGCGAAGTCCCAATCTGGAGAATTAGAAGAGCAGAGAAGTTTATCTTGTGCTCTTGGGTTATTGTACCATGGGATGGTGATCTGTCAATCCCTAAAGTTGCTAAATAGTCAACTAATTTAAAATAATTTATATTTAAGGCTCAATAGGGCTGGGCTATGGAAGTTGTACTGGTTGAGAAGTAGGCACTCGTACGATTTGGTCAGAAAACACGTACGAGGGGTGGTTTGTTGAGGAAATCCGATTGGATGAATGAGTAGGGTTTCCGCTGATCATCACGCGCTTTCAATTCTGCGAGCAGTTCAAGTGGCAACTCGTCCCAAGATTCAGTTTTCGCAAGAATCGCTCCTACCTCTGTCAGCTCGCCTTGGATCACCTGAAGGTCAACATACTCGTCATACATTGCTTCAAAACGGATGTTGCTGCCCTTGTGCATCAGGTAGAACAGGAGGTTTACCGCGTCTTCACTGAACGGGGTGGGGACGGCGTTGCTCTTGCTCACCCAATACGTCTCATCCGTCCTGCCGTGCTTGCTTGCGAAGATGTGAAGGCCCAATCTCTTGATGAGGTTGTTGGCAGCTACACGACCTTCGAAAGACACTAGGTCCAGTTTCTCAAAGAAATTCTCCTTGCTCATCACCTTGTCCGCTGTCAGTTGCTCGGTCAGGGTTGTGCGTTCAGCTTCTAGCGTTCCAATGTTGGCTTCCAGCTCGTGAAGGAGTCTTGCAGTGATACGAGACGGAAACTCAGCGTGCGAAGCTTCTGCTTCCAACTGTTTGCTCTTGAGTTCTGCAATCCTGCCTTCAAGAATCTGAAGTGATTTTTGCAAACTGCCTGAGCTGTCTTGCACCAACGACAGGCTATCGACCTTTGTTAAAATCTCTTTGAACACTGCTTCAGTGCGTGGGGCGCTGATGATCCCTGCGTCACACATGCCCTTGGTAGTCTTGGAACATTTGTAATACTTCCGGCCACGCTGCCCTTGGAGGTGGATGAGCGCTCCGCATTTGTAGCAGTACAGAATGCCAGCTAGTACGTTGAAGTTGGTGGTGGTCTTGGTGATGGTGTGGGTTTTGCGGGACGATCTAGCTGCATGGGCTAGGTAGAACTCATCCTCAGTCAGCACGGCAGGGAAGTAGCCCTTAATCGGCTCACCGTCTGGAGTTCTCTTGCCGTCTATGAAGATGTGAGGCTGATACTCGCCCAAAACTGCGCGACTACCGAGGATGTGACGCACGGTGCTGAAACCCCAAAGGCCGCTGAAGTTCTTCCTGCCAGCACTGAACGAGGCAACACCTTCTTGATTCAATGTTGCTGCAATGATGCGTGAGCCGTGGCCCTTGGTGGAAAGGTCGAAGATGCGGCGTACTACGGCGACGTTGGCAGGATTCAGCACGTAACCATCTGGCGTTACGTCTAACCAGAGCGGGCGAAGCTTCCCCAGGGGCTTGCCAGTCTCGCGGGCTTCCTTCTGTTTATTGCGCCACGCTGAAGATACCCGACCGCCTTTCAGTGCTGATTCTTCATGGGCACGTGACATCGAGATAATCGAGATGATTAGATCAATCTCGTTGTAGTCCTTGGTGTACAGGCGGCGGTCAGTGCTGGTGTAAACGTTGATCCCTTTCGCCAGAAGATCAAGGAAGCGAGGCAGGGCGTCCCTCACCTTTTCACGTGAAAGACGGTCTAGAGATTCCACTACCAAATAGCTGCCCGGTGGGATTGTCCCGTCTTCAACGAAGCTCAGGAATCTAGCCAGCTCGCCAGTATCGTCGAGGTGCTTACCCTTGAATGCCGAACGGCCTGCATCAAAGAATAGGTATTCACGAGGATCGGCCAACTCAAGCTCGTACTCATCGCAAAACTTCTTCGCAGCTTTCACCTGCCTTGCGTAACTGTCGCCTGCTGACTGTCGCTCGCTGCTGAAGCGGATGTAGCTGAAGACCTTACCCATGACGCGATCTACCCGAAACTCTATGGTAGGTAATTGTAACAACACTTCTTGAACTTCTGCCCACTGCCGCACAGGCAGGCATCATTACGCCCGGCCTTCACCTCCACCGTAGGATCAATAAAGTACCAACGCCCATCGTTCTGTACGAAAGACGACTGTTCGCGGTGGCTGTGTTCGCCGGTGCTGTCATGCCAGCGTGCGGTAAAAGTGACAAAGGCATGTTCCGGCTGCCCACCAAACACCTCGGAGCTTTCCACTTCCAGGCCGAGCCAGGTGCTTTGCGCGCTCCAGGCCCCGATGGCATCACGGTCGAGGCCGTTCTGTTGTGCCGGTAGCGTAGTGGCCACCAGATAATCCACCAGCCCCAGCACATAGGCGCTGTAGCGTGAGCGCATCAACGCGGTGGCGCACGGCGCGGGGTGGCCAGTGTGGTAGTGGCCGCAACAGGCATCCAGCAGGTTGCCGCTGCCGCAAGGGCAAATGGATGTACTCATGGTTACCACCAATACTTTCCGAAATTTTCCGGGTTGGCCCAGAACCGGGCATTCAGCCAGTCCGGCACTTGTTTGTATTCAAGCAGATCGTAGGTAAACAGCGTCAGTACCTGATTGTCGCGGCAAAACTGCTCATTGGTCTGCAGGGCCAGGGAGAAAAAGTCGGTGTCCTTCCAGCCGCAGGCGGCAAGGTCGGCGAGAACGGCGATGCGGCTGGCATTGAGGTTGCGCACGCCGCCCAGCAGCTCCAGACCTGCACGTTTTGACAGGTGCTCCAGGCAATCGACCACCAGGGCCAGGTCAAATCGCTGGGCGGCCACCTCAGGTGGCAATGGTCCAGGCCCGGCGACGCAGACCACGGTGTCAGGGTGCGCCTGCTGGAATGCCTCCAGCGCCGGGAAGTGGCCGGCGCCCAACACCAGCAGGCGTTTGGGGGCTTGGCGATCAAGCAGGGCAGCGAGTGCTTGCTGCGGAGTACGGGAAGAATTGCCGGCGGTCATCGAAGATCCTCACATCAGAACCTTCAAGACTAGCCTGCTTGAGCGTGCGGGCCTAGAGCGGGCGCTCGCCTGTCGACCGGAAAAAGCGGCCTCGACCAATGAATACGGGGGTATGGCCGGCTGGCGCAGATGAAAAGAGCGGTCTTTACTCCACCCATCGGCTTGCGGCCGATCCCCTCAGGAGAAATCAAATGAGCATCATGCGGACAGCTCTACCCTTGGTTCTGCTAACCGGAGTATTGACAGGTTGCGCAGGCTTGCAAAAAAACGACTGGCCCACCTGTGCCGCCCTCGGCGGCGTAACCGGGGCCGCGCTGGGCGCTACCGAAAGCTCTTCATGGGCTGGCGGTGGCGCATTGTTGATTGGCGGCATGGCCGGCGCCTATTGCTGGGTGCATGGCGACGGTGACGAAGACGCGGATGGCGTCCCGGACAGTCGCGACAAGTGCCCGGGCACCCCGAAGGGCGTGCAGGTGGATGCCAACGGCTGCCCGCCGGTACCTGAGGCGGTCGTCGTCGAGGAAGTGGTCGTGGTCCAGGAAGAGACCATCGTGATTCGTGATGTGCACTTCGAGTTCGATTCGGCCCGGCTGACGGCCGCCGACAAAACCAAGCTCGACACGGTTGCCACACGCCTGAAACAGGAAGCGCCGAGTGCGCAGTTGCGGGTCAGCGGGCACACCGACAGCGTCGGTAAAGATGCCTACAACCAGAAACTTTCGGAAAAACGCGCCCGTTCGGTGACCGAGTACCTGGTCAGCTCCGGCGTGCCCCGCAGTAACTTTGTGTCGGTGACGGGGGCCGGTGAGAGCCATCCGGTGGCCGACAACAAAACCGCCGACGGCCGCGCCCAGAACCGTCGCGTGGAAATTCAAATCAACCGCTAAGACATTTCTGATATGCCCCTGGGTGGTGCCAGGGGCATTTCTTACAGCTGTATCCGACGAATCTCGGCGATCTGGCCGCCAAGTCGCAGCCTTCTCAAGTTTTTTAATCCTTCACTGGCAAATCGCCTGTAGAACTCGTTACTGTGCGCCCAAAGAATAATGTGCAAGGGGGCGTAGGGCATGAAGCTGTTGCTAGGATTGGGGAAGTTGCTGGCGATGCTGTTCTGGACGGTTGTGCTGGTCAACCTGTTCAAACCGCTGACTAATCCATTTCATCTGTTGGTCAACCTGGTCGGCAGCCTGTTGTTGCTGGTCCATCTTCTGGAGTTGGTGTTATTCAACGCCAGCGTCAAACATCGTGCTCACCCCTGGCGTGACCGCCTGCTGATCCTGTTGCTGGGGATGTTCCATATAAAGAGCCTGCCTGCGCCTACGGCTAACCAAGACAACAAGGATGCCAATCATGCGTAAGGTTTTTCTCCTGGCCCTGCTGGTCAGCCCCATTGCCCTTGCCGAAAGCGTCAGTGTCGAGACCCACTCGCTGATGCGCTTGCCCAACAGCACCAGCGTGCTGCAGTTGGAGCGCCTGGAAGTGGCGGACTATGGCACCTTGTTGATTCCGGCCAATATCACCCAGGTTACTGTCGACGAATTGCACCTGGGCCGCGAAGCGCGGATTGCCATCGTGCCCAGCGCCTCGGCCCTGCAGTTGCAGGTGCGGCACGCGCAGTTGGAGCATGGCAGCCAAATCACCTCCCGTGGCGCGCCCGGCACCCATGAAAAACCGGCCCGGCCGGGGCGTGACCTGACCCTGCGGATCAATGGGTTGATTGCAGAAGAACTGTCCGTCGATGCCCGTGGTGGCACCGGTGCCCAGGGTTACAGCGGCCTGGATGGTGCCAATGGCGAAGACCCTGGTTGCACCTGGGGTTCGGCCGGACGTGGCGCCAATGGCGACAACGGTGGCGACGGGCTGCCGGGGGCTGCGGGGGCGGCGGTGCGCATCGAGTTGCCGCGGGATTATCCGAGTGAGCAGATCAAGGTCTGGGTCGAGGGTGGTGCGGGTGGTTTACCGGGTGTGGCCGGCAAGCCGGGCAAGGGCGGGGCGTCCAAGGGTTGCCTGGTGTACCGCGCCGACGGCGGCGAGAAAGGCCGGCCGGGTCTGGAAGGCCAGGCGGGGCCGTCGGGGCCTGCCGGTACGGTGACCATCCAGCGGCTTTGAGCTATCGGCACTGGTCCATCGCGGGCAAGCCCGCTCCCACATTTTTGGGTATTCACAAATCAAAGTGTGTGAGCGGGCTTGCCCGCGATGAGGCACTGAGGAACAACCTCAGAACATCGGCCGAGCCGAAGCCACGCCCACCACCACCAACCCGACAATCAGATTGATCCCTACCAGCTTTCGGATTCTTCCCAGCACCTGCGCGCCCGTCGCCCAGTCCTCGGCCGCCACAGCCGTGCGCAGTTCAGGCAGTTGTAACGCCTGGATGCGGATAAACAGCGCGGTCATTACCACATACAAGCCCATCATCACTTGCACATAACGCGGCGCGGTTTCAAACCCGTTGAAGCGCAGTTGCAATAGGCCGACGCCACTGATCGGCAAGATCAGCACCGCGACCCAGACCCACACGAAAAAACGCTGAAACACATTCATCCACAATTTCAGCCGTGGAGGGCCGTCGAGCGCCGCCATTGCAGCCGGGCGCAGGATCATCCAGGCGAAAAACATACCGCCGACCCATACCAGGGCGGCCAATACATGCAGGGTGTAGGCAAGGCTGAACACGGTCATTGAGGTACTCCGTTCTGCGCGGGATTAATTAGCGGGGTATGATAGCGGCCGATCCGAACCACTGAAAATTTATCCAGCGTTTTTTGCGCCCGACTATCCATGATCAGCACTGAACTCAAAACCACGATCCAGGGCGCCTACTCGCGTTTTCTCGAAGCCAAGAGCTTGAAACCGCGCTACGGCCAGCGCCTGATGATCGCCGAAGTGGCCAAGGTCCTCGGGGATATCGACACCGACGACGAAGGCCGGCGCAGTGGCGACCCTGCGGTCGTGGCCGTCGAGGCCGGCACCGGTACCGGCAAGACTGTGGCCTACAGCCTGGCGGCGATTCCCACTGCCAAGGCCGCCGGCAAGCGCCTGGTGATTGCCACCGCCACCGTGGCCCTGCAAGAGCAGATCGTCTACAAAGACCTGCCGGACCTGATGCGCAACAGCGGCCTGAGCTTCACCTTCGCCCTGGCCAAGGGCCGTGGCCGCTATATGTGCCTGTCCAAGCTGGATGTGCTGTTGCAGGAAGGCCACGCGCAAACCGCCACGGCCTCGCTGTTCGAAGAAGAAGGCTTCAAGATCGAAGTCGATGAGGCCAGCCAGAAGCTGTTTACCAGCATGATCGAGAAGCTGGCCGGCAATAAGTGGGACGGCGACCGCGACAGCTGGCCCAACGCCCTTGAAGATGCCGACTGGGCGCGCCTGACTACCGATCATAGCCAGTGCACCAACAGGCACTGCCCCAACTTCGGCCAGTGCGCCTTCTACAAGGCCCGCGAAGGCATGGGCAAGGTCGACGTGATTGTCACCAACCACGACATGGTCCTGGCTGACCTGGCCCTGGGCGGCGGCGCCGTGCTGCCCGACCCGCGCGACACCCTCTACGTGTTCGACGAAGGCCATCACCTGCCCGACAAGGCCATCGGCCACTTTGCCCACTACACACGCCTGCGTTCCACCGCTGACTGGCTGGAAACCACCGCCAAGAACCTCACCAAGCTGCTGGCCCAGCATCCGCTGCCGGGCGACCTGGGCAAGTTGATCGAACAGGTGCCGGAGTTGGCGCGGGAGATCAAGACCCAGCAACAGTTCATGTTCAGCGCCTGCGAACAGGTGGCGGACTTCAAGCCCGGCGAAGACGTTGAAGGTCGCGAGCGGCCACGCCATCGCTTTGTCGGCGGGCTGATCCCCGAGCATATGCGCGAGATGGGTGTGGAGTTGAAGAAGGGCTTCTCACGCCTGACCGACCTGTTCACCCGCCTCACCGACCTGCTCAAGGAAGGCATGGACGGCGAGGTCAATATTGGTATCGCCAGCAACCAGGCCGAAGAGTGGTATCCGTTGTTTGGCAGCCTGTTGTCCCGTGCCCAGGGCAACTGGGAATTGTGGACGGCCTTCACCGTTGAAGACCCGGAAGACAATCCACCCATGGCCCGCTGGCTGACGCTGTCGGAGAGCGGTGCGCTGTTCGATATCGAGGTCAACGCCAGCCCGATCCTTGCCGCAGAAATGCTCCGGCGCAACCTGTGGAATGTGGCCTACGGCGCCCTGGTGACCTCGGCCACCCTGACGGCCCTGGGCACCTTCGACCGCTTCCGCATGCGCGCCGGCCTGCCGAAAAAAGCCGTCACTGCCGTGGTCCCCAGCCCGTTCCATCACGCCGACGCTGGCGTGCTGCGGGTGCCGGACCTCAAGGCCGACCCACGGGATGCGCCGGCCCACACCGCGGCAATCATTCGTGACCTGCCGTCGCTGGTGGAAGGCTCCAAGGGCACCCTGGTGCTGTTCTCGTCGCGTAAACAGATGCAGGACGTGTTCGACGGCCTCGACCGCGACTGGCGCAAACAGGTGTTTATCCAGGGCAACCTGTCGAAACAGGAAACCCTGAACAAGCACAAGGCGCGGGTTGATGGCGGGGACTCCAGCGTGCTGTTCGGCCTGGCGAGCTTTGCCGAAGGTGTCGACCTGCCCGGTGCCTACTGCGAGCACGTGGTGATCGCCAAGATCCCGTTCTCGGTGCCGGATGATCCGGTCGAGGCTGCGCTGGCCGAGTGGATCGAAGCCCGGGGCGGTAATCCGTTCATGGAGATCTCGGTACCGGATGCCTCGTTGAAGCTGGTCCAGGCCTGTGGTCGCTTGCTGCGTACCGAAGAAGACCGGGGCACCATCACCTTGCTCGACCGCCGTCTGGTCACTCAGCGCTATGGCAAGGCGATCCTGAATGCCTTGCCGCCTTTCCGGCGCGAAATTTCTTAAGCCGCAGTGGGCGAATTCGCCCACTTCGTGGTCTATCTCATGTATGTCATCAGGCCATTCACCGGCCAATTGGGAGAACCTTGTTCGTATGATCCGCACGCTGCCTGCTCTTTTTGCCTTGTTGTTCGCTGCGCCATTGCTGGCCGCGCCGGCCGGGCAACAGACGCTGTTCAACTTTGTCCGGCCGGCCGATGTGGTCAAGGTGGCGACCCAGGACGCCAGCCTGCCGCAATACAACGCCGAACAGACCCCGGAAGGCGAGGTGTTGCGCCGCATCACCTTCAACCCGGCGGCGGAACCGAGCCTGGTGCTCAGCCCGCAGAGTGGCGTGTGGGACTGGTCGCAATCGAGTGCCATGAGCCTGCGTATCCAGAGTGCGATGGACTGGGCGCTGACCTTGTACGTCAAGGTGCAGAGCAGTGACGGCAAGACCCTGGTCAGCCGGATTGATTTGCCGGCGGGACCTGCGCAAACGCTGCTGGTGCCACTGCAAGCCAATTCGCCCTTGAGCCAGGGTATGAAAGCCGGGCCGCCGATGCCGATCACCGTGGACGGTCAGCGCGTGATGCTGGCCGGCAGCGCTGGCGAGCTCGACCGCAGCCAGGTGGTCTCGGTCACGCTGTCGATGATCCAGCCGGCTGCGCCGCAAAGTATCCTGCTGGAGCGCTTTGGCGTGCAGGACAGCGAGCCGGTGCTCAAGGCTGCCTACAGTGAGTTGGTGGATGCCTACGGGCAGTCCAACCGCGCGCGCTGGCCGGAAAAGGTCAGCAGCGACGAGCAGTTGAAAGTCGCGGCCGCCAAGGAGCAGCAACAGCTCAAGGGCTGGCTTGCGGAGCGTGACAAGGCGGGCCTGGACAAGTTTGGCGGCTGGACCAAGGGCCCGGCCTTTGACGCCAGCGGCTTCTTCCGTACCGAAAAGCGTGATGGGCGCTGGTACCTGGTGACACCACTGGGGCATCCGTTCTACTCCCTGGGCGTCAACACGGTGACCCCGGACAACAGCCAGACCTATGTCGCCGGCCGCGAATGGATGTTTGGCGCGTTGCCCAAGGCGGGTGAGCCCTTCGACAAGTATTACGGCAGTGGCGACAACCGTGGCGGCAATGGCGCGGATGTAGGGCGTGGCTTCAATGTGGGGCGCTGGTATGACTTCTACGGCGCCAACCTGCAACGCACCTATGGCCAGGCGTGCGACCCGGCAGCCCAGGCCCAGCCCTGCACAGCCCAGGGGTTTGACCAGGCGCGCTGGGTTAGCCACACCCTGGACCGCCTGCAGGCCTGGGGTTTCAACACCGTCGGCAACTGGAGCGCCCTGCAACTGGTTGGCGCGGATCGCGTGCCTTACACCTTGCCGCTGTCGATCATTGGCGACTACACCAGTATCAGCACCGGTATCGACTGGTGGGGCGGCATGCCCGATCCCTTCGACCCGCGCTTTGCCATGGCCACCGAGCGGGCGGTCGCGATTGCCACCCGTGACCATCGCGACGACCCCTGGTTGATAGGCTTCTTTGCCGATAACGAACTGGCTTGGGCCGGTCCTGGCAACGATGCGAAATCCCGCTATGCCCTGGCCTACGGCACCCTGCGCATGACCACCGATGTGCCGGCCAAGCGTGCGTTCCTCAAGCAACTGCGCGATAAATACCGTAACGAAGATGGCCTGTCCAAAGCCTGGGGTATTCAATTGGCGGGCTGGGAGTTGATGGAAGATCCAGGCTTCGAGCCGCCTGTTCCCAACCCCGAGCACCCGGAAATCGAAGCTGATTTCCAGTACTTCCAGAAGACCTTCGCCGACGCCTACTTCAAGACCATCTCCGATGCGCTGAAATGGCATGCGCCCAACCAGCTGCTGCTGGGTGGCCGCTATGCGGTCAGCACCCCGGAAGCCGTGGCGTCCTGCGCCCAGTACTGTGATGTACTGAGCTTCAATATGTACACCCTCAAGCCCCAGGACGGTTATGACTTCGCCGCCCTGCGCGGGCTGGACAAGCCGGTATTGATCAGCGAGTTCAACTTCGGCTCGACCGACCGTGGCCCGTTCTGGGGTGGCCTGACGCCCTTGGCCAGGGAGGAGGCGCGTGGCCCGGCCTACGCGACGTTCCTCAAGCAGGCCATGGCCGAGCCGTCGATTGTTGGCGTGCACTGGTTCCAGTACCTCGATCAGCCGGTGACCGGGCGATTGCTGGACGGTGAAAATGGCCATTTTGGCCTGGTGGGGATCACCGATGTGCCCTTCCAGGGTTTTGTCGACAGTGTGCGTAAAAGCAACCTGGCGGCGATCCAGCAATTGGGCCGCAAAGCTGAAAAAGCCAAGGTCGCCCAGGCTGCCACGGGTTCCCAAAGCCAGTAATGGCTGGAACAATGAGCGCCATTTAACGCAGGACTTTTCCGAGGGGGATGCAGGTGCAGATTCAGGGTCATTACGAGCTTCAATTCGAAGCAGTGCGCGAAGCCTTCGCCGCGCTGTTTGACGACCCTCAGGAGCGTGGTGCGGCGCTGTGTGTACAGATTGGCGGGCAAACCGTCCTTGATCTGTGGGCCGGCACTGCCGACAAGGACGGTGCCGAGGCCTGGCACAGCGACACCATCGCCAACCTGTTCTCCTGCACCAAGACCTTCACCGCCGTCACCGCGCTGCAACTGGTAGCCGAGGGCAAATTGCAGTTGGACGCCCCGGTTGCCAACTACTGGCCGGAGTTCGCTGCGGCAGGTAAACACAACATCACCCTGCGCCAACTGCTTTGCCATAAGGCCGGGCTGCCCGCGTTGCGTGACATATTGCCTGCCGAGGCCCTGTACGACTGGCCCTTGATGACTACCGCCCTGGCCGCCGAAACCCCCTGGTGGACACCCGGCGAAGGCCATGGCTACGCGGCCATCACTTATGGCTGGCTGGTCGGTGAACTGCTGCGCCGCGCCGATGGGCGTGGGCCGGGGGAGTCGATTGTGGCGCGGGTTGCCCGGCCACTGGGCCTGGACTTCCATGTCGGGTTGGCGGACGAGGAATTTTATCGTGTCGCCCACATTGCCCGGAGCAAAGGCAATATGGGGGATGCGGCAGCCCAACGGTTGTTACAGGTCACCCTGCGTGAGCCCGAAGCAATGACTACCCGGGCGTTTACCAATCCGCCTTCTATACTAACCAGCACTAACAAGCCTGAATGGCGCCGCATGCAGCAGCCCGCGGCAAATGGTCATGGCAATGCGCGCAGTTTGGCCGGGTTTTATAGTGGTTTGTTGGACGGAAGTTTGTTGGAAGCCGATATGCTTGAACAACTGACCCGCGAGCACAGTGTTGGGCCGGATAAAACCTTATTGACGCAAACCCGCTTTGGCCTGGGTTGCATGTTGGACCAGCCAGACGTGCCCAACGCAACGTTCGGCCTTGGCCCACGTGCATTTGGGCATCCTGGGGCCGGTGGTTCCGTGGGCTTTGCCGATCCGGAACATGATGTAGCATTTGGTTTTGTGACCAATACACTGGGGCCGTATGTACTTATGGACCCGCGCGCACAAAAGTTGGTAAGAATATTGGCCGGTTGTCTGTAAATAGCTTGCTGTCTGGCGTTTTTTTGTTAAAAAGGCACCTACAAAAGACGCTGGAAAAGTATTGTTACTTTAAACTTCGTGAAGCGTCCGTTTAACGGGTCATTCAGACCCCTGTGTTTTCTCATTTTGTGGATATCTCATGTTATCGAACAAGTCCTTGGCTCTGGCGCTTTGCCTCACTATTACTGGCTGTGCACAAAACCCACAAAATGATGCGTCTGGCGAGCATTGGTGGTCATTCGGGTCCGACAAGGCGGCGGCCAAGGACGTTACCGCCAAGGCCGATGCCAAGGCGGCTGACGCCAAGGCTGATCTCAAGGCCGATCTGAAGGCGGCAACACCTGCTCCCGCTGCGGCGCCGGTAGTGGCCAAGGCTGAAAGCGACACCAAATGGTGGTGGCCGTTTGAAAGCAAGCCAAAACCCCTGAACAAAGTCGATGTGACCAACATCCCGATGCCAGACCCGAAAATCACCCAGGCCTGGTTGGATGACTACGAGCCACGCCTGCGCGCCGCGATCAAGGACAGCAACCTGCAACTGGAACGTCGCGACAACGTACTGGTGGTGATTGCCCCGGTCGATGGTTCGTACAACCCGAAGCGCCCGGCGATGTTGTTGCCGGTGACCCTGGGTCCGTTTACCCGTGTCGCCAAGGCCGTTGAAAAGGATCCGAAGACTGCCGTGCTGGTCCTGGGCCACATCGACACCGTGCAGAACCAGGCCCTGACCAAGGAGCGTGCCCAGTCCATCGCTTCGATCTTCAGCCTCAGCGGCCTGAAGCAGGACCGCCTGATGTTGCGTGGCATGGGCGACCTGATGCCCCGCGCCGCCAACGACAGCACCCAGGGCCGCGCTCTGAACCGTCGCATGGAAATCATGTTCACCCAGCGCACCACCATGCTGGCACTGCTGAGCAAGTACAACTCGCCAAACCCGCCGAAGCCCGAACTGGTAGCGGTACAGGACGTCGTTGCTCCTGCGCCGGTGGCCAAGAAAGCCGTGGCCGCGAAGAAAACCCCGGCCAAGAAGACCGCCGCCAAGCCAGCCGCGAAAAAAGCCGCCGCCAAGCCGGCAGCCAAAAAGCCGGTGGCCGCCAAGGCAGCTGCACCTGCGAAAAAAGTAGCGGCAAACGACCAGGCGAAAAACTGAGCAGTTGAGCGAGAAGGATAAAGCCCCATGAACCAGGCATTGGCGGATATGCGCCGTGACTACACGCGGGACGGTTTGAGCGAGGCCCAGGCCCCGGACGAGCCGTTTGCCTTGTTCCACCAGTGGTTCAGCGATGCGGTCAAGACCGAGCAAGCGCCGGTGGAGGCCAACGCGATGACCCTGGCGACCGTGGACCAGGAGGGCCGGCCTCACTGCCGAGTCCTGCTGCTCAAGGGCCTGGATGCCCAGGGTTTTACCTTCTTTACCAACTACCAGAGCGCCAAGGGTCAGCAAATGGCAGCCCGCCCGTTTGCTGCCATGACCTTCTTCTGGCCGACCCTGGAGCGCCAGGTGCGCATCGAGGGGCGGGTGGTCAAGGTCACGCCTGAGGAATCGGATGCCTACTATCAGGTGCGACCCCTGGGCAGCCGCATCGGTGCTTGGGCTTCCCCGCAAAGCCAGGTGATCCGTGATCGCCAGCAATTGCAGGACTTGCTCACGCTGACCGAACAGCGCTTCAGCGATACCCAGCCGGCGTGCCCGGAGCACTGGGGGGGTTATCGCCTGCTGCCGGAACGCATCGAGTTCTGGCAGGGCCGGGCGAGCCGCTTGCATGACCGCTTGAACTATCGCTTCCAGGGTACCGACTGGACCCGCGAGCGCCTGGCGCCCTGAGTGCGCCTTTAAACACCTGTAATCCATATGGGCGCTGTGGCCTGGAGTCAGGTGTTCCTGCCGAAGTCTCTACTCCGGGGCTTGTGGTGTGTATTGCCGTGCTGCGTCCTGCAGCCATTGTGGTAAATCCTTACGCTTGACCTTCTCTGCCTTGGCGCGGTCCAACTGTTGCAGCATAAAGTTGCGCTTGCGCTGATCGTCTCCAGCCAGGGACAGCGCCAGGTCGCGATCTACCCAGCGCTTGATCCGCCGGTACAGCCACCAGTGGAAGTACAGGCCGGCGGCGGTGGTAGCTACAATGATGAAGTAGTCCATGAAATTCCTTGTCTGGGTGTAGGTGCTACCGTTTGTCGGTTTTTGCGGTACAGCCTGTCTGTACTGGGGCTGAATGAAAGCAATTTTCTCCGGGCCGTGCCGTGACAGGCGTCAAGCAGCGGAGTCTAATAAAGATATGTCCTTTGGAGTTGATGCTATGCGTAAGTCTGTTCTGCTGGTTGCCTGCTTTACCACCATGTCGTTGCTGCTGGGTGGCTGCGCCTCCAGTCTGACCGGCGACTCGTACTCCCGTGACGAAGCCCGTCGTGTGCAAAGCGTGCGCATGGGTACCATCGAATCCCTGCGTCCGGTCAAGATCGAAGGCACCAAGACCCCAATCGGCGGCGCAGCAGGCGCGGTCATCGGCGGTGTTGGCGGTAGCGCCATCGGTGGCGGTCGCGGCAGCATCGTGACTGCCGTTATCGGCGCCGTGGCGGGCGGCCTGCTGGGCTCGGCCACCGAAGAAGGCCTGACCCGTACCCAGGGCGTGGAAATCACCGTGCGCGAAGACGACGGCAGCATGCGCGCCTACGTCCAGGCGGTGCAGGAAAACGAAATCTTCCGCATCGGCGACCGGGTGCGCATCATGACTGTAGATGGGACCAGCCGCGTTACCCGCTAAGCGTCATACAGTAAAAGAAAAACCCCGACCGGGTGACTGGTCGGGGTTTTTTTCGGTTCGGCTAAGGATTTTCTTAATGTGATTTTTGATTTCGACCGGGTGCGTTAAACGTTGCAGGTAAGTTGGAAGTGATGAGCAGAGTCATCTATTGCTCTGCCGGCCAAGGTTTCTATAGCCGTTAGTTGAGCGGGGGCAGGTTGTAGACCTCCCAGCCATGTTGCTCGACTACAAACGCCTGGAGGTCAGTAACCTTATCGAAGGCTGCAATCAGATATCTCATGGTGCGAATCTTCTTTGTTCTTTTGGATTTTCGTAGAGAGGATTTGGCGAACACGCCCCCGACAGCAGGGGGCTGTCCTTGTTGTTGGCCATCCTGCCCACCTGGCCGTGACATCCGTTCTTGCAGACGGGTGTGCGACGTTAGGGGATGCGCAGGAGAAAGAAGGTAGGAAGGTGCTGTAAGCGAGGGGAGAAGAGGCTGAAACAGCGCATGGGGGCAAGACAGGCCTGCCCCCACATGACGCGTTAAGCGTTGACTGTCACCTGCTTACGACTGGCCATCGCCGTCACGGCATAACCAATCAATGCCGCGAGGATCGAGCCGGTGAGAATGCCCATCCGGTCCATCCCGGCGTATTCGCTACTGCCCGGCAAGAACGCCAGTGAGCCGACAAACAGGCTCATGGTGAAGCCGATGCCACACAGGATGGCGACACCCATGACCTGGCCCCAATTGGCGCCGGTCGGTAGGGCGGCCAGCCCGGTTTTCACGGCGAGCCAGGTCAGGCCAAACACACCGACCGTCTTGCCCACCAGCAAACCTGCCGCGATACCCATCGGCACGTGGTGGGTGAAGCTTTCCAGATTGACCCCGGCCAGCGACACGCCAGCGTTGGCAAAGGCGAACAGCGGCAGGATGCCGTATGCCACCCACGGGTGCAGGGCGTGTTCCAGGCCGAGCAGGGGCGAGGGCTCGGCGTTCTTGGTGCGCAGCGGAATGCAGAACGCCAGGGTGACGCCGGCCAGGGTGGCGTGAACACCGCTCTTGAGCACGCAGACCCACAGGATCAAGCCGATGATCAGGTACGGCCCGAGCTTGACCACGCCCAGGCGGTTCATGGCGATCAACGCGACAAGGCAGGCGCCGGCGCCCGCCAGCGACGCGCTGGACAGTTCGCCGGAGTAGAAAATCGCAATGACGATGATGGCGCCCAGGTCATCAATGATCGCCAGGGTCATCAGGAACAGCTTCAGCGACACCGGTACACGCTTGCCCAGCAGTGCCAGCACGCCCAGGGCAAAGGCGATATCGGTGGCCATCGGGATGGCCCAGCCGCCGAGTGCCGCCGGGTTATCCTTGTTCAAGGCCCAGTAGATCAGCGCCGGCACCACCATGCCGCCGATGGCCGCAGCCCCTGGCAGCACAACCTGGGAAGGCTTGGACAAATGGCCATCGAGCAGCTCGCGCTTGACCTCCAGGCCGATCAGCAGGAAGAACAGGGCCATCAGGCCGTCGTTGATCCACAGTAGCGATGGCTTGGCGATTTGCAGGGCGCCGATCTGTACGGCGACGGGCACTTCAAGAAAGCTGCTGTAGAACGACGACAGCGGCGAGTTGTTGATGATCAGGGCCAAGGCGGCTGCAGCGATCAGTAACAGACCGCTGGCCGCTTCGAGCTGGAAGAAACGGGTAAACGTGCTACGCAGAGGCAAGGGACGCTCTCCAATCAAGGTTCAATAGGGGCGTACCCTAACCCGTACTGTTAGTTGTTAAAACAAAAGTTATATTCTTTTTTGTTATATAAAAGTGCGGTGCTAGGGATTGGCTCAAAGCCTAGCAATTCTGTATCGAATTAAGTCATGACTGTATCTGTGTGCAGTGTAGGAAACACCCTAAGATCAAGCCTGAAAATTTAATGGAACTTGAGCATGAGCGACCACCGTCAGTGGGCCCGAGAGGCCATTCGTATTATTGAAGCGGACTTCCAGCGCAGCGCCGACACCCACCTGATCCCACTGGCATTGCCGGGCTTGCCGGGGATCGAATTGTATTTCAAGGATGAGTCCAGCCACCCCACCGGTAGCCTTAAGCACCGCTTGGCCCGCTCCTTGTTCCTGTATGCGCTGTGCAACGGCTGGCTCAAGCCCGGCGCGCCGGTGATCGAGGCCTCCAGTGGCTCCACCGCGATTTCCGAAGCGTACTTCGCGCGCTTGCTGGGCCTGCCGTTTATTGCGGTGATGCCGGCCACCACGTCCCAGGAAAAAATTGCCCAGATCGCCTTCTATGGCGGCAAGAGCCACCTGGTGCAGGACCCCACGCAGATCTACGCCGAATCCGAGCGCCTGGCGCAGGAAAGCGGTGGGCACTTCATGGATCAGTTCACCTATGCCGAACGGGCTACCGACTGGCGGGCGAACAACAATATTGCCGAGTCGATCTTCCAGCAGTTGCGCTTCGAGCGGCATCCAGAGCCGAGCTGGCTGATTTCCAGCCCGGGTACCGGCGGTACCACGGCGACTCTTGGGCGCTATGTGCGTTACCGCCAGCATTGCACCCGAGTGTTGTGTGCCGACGCCGAGCGTTCGGTGTTCTTCGATTATTACCAGAGCGGTGATGCCAGCTTGCGCCTGGACTGCGGCTCACGGATCGAAGGCATTGGTCGGCCACGGGTGGAAGCGTCGTTCCTGCCCAAGGTGATTGATGCAATGGTCAAGGTGCCGGATGCCTTGTCGCTGGCCGCCATGCATTACCTGGCGCAGCGCTTGGGACGGCGGGTCGGGGGATCCAGCGGCACCAACCTGATCGGCGCGTTGATTGCTGCGCAGCAGATGCAGGCGGCGGGGGAGTCGGGGTCTATCGTGGCGATTCTGTGTGACGGTGGCGAGCGTTATGCCACGACCTACTATGACGATGCGTGGCTGGTTGGGCAGGGGTATGCGCTGGAAGAGTTGATCGACGCGGTTGCCGCCAGTGTCGAGCGTGGCGAGCCGTTGCCGGACAGCGTATTGCGCGCCAATATCTAAACTGCCTGGCGCATGACGATCACTGTGGGAGGCGGGCTTGCCCGCTCCCACAATGGAGCGCGTTTACTCAGGCTTCGATCCCGAGGATGTTGCGCGCCACGGCTTCGGCAATCCGAATCCCATCAACGCCTGCCGACAGGATCCCGCCGGCATAACCTGCGCCTTCACCCGCCGGGAACAGACCTTTCACATTCAAGCTCTGCATCGACGCGTCGCGGGTGATCCGCAGTGGCGACGAAGTGCGGGTTTCGATCCCGGTCAGGACTGCGTCATGCAGCGAGTAGCCCTTGATCTGCTTCTCAAAGGCCGGCAACGCTTCGCGGATGGCCTCGATGGCGAAGTCTGGCAAGGCCAGGGCCAAGTCGCCGAGGGCAACGCCCGGCTTGTAGGAAGGTTCCACGCTACCAATAGCGGTGGACGGCTTGCCAGCGATGAAATCACCCACCAGTTGCGCCGGTGCTTCGTAGTTGCTGCCGCCGAGGATGAACGCGTGGGATTCCAGGCGCTCCTGTAACTCGATCCCGGCCAGCGGGCCGCCCGGATAGTCCACTTCCGGGGTGATACCGACCACGATCCCGGAGTTGGCATTGCGCTCGTTACGCGAGTACTGGCTCATGCCGTTGGTCACGACCCGATTTGGCTCGGAAGTGGCCGCCACCACCGTACCGCCCGGGCACATGCAGAAGCTGTACACCGAACGGCCGTTCTTGGCGTGGTGCACCAGCTTGTAGTCGGCCGCGCCCAGTTTTGGGTGCCCGGCATACTTGCCCAGGCGCGCGGCGTCGATCAGCGACTGCGGGTGTTCGATACGGAAACCTACCGAAAACGGCTTGGCTTCCATGTATACGCCACGGCCGTGGAGCATGCGGAAGGTGTCGCGGGCACTGTGGCCGAGGGCGAGGATCACGTGCCTGGAGAGGATCTGCTCGCCACCATCGACGACCACACCATTTAACTGGCCGTCCTCGATCAGCACGTCGGTGACCCGCTGTTCGAAACGCACCTCACCGCCCAGGGCGATGATCTGCTGGCGCATGTTTTCCACCACGCCGGTCAGGCGGAAGGTACCGATATGCGGTTTGCTGACGTAGAGGATTTCGTCTGGCGCGCCGGCCTTGACGAACTCGTGCAGCACCTTGCGCCCGTGGAACTTCGGATCCTTGATCTGACTGTAGAGCTTGCCGTCGGAAAAGGTCCCGGCGCCGCCCTCGCCGAACTGCACGTTGGACTCGGGGTTGAGTACGCTTTTGCGCCACAGGCCCCAGGTGTCCTTGGTGCGCTGGCGCACTTCGCGGCCACGCTCGAGGATGATCGGCTTGAAACCCATCTGCGCCAGCAACAGCCCGGCAAAAATCCCGCAAGGACCGAAACCGACCACAATCGGTCGCTCGCTCAGGTCGGCCGGCGCCTGGCCGACTACCTTGTAGCTGACATCCGGTGCGGCGTTGATATTGCGGTCGTCGGCGAACTTGAGCAGCAGGGCGGCTTCGCCCTTGACCTCAAGGTCGACGGTGTAGATGAAGCACAGCTCCGATGATTTCTTGCGCGCATCGTAGCTGCGTTTGAACAGGGTGAAATCGAGCAGATCATCACTGGCGATGCCCAGGCGCTGCACAATCGCAGGCCGCAGGTCTTCTTCGGGATGGTCGATGGGCAGCTTGAGTTCGGTGATTCGTAGCATGACAGGATCCGGTATGCGGCGTTTGGTAGGGCCGGCGGTTTTGCAAACCGGCGATTATAAGCCCCAACGGCGGTTTCCCGTCATGCTAAAACAGTGCAGGGCCGAATCAGTCGTCTCGCGAACCGCCAAACGCCGCGCAGCCACGCTGCACCTGGCCGTTGATCCGAAGTTCGGCGCTCATGTGCTGCAGGCTGCCGCTGACGCTGTCGATGCAGCGCTGGGGCGCGACCCACAGTTCGATCTTCTGGCCGTTGGCTTCGGTGGTGAGGTTGAAACGGCCATCGCCCAGTTGCTCTTCCACATAAGGTACCGGCAGCGGTGGCTGGCCCTCGCGCTGCAGGACCATGCCCTTGTTGGTGACATTCAGCGCCCACGCGGGTTTGTGGCCGTTGGCGCGCAGGATCATGCGCTTGAAGTCCGGGTCGTCACAGGCCGAGGTCGAGCGTTCGACGCGGTACAACTGCTGCAGCTCCACCTGGCCCTGGGTGCCGCTGGCGACCCCGGAGAACTTGCCGCGCAAGTCGGCAAACAAGGCCCCTTGCTGGCCGGCCAGGGACGCCGCTTCCTGGAGGATGCTGGTGCCGCCGGTATCGTTGACCACGTAGTTGCGCTGGTCATGGCAGGGCTGGAACAGCAGTTTATCGCCGATGGCGGTCAACTCGCCCTGCATGCGGGTCAGGCCCGCCGTGGACGGCTTGGCCGGGTCGCGCTCAAACACCTGGCAGGCGGTGAACAGGGGCAGTAGGGCAAACAGAGCAAGGATACGGGCGGCACGCATTATCGGGTCTCCTGACAAGTGCCGCCACGTTACGCAGGCTGGCGCTGCATCACAAGTCGGTGATGGGCGAATAGGTTGCAGCATTTTAACGGAGCCTGGAATTAAGCCTTTTCCCGTGGATGTTACGGAAGCCTTATGCCAAGTTTAAGTTTTTCGAAAGGCGCATTCATATGAACATTCGATGGGCCCTTTTCGCCCTGGCCTGCGTGGCCCCCCTGGCCTGGGCCGAGGTGCCGGCCAAGCTGTTCTATACCTCACAGACCGACTTCACCGATATCACCTTGACCCTGAAAAAAGCCCAAGCCCTCCACCCCGAGTTTATCGAGGTTGACGTGACGCTGACACCGCAGGCCCAGGAGCGCACGAAGGCGCTGTCCCAGGCGGCCATGCATAAACAGATGGCCCTGTACCTCAATGGCCGGCAGCTCAATACGGCGACGGTCCAGGGTGTGCTCGACGGTCCGAGCCTGAGGTTCTCCATCCCCCGCGATCAGTTGTTGGAGATGATGCCGTCGCTGATCAAGTGATCAGCCGACGATGTAAGTCTGCCCGGTCTGTAAGCCTTCCACACTCTTGGCGTAGGCCAAAGCTACATCTGCCGCAGGCACCGGCTTGAAGCCCCGGAAATAAGGCGCATAGCTACCCATGGCCTCCAGCAGTACGTTGGGGCTGACCGAGTTGATCCGCAGGCCCCGTGGCAGTTCAATTGCCGCCGCTTTGACGAAAGCATCAATGGCGCCATTGACCAGCGCCGCCGAGGCGCCGGTGCGGATCGGGTCGCGGTTGAGAATGCCGCTGGTGAAGGTGAAGGACGCACCGTCGTTGGCAAATTCGCGGCCGATCAGCAGCAGGTTGACCTGGCCCATCAGTTTGTCTTGCAGGCCGAGGTCGAAGTGGCTGGCGTCCATTTCGCCCAGGGGCACAAAGTTGACGCTGCCGGCGGCGCACACCAGGGCGTCGAACTTGCCGGTTTGTGCAAACAGTCGGCGGATCGAAGCGCTGTCGCTGATATCGACGTGAAAGTCGCCGCTCGTGCGACCAATGCTGATCACTTCATGGCGCTGGGACAGTTCGGCCTTGACCGCTGAGCCCACCGTGCCGCTGGCGCCAATCAACAGGATTTTCATGTGTCGTTCCTCTAGAGGTTCAGGTGAGCCTTGAGTCTAGAGTGGTTTTTTCTGCGGATAAGCGCACTAATAGGCAACCTTTGGTTTTCAAATGGAAACAATCCATGAGCGAGATGGATGATCTGGCGGCGTTTGCGGTGTTGATCGAAGCCGGCAGTTTTACCCTGGCCGCCCAGCAACTGGGGTGCAGCAAGGGCCAGTTGTCCAAGCGCATCAGCCAGTTGGAGGCGCAGTTTTCGGTGGTGTTGCTGCATCGCACCACCCGCCGTTTAAGCCTCACTGCCGCCGGCGCGGCGCTGTTACCCCAGGCCCAGGCATTGGTAATCCAGGTCGACCGCGCGCGTCAGGCATTGGCGCGGCTCAAGGACGATGTGGCAGGGCCGGTGCGTATGACCGTTCCGGTTTCCCTGGGTGAAACCTTCTTCGATGGTCTGTTGCTGGAGTTTTCCCGGCAGTACCCGCAAGTACAGATCGAGCTGGATCTGAACAACAATTATCGTGACCTGGCGCGGGACGGTTTTGATCTGGCAGTACGCTCGGCGGTGGCCACCGATGAAAGGCTGGTCGCCAGGCCGCTGTTGGCCTGGCATGAAATGACCTGCGCCAGCCCGGCCTATCTGGAGCAACACGGGGAACCGCTGACACCGGCGGAGCTGGTCGGCCACCGTTGCTTGCTCAACAGCCACTACAGTGGTCGCGAAGAGTGGCTGTATCACCAGCAACACGAATTGCTGCGGGTCCGGGTGGATGGCACGTTTGCCTCCAACCACTACAACCTGCTGAAAAAGGCTGCGTTGGTGGGTGCCGGCATCGCACGGCTGCCCTCCTATCTGTTGCAGATGGAATTGGCTGACGGCCGGCTGCGTTGGCTCCTGCGTGATTATCAGACTCGTAGCCAGCCGATGTACCTGGTCCACCCCTATCAGGGTGGGTTGCCACGCCGTACCCAAGTACTGGCCGATTACCTGGTGGGCTGGTTCAAACGCAATGGCGAGGCACTGGACCGGCTTTAGCGCCAGCGCCGGGCAATCCAGTGATCTATGGACACCCGTCCTGGCCCCTTGGCCATCAACAGCAGCAGCAAGGCGATCCAGGTGCCGTGGGTCGGGTAGGCGTCGGGGTAGACAAACAACTGGATCACCAGGGTCATACCCAACAAGGCCAGGGCCGAAAAGCGCGTGGCCAGACCCAGCAGAATCAGGACCGGGAAAAAATGCTCGGCGAACGTAGCCAGGTACGCCGCCACTTCTGCGGGTACAAACGGTACGTGGTATTCACTTTTAAACAACGGCACGGTGGAGTTGGCCAACTGCGGCACACCCAGTTCGAAGGTGCCGTCTATCAGGTCGACGGCAAAGCCCTGGACCTTGGTCTGGCCGGACTTCCAGAACACCGCCGCCATGGAAAAGCGTGCAATAAGGGCGATCAGGCTGTAGGGGATGTTCCCGAAGGTTTGGGTGGCGCGTGCAATCAGGCGCGTAGCGGCAGTGTTCATGGTTGTACCTTGATATGGGTGATGGCGCGGTGGTTGATCAGCAGTCCCAGGCAGTGGTGCAGGTCAAATTCGCTCGCTGCGTCGAGGGCGTACGCCACCGCCATTTCCAGGGGCCAATCGTTGGCCAGGCTGTTGATAAACGTCACGCAGCCGCTGTCGATGCCGAATACCTCGACCTCCAGGCCGTTGCGCAGGATCAACGCGCTTTGCTCCTGCCAGGGGTTGAGGCTGGCGACGGTGTCGGTGGTTTGATGCGCGGCCCATAACGCCACCACGGCATAGTTCGACTGCAGGGTGCTGACGCTGGGGTGCAGGTGCAGGCGTACGTTGCCCAGGCTGGGCAACTGTTGCAGTTGGTCGATGACGGCCTGGGGCTCGGCGACGGGTGTGTCGGCGGCGTGATAGGCGTTGATCCGCAAGTGCTCCAGTCGCGCGACGTCCGCCAGGTAAGGCACGCTGGCGGCGGGGGCGAAGCCCTGGATAAAGGCGGCGAGGTCGCTGCCGTACTCGTTGAGCAGCGGGCTGGTGGGTGGATAGGCCTGGACATACAACCCGGCCATGGCGCGGAAAAACCCATCGCCCACCAGTTGCCGGGTTACTGGGTAACTGTCGGCCAGGGCGCTGATTAACGAACTGTGGACGTTGTTGCGATACACCGCAAAACGGCTGGCGGGATCGGCGCCGTTGTGGCTGAACAAACCCTCCGGGCATGGCTGGCCCGGCGCCAACAGGGCCTTTGCAAACTGTTCGAGCACATTCATGGGCGCACCGCCGCAGCCAGCAAGTAGCGCTCGGCTTGCCGGGCTTCGGCGTGCAATACGCTGAAGGCCGGTACATCGTTGTCGCGCTCGATCAGCGTCGCAACCGGCCCGGTACGTTGCAAGGCCTGCTGATACAACTGCCAGACGGCGTTGTCGATGGGCGCGCCGTGATCATCAATCAGCAGGCGATCACCAAGGCTGTCGCTGTCTTCGGCAAAGCCTGCCAGATGAATCTCGCCCACCGCGTGCAAAGGCAACGCATCGAGGTAGGCCAACGGATCCTGCTGATGATTGATGCAGGACACATACACGTTGTTCACGTCCAGCAACAAGCCGCAGCCGGTGCGCCGGATGACCTCGCGGATAAAGTCGGTTTCATCCAGGGTGGAGCGTTGGAACTGCAGGTAGGTCGACGGATTCTCCAGCAACATGGGCCGCTTGAGGGTGGTTTGTACCTGGTCCACGTGTTCGCACACCCGCTTGAGAGTTGCGTCGTCATAGGCCAGGGGCAGCAGATCGTTGAGAAACACCGGGCCGTGGCTGGACCACGCCAGGTGTTCGGAAAAGGATTGGGGTTGATAGCGCTCGATCAGTACCGCCAGGCGCGCCAGGTGGGCCTGGCTCAGCGGGCCTTCGCCGCCGATGGACAGGCCGACGCCATGCAGCGACAGCGGATACTGCTCGCGGATCAAGCCCAGGTAGTGATGAAAAGGCCCGCCGGCCACCATGTAGTTTTCGGCGTGGACTTCAAAAAAACCAATATCGGGCAGGGTGGCGAGCACTGTATGCCAGTGTTCGCTCTTGAGCCCCAGCCCGGCCCGGCGCGCAAGGCCGGGTGCCTGAGCCTGGGCGACATCAGGCAGGGATGAAAGCGTCATCGTCAGTACTCAGGCAGGGGTGATTCAGGACTTGGCCTTGAAGGCTTCCAGTTGGCCAAAACCTGTCGGCGAGGTTTGGCTTTCCATCTTCACGCAGGTGCCTTCAGGGACCAGGTTCCAGGCGTTGGCCTGGTAGTCGGTTTTCGAGGTGCCCGCACAGGTAGTGCCGGGGCCTGCGGCGCAGTCATTCTTGCCTTTGAGGGCGACGCCGAAGCATTTTTCCATCTTCGCATCGTCGGCATGGGCGACAGTGGTCAGGGTGCTCAGGCTCAAGGCCGACCCCAGGGCGAGGACGAGGGTGGCAGCGGACAGCGAACGGGTGGTCATGGTGTTTCTCCAGCAGTGAGGTGGGTAAGCAAGCGTTTGTGCTTGCATACCCCACTAGAGAAAGGGGGGAGGGGATCGTTACAGGTGGTTCGAAGAAAAGTTAAAACAATGCAAATTCTAAGGTTCACACAAAGCAAATGTGGGAGCGGGTTTGCTCGCGATAGAAGTGTGTCAGCCAAGCCATCCGGCACTGACACACCGCCTTCGCGGGCAAGCCCGCTCCCACATTCAGACCCTAGCCGCCGAGGTAAGCCTCGCGCACTTTCGGGTCGGTCAGCAGTTGTTCGCCGCTGCCCTGCATCACTACCCGGCCGTTTTCCAACACATAGGCGCGGTCGGCAATTTTCAGTGCCTGGTTGGCGTTCTGTTCCACCAGGAACACCGTCACACCGTCCTTGCGCAGTTGCTCGATGATGTCGAAGATCTGCTGGATGATGATCGGGGCCAGGCCCAGGGACGGTTCGTCCAGCAAGAGCAGCTTGGGCTTGCTCATCAGCGCACGGCCGATGGCAAGCATCTGCTGTTCGCCACCGGACATGGTGCCGCCGCGCTGGCTGAAGCGTTCCTTGAGCCGAGGGAACAGGTGCAGCACCTTGTCCATCTGCTCCTGGTAGTCGCCCTTGTCGGTAAAGAACCCACCCATGGCCAGGTTCTCTTCCACGGTCAGGCGGGCAAACACCCGACGGCCTTCCGGGACCACGGCAATGCTCTTGCGCATGATTGCCGCCGAATGCTGGCCCACCAGTTCCTCACCCATGTAGCGGATGCTGCCGCTGTGCGCCTGGGGCGAGCCGCACAAGGTCATCAGCAAGGTGGATTTGCCGGCACCGTTGGCACCGATCAGGGTGACGATCTCGCCCTGGCGCACTTCCACGTTGACCTCGTGCAGGGCCTGGATCTTGCCGTAGAAAGTGGAAACGTTTTCGAATTGCAGCATTTACGCTTCCCCCAAATAGGCTTTGATCACTTCCGGGTTGTCGCGGATCTGCTCCGGCGTCCCGTTGGCCAATGGCGTGCCCTGGTTGATCACGACGATATGGTCGGAAATGCTCATGACCAGTTTCATGTCGTGTTCGATCAGCAACACGGTGGCGTTGTTTTCTTCACGCAGCACACCGATCAACGCCTTGAGGTCTTCGGTTTCCTTGGGGTTGAGGCCGGCAGCCGGTTCGTCGAGCATCAGGATCCGCGGGCGGGTCATCATGCAGCGGGCGATTTCCAGGCGCCGTTGCTGACCGTAGGCCAGGGTGCCGGCCGGGCGGTTGGCAAACTCGGTCAGGTTGACCTTGTCCAGCCAGTACGCGGCGTACTCCATGGCCTCGCGCTCGCTCTTGCGGAACGCCGGGGTCTTGAACAGGCCCGCGAAGAAATTGGTGTTCAGGTGCCGGTGTTGGGCGATCAGCAGATTTTCTACGGCGGTCATGTCCTTGAACAACCGCACGTTCTGGAAGGTCCGCACCACGCCCTTGCGGGCGATCTCGTGACCGGCCAGGCCCTGGATCGGCTGGCCGTCCAGCAGGATGCTGCCACCGGCCGGTTTGTAGAAACCGGTCAGGCAGTTGAACACCGTGGTCTTGCCGGCGCCGTTGGGGCCGATCAACGCGACCACTTGTTTCTCTTTGACAGTCAGGGCGACGCCATTGACCGCCAGCAAGCCGCCGAAGCGCATGCTCAGGTTTTCGACTTTCAGGATCTCGCGGCTCATTTGCGCAGCTCCATATGTGGACGTTGCATGGGCAGCAGGCCTTGAGGGCGCCAGATCATCATCAGCACCATCATGGCGCCGAACATCAACATGCGGTACTCGCTGAATTCACGCATCAGTTCCGGCAGCAGGATCATCACGATGGCCGCAAGGATCACGCCCAACTGCGAGCCCATGCCACCCAATACCACGATGGCGAGGATGATTGCCGACTCGATGAAGGTGAACGATTCCGGTGTCACCAAACCTTGGCGAGCGGCAAAGAAGCTACCGGCAAAACCGGCGAACGCGGCACCCAGGGTGAAGGCCGAGAGCTTGATGATGGTCGGGTTCAGGCCCAGCGCGCGGCAGGCGATTTCGTCTTCACGCAGCGCTTCCCAGGCACGCCCGATCGGCATGCGCAGCAGGCGGTTGATCACGAACAGCGCGGCCAGGGCCAGCAACAGGGCGACCAGGTACAGGAACACCACTTTGCTCACCGGGTTGTAGGCAATCCCGAAGTACTCGTGGAAGGTCTGCATGCCTTCGGCAGCGGAGCGATCAAACGACAAGCCGAAGAACGTTGGCTTGGGAATACTGCTGATGCCGTTGGGGCCGCCGGTGATATCGGTGAGGTTACGCAGGAACAGGCGGATGATCTCACCAAAGCCCAGGGTCACGATGGCCAGGTAGTCACCGCGCAGGCGCAACACCGGGAAGCCCAGCAGGAAGCCGAAGGTGGCCGCCGCCATGCCGGCCAGTGGCAGGCAGATCCAGAAGCTCCAGCCCAGGTAGTGCGAGAGCAGCGCGTAGGTGTAGGCACCCACGGCGTAGAAGCCCACATAACCCAGGTCGAGCAGGCCCGCGAGGCCCACCACGATGTTCAGGCCAAGGCCCAGCAGCACGTAGATCAGGATCAGGGTGGCGATATCCACTGCACCACGGGAGCCGAAGAATGGCCAGATCAACGCGGCCACGATCAGGCCGATGATGATGTAGCGCTGGGTGCGCGGCAGGGTCAGGAACTGGCTGACCTTGGGCGAGACCAGCGGGCCACGGTTGGACTTGAGCAGCGCACCGACCTGCTGGGTGAACAGCACCCGCAGGAACATCAGCACCGAGCACAGGGCAATGATGGTCAGGGTGACTGGCCCGGTGCCGTGTACTTCAAGGTTGATCCCGACAATGCTCAGCTTGAGCCCGAGTACCGGAAAGGCCACGGCCCATACCAGCAAGGCGCTGAAAAACGCCGATTTAAGATATCTGCTCATACTTTCTCAACCTCCGGACGGCCCAGGATGCCGGTCGGCCGGAATAACAGCACCAGAACCAATAGACCGAATGCCACCACGTCCTTGTACTGGTCGCCGAAGATATCGGCACCAAAGGCTTCGGCCACACCCAGCACCAGCCCGCCGAGCATCGCGCCCGGAATACTGCCGATGCCGCCGAGGACCGCCGCAGTGAAGGCTTTGAGCCCCACCAGGAAGCCGGCGTTGGGGTTGATCACGCCATACTGCATGCTCAGCAACACGGCAGCGACGGCGGCCAGTGCGGCGCCGATGACGAAGGTCAGGGCAATGATGTTGTTGGTGTTGATACCCAGCAGGTTGGCCATCTTGATGTCTTCGGCGCAGGCCCGGCAGGCGCGCCCCAGACGGGAGCGGGAGATGAACAGGGTCAGGCCCAGCATGGCCACCAGGGTGACGACGAAGACCAGGACCTGCATGTAGGAAATCAGCACTTCTTCTGCACCACCTGGACCGAAGGAAAAGCTCCCCGGGATCAGGTTGGGAATGGACTTGTCCTTGGAGTCCTGGGACAGCAATACGGTGTTCTGCAGGAAAATCGACATGCCGATGGCGGAAATCAACGGGATCAGGCGGTTGCTGCCACGCAAGGGGCGGTATGCAACACGTTCGATACTGTAGCCGTAGGCACTGGTTACGACGATTGACGCAAGGAACGCGGCAGTCATTAACAGCGGCAGGGAGTGGATACCCATCATGGCCAGCCCGGCAATGGCAATGAACGCCACGTAGGAGCCAATCATGTACACCTCGCCGTGGGCGAAGTTGATCATTCCAATGATGCCGTAAACCATTGTGTAGCCAATGGCTATCAAGGCATAGGTGCTGCCAATGGTCAGGCCATTAACCAGCTGTTGGAAAAAATGATAGATCTCAGGCATTACAGCGCTCCTAAAAACCCGATACGCATTTCACTGGTGGAGTCATCTTCCTGCTCGGTGCTGTGTTCTGTGAGCACATTTGCACAAAGCATTTGCCAGCGAACCGCTGGTGACGGTTTTAAGATTTTCAGGTGAGCCAGCGCCCGGATCGCGGGTGCGTGGCCCATAAACCTCGTAAAACAAAACCCACTGCTTGCACAGTGGGCTTGTTGTCCAGTAACGCCTGGCTTACTGAGGGGAAACTTCGGTTTTTGGTTGACCGAAGTGCCATTCGTAGACCACGAACTTGAAGTCTTTCAGGTCGCCGTTCTTATCGAAGCTCAGGTCGCCGGTCGGGGTCTTGAAGGTACCCGCGTGGATGGCCTCGGCCACTTTGGTGGTGTCTTCGCTTTTGGCAGCTGCGATGCCGCCCGCGATGATTTCAACCGCCGAGTAGGCTGGGAACACGAACGGACCGCTTGGGTCTTTGCCGTCAGCCTTGAGTGCGTCGACGATGGCCTTGTTCGCAGGGTCGGCGTCGAAGGATTTCGGCAGGGTGACCAGCAGGCCTTCGGAGGCTTTCTGGGCGATTTGCGAGATGGAGTCGTTACCCACGCCTTCCGGGCCCATGAACTTGGCTTTCAGGCCTTTTTCCTGGGATTGGCGCAGGATCAGACCCAGTTCTGGGTGGTAGCCGCCGTAGTAGACGAAGTCGACGTTGGCTTGCTTGAGCTTCTGGATAATCGAGGAGAAGTCCTTGTCGCCGGCGTTCAGGCCTTCGAACACGGCAACCTTGGTGCCTTTGCTCTCGAGGGTCTGCTTAACGGCGGTGGCGATGCCTTCACCGTATTGTTGCTTGTCGTGCAGGACTGCAACGACCTTCGGCTTGACGTGGTCGGCGATGTAGTTGCCGGCCGCTGGGCCCTGGGCGCTGTCCAGGCCGATGGTACGGAAGATCAGCTTGTAGCCACGGGAGGTGATTTCCGGGCTGGTAGCCGCCGGAGTGATCATGATCACGCCTTCGTCTTCGTAGATGTCGGTTGCAGGTTGAGTGGAGCTGGAGCAGAGGTGGCCGACCACGAACTTGACGCCGTCGTTGACCACTTTGTTGGCGACGGCAACGGCTTGTTTAGGGTCGCAAGCGTCGTCGTATTCCTTGGCCTCAAGCATTTTGCCATCGACACCGCCCTTGGCGTTGATGTCCTTGATGGCTTGCTTGGCGCCCATGAACTGCATATCGCCGTATTGGGTCACAGGGCCGGTTTTAGGGCCGGCAATACCGATCTTGATGGTGTCAGCTGCGAACGAATGGCCGGCAACCCCAGCCAGGACCATAGCGGCAAACAGTTTGGAAATCTGCTTAGTAGCCTTATTCATAGTGCTCCACTCTTACTGTTGTATTTTTTATAGTTCTAGCGGCCTTGTGGGCTACAGAACCGGATCAGATATCTCGGATATCCCCCGGCAGCGGCCTGGCAACTGTACCGGTACAGTGTAGAGCGCCGGTTGATCGCTTGAAAAGCTGGCTGCTGGGGGCAAACGCCGGGTATGTCGCTTAAATGAAAGAAAAAGACAGAATAGCGGCGGGTGCTTGCCAGAGTCTCGGGCAATCCTTGGCGTTCCTGACACTTTCAATCGGTGCCTCAATTGCAACTGGGTTTTTCTGGGGAAGCCTCGACGGTATGATTGCGCCGATTTTTTCCTCAGGTGAGTTCCCATGACGCAAGAACCTAGCACCCTCTATGCCAAGCTGCTCGGCGAAACCGCGGAAATTTCCTGGAAGGAGCTCGAACCGTTCTTTGCCAAGGGTGCCCTATTGTGGGTCGACGCTGGCCTGGATTTGATCGAAGCGGCCGAGGGAATGGCCGAGGACAACCGTGACAAAGTGGCCGCCTGGCTGGCCTCCGGGAGCCTTGGCGAAGTGTCTGCGACGCGGGCATTGGACCTGGTGGAGCGTGATCCGAGCTTGTGGGCGGTGGTGGTTTCACCGTGGATTCTGATCCAGGAAAGGGCATCGAACTAAACGTGCGCACCGAAATAGTGCGAGTTGTGTGCCATTAAAAGTGTGTAGCGGAGTAACCGCTTTGCCCATGATGGCAACTGGCCGTGAAGAAAGGTCACAGGCGAGGGTGACGTAAACGTCAGGGGAACAGTTTTGCGGGCCGCGGATGGCCTGGGGAATTGTTTCTTGGTGTGGCAAGGTTAGGGGTATTTGTTGCCGGTTAGACCGCTATCGCAGGCAAGCCAGCTCCCACATCCAGCCGCATTCCAAGAGTGGAACTCGGTCAACTGGGGGAGCGGGCTTGCTCGCGATGGGCGCACCTCGGTCTAGGCGGTCTTGCCCGTATGGTTGTTCAGCGAGATCACCTTGGTCTTGCCAATTCGGTGACGATAAATCTCACGCAGGTACTTGATCGCCTTCTTCACGCAATCGCGCGACAGGCGAATGTCGTTGATCGAGACAAACTTCTCTTTGTCGTTGATCAGCTCGCGGTACTTCTTCTCATACATCGGCTTGATCGCGTACCAGTTGGTATCGAGGATCTTCGCCGGGTTCTCGAATTCGTTGAGTAACTCGTCGATACGGTCCTCGTCGAAGTCTTCATGGATGATGAAGTCCAGGATCGAGTTGTCCAGGGTCTCGTCGAAACGGTACGGGTTGCGGGCAAAGCAGCGCTTGATAAAGGCCACGATCAACGTCAGGAAGTCATCCGACAGGCACGGGCTCTTGGCGATCAGGGTGGTCAACGACAGGTTGGCCGAAGCACCGATCACCAGGGCGTAGCGCTTGAGGGTGGTGTTGGGGAACAGGCTGTTGAGGTGGGTCTTGAGCCGGTTCAGGTCCATATAGGACAGTTTGTAGTCCTTGGGCAGGGAGACGATGGACACCACCGACGAGCAGTTCTTGAAGAAGTGCAGGTCATGCAGGGCCGCTGCGTCATAGCCGGAGTTCTTGTACTGCTCCAGGGATGCCTTGTAGCGTTTGGATTCGATCGGCAACAGGCTGATGCCTTCGATGGCCTGGGTGACTTTATTGAAGTGGGGCAGGTCGATGGAGCGGAAGAACAAATCGTCGATGTTCAGGCGCTGCGGCTCTTTTTCAAACACCTTGAACTTGTCGTTGCTCGGCGCCGGGGTTTCCGGGACCACCGACTCGGCGTAGGCAATTGCCACCGGCCCGGCCAGGCTCATGAACAGGTCGTTGGCGTCCAGGCGAATGGTTTCACCGATGTCGATGCCGGCGCGGCGGAAATAGTTCTGGTCATAGTCGGTCGTCACCGCCTGAGCCGTCAGGATGTTGAAGATCTGCTGTGAGATGTATTGGTTGGCGTGTTTTTCCATGGCATTGACGTCAATGTTCTGGATGTTGCCGTCGTCGCTTTCTTCGGCGTAACGCATGATGTCGTTGGAGATCAGCATCATCGCGTTCCACGGGCGGATACGGCCTTTGACACTGGCCTCGCTGCTGTCTTCATTGTCGAAGTTGTACGAGAAATCCCATTCCTCCGACAGGTACTTGCACAGCAGCCGACCGGCGTTGATATGCAGTGCCTCGGACATTTCGCTGCGGTGATCGGAGATGTTCGGCAGCACGCAGATCCCGCTGGTGAAAATCGGCTCGAACACAAAGGCATGGCCGCTCTTGCTGTCATGCTCGTCGGCAGGTTTGGTGTCGAAGGTCTTGTTCATGTACGAGTGTTGCTGGGCCAGGCCAAACTCCGAGGCCATGCCCGAGCCGGTGCCGCCGCCGGCGCTGAAGATCGAGAAGTACAGGCGCGACTGGTTGGCCTTGATCCCGCAGGAGTCGATCAGGTACGAATGGATCATCTTCCAGTCAGGGCTGGAAAAGCGCTGGGTGTCTTTGTTGAGGATGATCTTGGCCAGGTACTGGCCGAGGATCGGTGCGTTACCGGCGCCACCGGCATGCACTTCCGACAGGTCCATGATTTTCATTTTGCTGTAGTCGCGCAAAAAGCCGCTTTTCTCGCCCTTGCGCGAGAAACGGATGCGTCCGGCGATGTCTTTGTCCAGGTCGCCGAGCATCACCAGGGGTTCTACCAGAAACACCGGCTTGCTGGCCTTGCTGGCGCCCAGGCGCAAGTTGTTACGGATCCACTGGGCCGGGCTGTAGCCCTTTTCAACGTAGGATTTGTCTTCGGTGCTGAACTCGTTCAGATAAAACTTGCGGGCGTTGTACACCAGTTCCGCCACATCCAGGGCGATGTTGGAACCACAGCGCCCCAGGCCGATCAGGCAGACCGAGGGAAACTCCTGCTCACTGTGCAGCTCGCTGTCACCGTCAAGGTGCGGCGGGCGCGGGAACACCATGTCGCGCAGGCCATCGAGGTTGTCGAGGATGCGGTCGGTGTTGGTTTCGGTGAAGTACAGGTATTGCTGGGTGCCCAGCGCACGTTGACTGGTCAATGACTTTGAACCTGAGGGTTTTTCCGCAGGCGCTGTCAGCAACACGTCGGATACCGCGGTAACAGGATTATTTTTAGAAGTCATTGTGCGCCATGTGCCTGGACGGATGGCCGGAAAACATCAAAGAGCCATCACCGAGTGAGAGTTCGCGACTTTACCCGATAGGGTTTAACCCTAGGTTTTCTAGGGAAAAGCTACGTTGGACTCTCATGAATCGGCCGTTCGTCGGCGTTCTTTAATCAAATACTGGCGATTTGCCCTGATGCTGGCGTTTCAGCGAATAGGGCGGACTACCGAAGAACCCGTCGATGAACCCTTGGCGCTGGTCGTGTCCTTGCTGCCCGCCAGGCCCGGCGGGTTGCGTTGGTCAAGTGCCGTGATCACGGCACTGATTTCACTGGCCGGCACCGCTGCACTGAGCAGGTAACCCTGCACGTAATCGCAGCCATGTTTGATCAACAGCTCCAGTTGCTGCTGGGTTTCCACGCCTTCGGTAATGACTTGCAGGTGCAGGGTGTGGGCCATGCCGATGATCGCCTGGACAATCTCCATATCGGTGGTGGACTTGGGAATGTCCTGGATAAAGGAGCGGTCGATCTTCAGCGTGTTAAGGGGCAGGCGCTTGAGGTAGGAGAGGGAGGAGTAGCCAGTGCCGAAGTCGTCGATGGACAGCGCCACACCCAGCGCGCGGATTTGCCGCAGCAGGATCAGGGTGCTGCTGATGTTGCCCATCAAGGCATTTTCGGTCACCTCCAGCTCCAGGCGGCTGGCGGCGATGCCACTGCTGCGCAAGGCGTATTCGATTTCATCTGCCAGTTCGTCACGGGCCAGGTTCAGGGCCGAACAATTCACGGCCATGACCAGGTCCGGGTGCCCCTGGTCCGTCAGCCAACCCAGGTCGGCACAGGCCTGGCGCAGCACCCAGTTGTCCAGCTCGGCGATCAGGCCGTTGTTTTCGGCGATGCCGATAAACCGTTCGGGCGCCAGTAGCCCATGTTGCGGGTGTTGCCAACGCACCAGGGCTTCGAGGCGGGTGACCTTGCCTTTGTGCAGGTCCAGAATCGGTTGGTAGTGCAGGACCAGTTCCTTTTGGTTGCGCAATGCACTGCGCAATTCCTCTTCCAACTGCAGTTCGAGAAAGGCTCGGGTTTTCAGGTTGGAGCTGAAGAAGTTCAAGCTGTTGCGCCCGCCATCCTTGGATTGATACAGCGCCAGGTCGGCGGTTTTCAGCAGTTCCTCGCAGGTGGTCCCGTCCTCAGGAAACACGCTGATACCGATGCTGGTGGTCATCACCATGCGCCGGCCAGCCAGCTCGATGGGCTCTTTCATTTTCTGCATGATGCGCTGGGCCATGTGCCGCGCTTCGTCGCGATGATGGATGTTGATCAGGATGCAGAATTCATCGCCGCCAAAGCGCGCCACTACATCATTGTGACTGCGTATCGAACTCTTGATATGGCCGGCCAGGACTGTCAGCAGCTCATCGCCGGCATCATGGCCGAGGCTGTCGTTGATCCGCTTGAAGTGGTCGATGTCGAGGAAGATCACCGCCAGCATGCCCTCGGCCTGGGCTTTCTGCGCGAGGTTTTCGGCGAAGATCTGGTTGAAGCCCCGGCGATTGAGCAGGCTGGTCAGGGCGTCGTAGTGGGCCACTTGCTGCAGGGATGCGCGCGCCTGGTCCAGTTCGGTCAGCAGGGCATTGACCCGACGCAGGTCGCGTTCCTTGTGCTGCAGTTTCTTGTCGGCGAGGGCCGCGCTGATGCTGCTGCCGATGACCAACAACGTGATGACGGCCACCGACAGGCCCAGTTGCGTCGGGTTGTTGTCGATGGGCAATGCCGGCACGGCCCCGGTGGGCAGCAGCAATTGCATGGCTGCCATACCGGTGAAGTGCATGCTGATAATGCCGGCGCCGAGCACCAGGCTGGCAGCGTACTTGAGCAGTTGGTGGAACATTCCACTGCCATTGCGCAGGTAGCGGGACAACAGCAAGGCGGCCAGGCTGGCGCCAATGGCAATGGCCACCGACAACCCGAACAGCCCGCTGGAAAAATACACCTGGGCCTCGGAGCGCATGGCGGCCATGCCCACGTAGTGCATCAGGGCGATGCCCAGGCCCATGCAGGTGGCCGCCGTCAGGTACTGATGAAAACGCATTCGGGCATGACTGAGGGTTTGCAGGGCGAACAACGAAGCGATCAACGCGATCGCCAATGAAGCCAGCGTTAGGAACCATTCGTAATGGATAGTGATGGGCGCCTGGAGCGCCAGCATGCTGATGAAGTGCGTCGACCAGATCCCGCCGGCCAGGCAACCGGCGCCGATCCAGCGCCAATGGCGTTTTGCCGTCAGGTTATCAACGTGGCCGACACGCTCGGCCATGTCCAGGGTGCCAAAACTCGCGGCGCAGGCAACCAGGTACGCCAGTAGCACCAGGAAGGGGTTATGGGTGCAATTAAGTAATAAATACCCGCTCTCGGGAAGCGGGGTAAAAAAATGCAGACCCAGCCATTCCATAGCACGTCCCGTTGCAGAGTCATCTCGTGTCACTGCGCGTGGCGATGACCTATGGAATCGAGTATAGAAGGCTCAGCGGAAGCGCAAGCGGTAATGGCATTTTGATTGCTTTGATTTTGGCATGCTCGCCATAGCCAATGGTGCTAAGCACTGATGGGCAGCTCGAACTCGTAAGGCGGTTGCTCCAGCGGCGCCAGGCCGAATGCGGCGCGGGCGGCGTCGCAATCGACGTTCACTTCACCCTGGCTCCACGAGGCCTCGAATTCCCGGCACACGCTGGAACGCTGCTCGTAGATCGAACAACGGGTGCCGCTGCCCACTTCGCCCTCAAGGCTGCAACAGCGTGCCGGTTTCTGGTCGGTGCCGATCATCGCCACCCGGCTGGGGTTGATCTGTACCACCAGTTCATCGGGCACGGTGCCGCCTGATGAGGCGCATTCGCCCCAAAAGAAAGACACGCGAAAGTGTGAACAACAGGCACCGCAATTCAGACACGGACTGGCATCGGACATGGCACGTCATCAATAAGAGGTAAGGGGGAGCTGCGGAAGGCTCGCTATTCTATGCCTGCCAAGGCGCTTGGGAAGGGGGGCGCGTGCTTATTTTTTTAGCGGGAAAATCTGGCTGTCCTGGATGAAATTACGCCCTATCAGCTTTACGAATCATTACAGACAACCGCGCCGCGCCTGACTAGATTGCAGGTTCCGGGCAGGATGCGTCGGCATCGAGCCTCTATAACAATAAAAGAGACGGACCCATGCAGAACTCGACCCAAGCGGCGAATGCCTGGCGCATTCTGTTCCTGCTGTTCCTGGCCAACCTGTTCAACTTCTTTGATCGCACGATCCCGGCGATCATCATCGAGCCGATCCGCATGGAATGGCACCTCAGTGACTTCCAGCTCGGCATCATCGGCACTGCATTCACCATCGTCTATGCGATTGCCGGCTTGCCCCTGGGGCGCCTGGCCGATACCGGCTCGCGCAGCAAGCTGATGGGCTGGGGCCTGGCGAGTTGGAGCGCGCTGACGGCGGTCAACGGCATGGTTGGCAGCTTCTGGACCTTTCTGCTGGTGCGCATGGGCATCGGCATTGGTGAAGCCAGTTACGCGCCGGCCGCCAACTCGTTGATCGGCGACCTGTTCCCGGCTCACCGCCGCGCCCGGGCCATGGGGATTTTCATGCTGGGCCTGCCCCTGGGCCTGTTGCTGGCGTTCTTCACCATCGGTGCGATGGTCAAGGCGTTCGACAGCTGGCGTGCGCCGTTCTTTATTGCGGCCATCCCGGGGCTGATCCTTGCGGTGTTCATGTTCTACATCAAGGAGCCCAAGCGCGGCGCCGCCGAAACCGTGCAAGTCTCCCAGGAGAAAGTCGACCGGCCGATCCGTCGCGTGCTCGCGGTGCCGACCTTTCTGTGGCTGGTGCTGGCGGGGCTGTGCTTTAACTTTGCGACCTATGCATGCAACTCGTTCCTGGTGCCGATGCTGCAACGTTACTTCCTCATGCCCCTGCAGGAAGCGGCCGTGGCGACCGGGGTGATTGTCGGCGTGACCGGTCTGTTCGGCCTGACCTTGGGCGGCCTGGTGGCGGACAAGATTCACCAGCGCATTGCCAACGGCCGCTTACTGTTTGCCGCCTTCAGCCTGATTATCTCCACCGTATGCACTGCCTGGGCCCTGCATGCGGGGCGCATCGAGATCGGGGTGTTTGTCGCGGTGTTCAGTGTGGGCTGGTTGTTTGCCTATAACTTCTACACCTGCGTGTACACGGCGATCCAGGATGTGGTGGAGCCGCGCCTGCGCGCCACGGCCATGGCGCTGTTCTTCGCCGGCCTGTATCTGCTGGGGGGTGGCATGGGACCGGTGGTGGTGGGCGCGCTGTCTGATCACTTTGCCCATGCGGCAATGTACGCGGCGGGTGCCGAGCAAATGACCGAGGCGTTCAAGGCGGTGGGGCTGCATGACGCCATGTACCTGATTCCGGTGGCGTTGTTCCTGACCATGCTGTTTCTGTTCCAGGCTTCGCGGTGTTTTGTGCGCGATGCCAAGCGGATGAAGGATGGGTTGGGGAGGGTTGAGGTGCCGGCGGCGGTAGCTACTGCTTGAAACCGAGGTGACGCCAGCGCAGCATAGGTATCTACATAACTCTTTTATCTGGTGTTTATTGGGTTTGTGTACATATCCGTTGCTGCGGTCACGGCGGCTATTGGTTCCGCCCTTACGGCGGGTCACTTTCGAAGAGCGCGAAAGTAACCAAAGCGCTTTTGCCCCACCACTCGGTGCCTCGCCTAGGCTCGGCATGCCCGCAGTCAGGCATTGCTCCGTGGGCCCGCCGCGATCGGCCATCCATGGCCGTGTCGCGGCTACCCCGGCATCCATGCCGGGGTGCCCACTGCGCAATACCTGCCTGCGGCCATCGCGGTTTAACGGGGCGCCTGAGATCAAGATCAAAAGCAGAGCAACAGCAAAGCAAGAGCGTGAAGCTGCATTCCCCTGTGGGAGCGGGCTTGCCCGCGATGACGGTGTATCAGTCGATAAATCTATTGGCTGACCTGCCGCCATCGCAGGCAAGCCAGCTCCCACAGAAGGACGCGCACGCCTCGAAGGTCAGGCCGCCTCGCTTTGCTTTTGATCTTGATCTGAGGCGCCCCGTTAAACCACGCTGGCCGTCATCCGATATTGATTTGGGGGGTAAACCGGCAGGACACCCCCATAAAAAAGGCCCGCATTGCGCGGGCCTTTTTGTTCATCAGGGCAGGGCGCGGATCAACCGGCGACCAACACCCGAATCGCCTCCAACCGCAGCGCCGCCTTGTCGAGCATGGCCAGGCCTTGCTCGCGCTGTTGGCGCAGGGCAACCAGTTCGCTGTCGCGTACGGTCGGGTTGACGGCTTGCAGGGCGGTCAGGCGCGCCAGCTCTTCGTCGGTGTCTGCCGCCAGGCGACGTTGCGCCTCGGCCACACGTTCGGCGTGGCGCGGGGCGATTTTCTCTTCGCCGGCGTTGATCCGTGGCGTCAGCTGATCGCGCTGGGCCTGCACGAACTTGTTGGCGCTGGCCCGTGGCACGCTTTCCAACTGGTCGTTGAGGGTGGTGAAGGACACCCGGCCCGACAAGTCATTACCATTGGCATCCAGCAGGCAGCGCAGAGCCGCCGGGGGCAGGTAGCGACCCAGTTGCAGCGAACGCGGTGCCACCACTTCACTGACATAGAGCAGTTCCAGCAACACAGTGCCCGGCTTCAGCGCCTTGTTCTTGATCAGCGCCACTGCGGTGTTGCCCATGGAACCGGATAGCACCAGGTCCATGCCGCCCTGGACCATCGGGTGCTCCCAGGTAATGAACTGCATGTCTTCGCGAGACAGCGCCTGGTTGCGGTCGTAAGTGATGGTCACGCCTTCGTCGTCGCCGAGGGGGAAGCTGGCGTCGAGCATTTTTTCGCTGGGCTTGAGGATCAGCGCGTTTTCCGAATGGTCTTCGCTGTCGATGCCGAACGCGTCGAACAGGGTTTCCATGTAGATCGGCAGGGTGAACTGATCGTCTTGCTCCAGGATGTCCTCGACCAGCGCATCACCTTCGCCAGCGCCGCCGGAGTTGAGCTCCAGCAAACGGTCGCGGCCGGTGTGCAGCTCGGCTTCGAGGCGCTCGCGCTCGGTGCGGGCTTCGTCGATCAGGGCTTGCCATTCGCCGTCGTCGGCATTTTCCAGTAGCGGCAGCAGGCGCGGGCCGAACTGGTGCTGCAAGGCGTTGCCGGTCGGGCAGGTGTTAAGGAAGGCATTCAAGGCTTCGTGGTACCACTGGAACAGCCGCTCTTGCGGGCTGGTTTCCAGGTACGGCACGTGCAGCTCGATCACATGCTTCTGGCCGATCCGGTCCAGACGCCCGATGCGCTGCTCCAGCAAGTCCGGGTGCGATGGCAGGTCGAACAGCACCAGATGGTGGGCGAACTGGAAGTTGCGGCCTTCACTGCCGATTTCCGAACAGATCAGCACCTGGGCGCCGAACTCTTCATCCGCGAAGTAGGCGGCGGCACGGTCCCGTTCGAGGATGTTCATGCCCTCGTGGAACACCGTGGCCGGGATGCCGGAACGCACGCGCAGGGCGTCTTCCAGGTCCATGGCGGTTTCGGCGTGGGCGCAGATCACCAGGACTTTGGTGCGCTTGAGCATTTTCAGCTGGTCGATCAGCCACTCGACGCGCGGGTCGAAGCGCCACCAGCGGTTTTCTTCTTCTATATCCGGTTGCGACTGGAAGCTGACTTCCGGGTACAGCTCGGCATGCTCGCCCAGCGGCAGTTCCAGGTATTCGTCCGGGCACGGCAGCGGGTAGGCGTGCAACTTGCGCTCGGGGAAGCCTTGTACGGCGGCGCGGGTGTTACGGAACAGCACGCGGCCGGTGCCGTGGCGGTCCAGCAGCTCACGCACCAGGCGCGCACTGGCTTCGGTGTCGCCATCGTTGACGGCAGCCAGCAGCGCTTCGCCTTCGTTGCCGAGGAAGCCCTGGATAGTCTTGTGCGCGGCCGGCGAGAGGCGACCCTTGTCCATCAGCTCCTGGACGGCTTCGGCGACCGGGCGATAGTTCTCGCTCTCGGCGCGGAAGGCTTTGACGTCATGGAAACGGTTCGGGTCCAGCAGGCGCAGACGGGCGAAGTGGCTGTCCTGGCCCAGTTGTTCCGGGGTTGCGGTCAGCAGCAGCACGCCGGGAATGGTCTCGGCCAGTTGCTCGACCAGTTGGTATTCAGCGCTGGCCTTTTCTTCGTGCCAGACCAGGTGGTGGGCTTCGTCGACCACCATCAAGTCCCAGCCGGCGGCAAACAGCGCGTCCTGGGCTTTTTCGTCGTCCACCAGCCATTCCAGGGCCACCAGCGCGAGCTGGGTGTCTTCGAACGGGTTGCTGGCATCGCTTTCGATAAAACGTTCTTCGTCGAACAGCGCGACCTGCAGGTTGAAACGCCGGCGCATTTCCACCAGCCATTGGTGCTGGAGGTTTTCCGGGACCAGGATCAGCACGCGATTGGCGCGTCCGGACAGCAGTTGGCGATGGATCACCAGGCCGGCTTCGATGGTCTTGCCCAGGCCCACTTCGTCGGCCAGCAGCACCCGTGGCGCGATTCGGTCAGCCACTTCACGGGCAATGTGCAGTTGGTGCGCAATCGGCTGCGCACGCACGCCGCCCAGGCCCCAGAGGGAGGACTGCAACTGGCGGCTGGTGTGTTCCAGGGTGTGGTAGCGCAGGGAGAACCAGGCCAGCGGGTCGATCTGGCCGGCGAACAGACGGTCGCTGGCGAGGCGGAACTGGATGAAGTTCGACAGTTGGGTTTCCGGCAGGGTGACCTGCTCGTTCTGCCCATTGAGGCCGTGGTAGACCAGCAGGCCGTCGACATCGTCGACCTCGCGCACGGTCATCTTCCAGCCTTCGAAGTGGGTGATGGTGTCACCCGGCGAGAACCTCACGCGAGTGAGGGGCGCATTCCGTAGCGCATACTGGCGGGTGTCGCCAGTGGCCGGATAGAGCACGGTCAACAAGCGGCCGTCCTGTGCCAGAACGGTGCCTAACCCCAGCTCTGCTTCGCTGTCACTAATCCAGCGTTGCCCCGGTTGATACTGCTGCGCCATGCTGCCTGACTCCCGCCGTGAAAAAGCCGACTATTCTAACGGAACAAGGCCCCCAGCCAAAGGACTCTGACAAAAACTACTCCGCTTGCCGGAGTGAAAGAGGGCGATTCGACGGGTGGCAGGGCACTGGCGACTGACGACTGGGTCACAAGTTGGCAGCCCCAGGCTCAAGTCGCTGGTACAGCAGCCGACAGCCTGCTGACAGGAGACCAATAATTATGCTGCCACCGATCTTGCCCTTGAGTGTTGTGCCGGTTACGTCACAACTCGACCCCGTGCGCCCCAAACCCGATATCCCGCCGGTGGTGCCTGCGCAGGCGAGTTCCAATGAAAGCACCATTGACCTCAAGCACCGCGACGCCGAGCAATCGACCCTGATGCTGCGCGAGGAACAACGACGCCAGCAGGAACAGCAAAAACGCCGGCGCGAGGCCGACGAAGATCCCGAGCAGCACCTGGCCGTTCCTGGTGACGAACTGAATGCCGATAACACCGTGCCGGTCGCGCCGCTGATCGAGGATGCACCCCGCCAGGGGTTGTGGGTGGACGTCGAGGTTTGACCCCTGGGCGGGCCAGGACGCATTATTGAGTCAATCCAGCCACCACGTAAGCCATGCCATGAGTGACGACAAGCTGATCGACCTGACTGCCGAACGCGCCAAACGGGTCCACGATCTCAATGACAAGCGCCTGAATGACGTGCGCCAGGCGTTCGAGCAGGCCATGCCGCTGGGCAAGGCGAAGAAAAAGTCGAAAAACAAACCGAAAAAGCGCTGAAATGCCCTGAATCTATTGATTCAGGTCAGTTATCTCCCTTCTTTACGCCCCGTTGCGGGCGACATTGATCCCCGTCAATTTCTGCCCCCGACTTCTTGGTTAACTTAGCCCTATCGCAACAGGGCAAGAGCAGGAGGCCGGTCATGTTTTTCGATAATGTGGTTTTTGCCGGGGTGCTGACTGTCGGCCTCATGGTGCTGTTTTTTGTAGGGTTTGGATTTTTTATCTGGAAAGACGCGAACAAGCGTAAAAAACCATAGGTTTTTCCGGGTTACATGAGCACGCAAGGCATTTTGGGCGACTTCGGTCGCCCTTTTTTTTGCCCGATGTTTAGCTCCCTAGCCACAAAAGCACAAAAAAAGGCGTGACCCTCGCAGGTCACGCCTTTTTTAATTGCGTTGTCGGTTAACTGCCCAACGCCGTGGACGCCAGCCAGAACAAGCCGGCCGACAGGCTCACTGTGGCTGGCAGGGTCAGGATCCAGGCCATCAGGATGGTCTTCACGGTGCCGCCTTGCAGGCCGCTCTTGTTCGCGACCATGGTCCCGGCCACGCCCGACGACAGCACGTGGGTGGTGGACACCGGCAGGGCGAAGATATTGGCAAAGCCAATCATGGTGGCGGTGGTGATTTGCGCCGACATGCCCTGGGCATAGGTCATGCCCTGCTTGCCGATCTTCTCGCCAATCGTCAGTACCACGCGCTTCCAGCCCACCATGGTGCCCAGGCCAAGGGCCAGGGCCACGGCGAGGATTACCCAGAACGGTGCGTATTCGGTGGTGGCGGTCAGGTCTTTGCGCAGTTTTTCCAGGTCCGACTTCTCGCGGGAATCAAGGCCTGGCAGCTTGCCGACTTTCTTCGCGGTGTCGTCCAGGCACAACAGGTAGCGACGGACCTCAATGCGCTGGTCGGAGGTCAAGGAATGGTAGTCAGAGACACCCTTCAATGTGCCGAGGAGGGCGTTGATGGTTGGCTCGGTCTGTTGCGGGTTGCAACGGAACTTGCCTGGCAGGTCGTCTCTGACACTTTTGCCCAGGGCAAGGAATTCGCCGAGGGTTTCGTGGTTGCGCTGGTAGAACTGGTTGAGGTGCAGGGTGGCGTCGCGGGTTCGCTCGATCTGGTAAGTAGTGCTGCCCAGATCGAGTACAAACTGCGCGGGCACGATACCGATCAGCACCAGCATGATCAGGCCAATACCTTTCTGACCGTCGTTGGAGCCATGCACGAAACTCACGGCCATCGCGGAGATCACCAGTACCAGGCGGTTCCAGAACGGCGGGTGTTTCTTGTCGTCGAGCTTGCGGCGCTGGTCCGGTGTCTTGTGCATCTTGGACAGCGGACGCCACCATTTAAGGCCAATCAACACCAGGGCTGCGACCAGGAAGCCGGCCATGGGCGAGAACACCAGCGAGGCGCCGATATCAATGGCCTTCTGCCAGTTGACCCCGTCTGCCAGCGGAATATCGTTGATCAAGGCATTGGCCAGGCCGACACCGAGGATCGAACCGATCAGGGTGTGGGAGCTGGATGCCGGGATCCCGAAATACCAGGTGCCGAGATTCCAGGTGATGGCCGCTGCTAATAATGAAAACACCATGGCCAGACCATGGCCGGTGTTTACATTGATCAGCAACTCCACCGGCAGCAGGTGCACGATGGCATAGGCAACGCCCACCCCGCCGAGCAACACGCCGAGGAAGTTGAACACCCCGGAAAAGAATACGGCCAGGTGCGGCGGCATCGCTTTGGTATAGATGACTGTGGCCACCGCGTTAGCGGTGTCATGAAAGCCATTGATGAACTCGAAGGCGAGGACAAAGGCGAGGGCGAGCAACAGGCTCACAAGAACCCAAGCATCCAGTCCGCTGAATAAATCGATCATGAAGGTTTTATGACCCGGTCGTAAGGGGGCGCGATTATGCCAGAAAACCTCAGTAATCTATGCACTAGCTGCTCGCCGGTAACATTCTTCAACGAATTAATTTGGAGGAGGGGTGCGACTACCAGATATTTCGGTGGTTTGGCAACTCATTGATTTATAAAGAATAGAGGGGCCGTGGCAGGGTGCGACAATTAAGATGAAGGGTCTGAAACAGGTGTATGAAATTTCGTCAGAGCGGCGAAACTGACGATTGCTGGGCAAACCCCGTGCGCCCCTGCCAGGGGGTGCTGGCAGGGCAATGACTTGCCAGGAAGGCTCAATCCGAGAGGCTTATGGCTCTTCGGCCTTGAGGTCCTTTTCGATCTTTTGGATTTCCTGGGCAAACGCCTGGTCGAGCAGACTGGCTCGTTTGCGCCATGGTTTGCGCTCCGGCTCAGGTTGGGCGGCGTAGGTGGTGACTTCCCCGCCGTAAACATCCTTGTAACGTTGTTCCTGGCGCTCAAGTTCCGCGCGCAGTTCGTCTTTCGTCACTTTGTTACCTAATTGAGTTGAGTTTGATTCCGGTGATGCGCGATGACGCAAGTGATGGGCGTATTACACGATCAACCACTTCAGTTATTGCACGCGGCCACGGCACCGGGGAAGAACAGCTGTCGTAGCAACAGTTTTCTTTTTACATCACAAATATGGGCAGGCTGTGGAACTGAATACCCGGTATCTGCAACCCAGGCCAGGACAAGGAAAAGCTGAGGCTTGGTGGGGGCAGGCATGCCCTTGAGGCTAACTCGACCTTGTCACAGGGTGCATTATAGCGGCGCATTTGCATAAGACTATCGTCAACAAGTTAAAAAACGTCAACTTGGCGTAGCTGTATTGCTATTCACCTCATGTCGGGAACTTGACGCCGTACTTGCCTAATACTCTGTGTGTGACAGTTGCACGGTCGTTAATTAAGTCAACATTGCCAGGCCGGACGACGTCAGTTAAGTGAGCGCAACAAATTCAGTGCGGGGACCTGGCAGCGCCCAGCGGCGCAAATTGCGATTATCGAATGACCGTCCGATAATCGCCCAATGTTGGCGCCCTTGCCTTGTACATCCGTTGCCTGCCGGCTTGTAATGGCGCTTGAAAATAAGAGAAAGGACCTGAAATGAACGATCAATTGCGCAACTCCTTTGCCTCAGTGGCGCCGCCGATCGTTGCGTCACCGGCCAAGCGCATCCAGGCGTTTACCGGCGACCCGGATTTCATGACCTCCCTGGCCCGTGGGCTGGCCGTGGTGCAGGCGTTCCAGGAGCGCAAGCGGCACCTGACCATCGCCCAGATCAGCCATCGCACGGAAATCCCCCGCGCTGCCGTCAGGCGTTGCCTGCATACCTTGATCAAACTCGGCTACGCCACCACCGACGGGCGCACGTACTCCCTGCTGCCCAAGGTCCTGACCCTGGGCCATGCCTATCTGTCGTCCACGCCCCTGGCGGTTTCTGCCCAGCCTTACCTGGACCGCATGAGTGAGCAGCTTCATGAAGCCTGCAACATGGCGACCCTGGAGGGCGACGACATCCTCTATATCGCCCGATCCGCCACCACCCAACGCCTGATTTCGGTGGATCTTTCGGTCGGTGGCCGGCTGCCAGCTTATTGCACCTCCATGGGCCGAATCCTCCTGGCAGCCCTGGATGACGCGTCGCTGCAGGACTACCTGGATCATGCCGACCTGCAAACCAAGACCAGCCGCACCCTGACCACGCCGCAAGCCTTGCTTGAATGCCTGCAACAAGTGCGGCAACAGGGCTGGTGCATTGTCGACCAGGAACTGGAGCAGGGTCTGCGCTCCATCGCCGTGCCGGTGTATGACGCGTCCGGCCAGGTATTGGCTGCGCTGAATGTCAGCACCCATGCCGGGCGGGTCAGCCGCAGTGAGCTGGAACAACGTTTCCTGCCGAGCATGCTCTGCGCCAGCCAGGAGCTGAGTGCCCAGTTGTTTGCTTAAGCTGTTCGGTGACCGCACAGATCCCGGTTTGACGAATTGACGGTGTTTCCCCTGGCTCATTAATGTCGCGGCAGCGTGATTGACCGCGACAGCTTCTACCGCTGCGGTTTCGGTTTCGCCCCAATAATAATGACGACTCGCCGTCGTCCGCCCGCCATCGGTGTGGAAATAAAAATAATGAATCAGCCTTCGCCTTCTGTTGGTACATGTCTGGACGTGCAGTCCTTTATCAATGCGCAACCGCTGTCCCGCTATCAATGGCGGGTGGTGATCCTGTGCTTCCTGATTGTCTTTCTCGACGGCCTGGATACTGCGGCCATGGGCTTTATTGCGCCGGCACTGTCCCAGGATTGGGGGATCGACCGTGCCAGTCTCGGCCCGGTGATGAGTGCCGCGTTGATTGGCATGGTGTTTGGCGCCCTGGGTTCAGGCCCGTTGGCCGACCGTTTCGGACGCAAGGTGGTGTTGGTCGGCGCCGTGCTGGTGTTCGGTGCGTTCAGCCTGGCCTCGGCCTACAGCAGCAACGTTGATCAGTTGCTGGTATTGCGCTTCCTGACCGGCCTGGGCCTGGGCGCTGGCATGCCGAACGCCACGACGTTGCTGTCCGAATACACCCCGGAGCGCCACAAGTCGTTGCTGGTGACCAGCATGTTCTGCGGCTTCAACCTGGGCATGGCCGGTGGCGGGTTTATCTCGGCCAAGCTGATCCCGATGTTCGGCTGGCACAGCCTGCTGCTGATCGGCGGCATCCTGCCCTTGATCCTGGTCGGCGTACTGGTGCTGTGGCTGCCGGAGTCGGCGCGCTACCTGGTGGTGCGCAATCGCGGCACAGACAAGGTGCGCAAGGCCTTGTCACCCATCGATCCGGCCACCGTCGCCCAGGCTTCCAGCTTCAGCGTCCCGGAACAGAAAACCGTCAAGGCGCGCAATGTGTTCGCGGTGATCTTCTCTGGCAGCTACAGCGCCGGCACCCTGTTGCTGTGGCTCACCTACTTTATGGGTCTGGTGATTGTGTACCTGCTGACCAGTTGGTTGCCGACCCTGATGCGTGACAGCGGCGCCAGCATGGAGCAGGCGGCTTTTATCGGCGCGTTGTTCCAGTTTGGCGGAGTACTCAGCGCCGTGGGCGTGGGCTGGGCCATGGACCGGTTCAATCCGCACAAGGTCATCGGCACTTTCTACCTGCTGGCTGGGGTCTTTGCCTACGCCGTGGGCCAGAGCCTGGGCAATATCACCCTCCTGGCCACCCTGGTGTTGATCGCCGGGATGTGCGTCAACGGTGCGCAATCGGCCATGCCTTCGTTGGCGGCGCGGTTTTACCCGACCCAGGGCCGGGCGACCGGGGTGTCCTGGATGCTGGGGATTGGCCGTTTTGGCGCGATCCTCGGTGCGTGGATGGGAGCCACGCTGTTGGGGCTGGGTTGGAACTTCGAGCAAGTGCTGACGGCACTGGTGATTCCGGCTGCATTGGCCACTACTGCGGTGCTGATCAAAGGCTTGGTTAGCCACGCCGACGCCACCTGAGACTTAAAGCAGGCACGGTTGAAAAATGTGGGAGCGGGCTTGCTCGCGAAGGCGGTGGCTCAGGACAAAAATGTGTTGACTGACACACCGCCTTCGCGAGCAAGCCCGCTCCCACAGGGACGCTGTTCGCATGGAAAGCAGAGGTGTTTGGACGACTGTTAGCCAGGCAACAATCCGTTCGATTATCGAACAGTTAGTCGATTATCGGATTGTTTGACCCCTGACCCCGGCTTACTCTTCAAGCACTTCGGCGCTGCCTCCAGCGCCTTTTTCGACCTACACCGGGAGCCCAACCCCATGGCTGAAATCCTTTCGCTGGCTGATGCGGTAAAGCAGTTCGTCAATGACGGCGATACCGTCGCGCTCGAAGGCTTTACCCACCTGATCCCTACGGCGGCAGGTCATGAAATCATCCGTCAGGGCAAGAAAGACCTGACGCTGGTGCGCATGACGCCCGACCTGATCTACGACCAACTGATCGGTGCCGGCTGTGCGCGCAAGTTGATTTTTTCCTGGGGCGGCAACCCGGGCGTAGGTTCCCTGCATCGCCTGCGGGATGCGGTGGAAAAGCAATGGCCGCAACCGTTGGAGATCGAAGAACACAGCCATGCGGACCTGGCCAACGCCTACGTGGCCGGCGCCTCCGGCCTGCCGTTCGCGGTGCTGCGGGCGTATGCCGGTTCTGACCTGCCCAAGGTCAACCCGCTGATCAAGACCGTGACCTGCCCCTTCACCGGCGAAGTGCTGGCGGCGGTGCCGTCGGTGCGCCCGGACATCACCGTGATCCATGCGCAAAAGGCCGACCGCAAGGGCAACGTGCTGCTGTGGGGGATTCTCGGGGTGCAGAAAGAGGCGGCATTGGCGGCCAAGCGTTGCATCGTCACCGTCGAAGAAATCGTCGACGACCTCAACGCCCCCATGAACGCCTGCGTGCTGCCGACCTGGGCCCTGACCGCCGTGTGCCATGTACCAGGGGGCGCGCACCCTTCCTACGCCCACGGTTACACCGAGCGTGACAATCGCTTCTATCAAGCCTGGGATCCGATCGCTCGGGACCGTGGGACGTTTACCGCATGGATCAATGAATACATCCATGGCACCGCTGACTTCAGTCAATTCCAGGCCAAACTGGCTGCCGCGCAGGAGGCCAAGTAATGACTTACTCGACCAATGAAATGATGACCGTCGCCGCCGCGCGCCGCCTGAAGAACGGTGCCGTGTGCTTCGTCGGCATCGGTCTGCCGTCCAAGGCCGCCAACCTGGCCCGCCTGACGTCGTCGCCGGACGTGGTGTTGATCTACGAGTCCGGCCCGATTGGCGCCAAGCCCTCGGTGCTGCCGCTGTCCATTGGCGACGGCGAGTTGGCGGAAACCGCCGACAGTGTTGTGCCCACGGGTGAGATTTTTCGCTACTGGCTGCAAGGCGGGCGCATTGACGTCGGTTTTCTCGGCGCAGCCCAGGTCGACCGCTTCGGCAATATCAACACCACGGTGGTCGGTGATTACCACCAACCCAAGGTGCGCCTGCCGGGTGCCGGTGGTGCGCCGGAGATTGCCGGCTCCGCCAAGAGCGTGTTGATCATCCTCAAACAGTCGTCCCGTTCGTTTGTCGACAAGCTGGATTTCATCACCTCGGTCGGCCATGGCGAAGGCGGCGACTCGCGCAAGCGCCTCGGCCTGCCAGGCGCAGGCCCGGTCGGGATTATTACCGACCTGTGCATCATGGAGCCGGAGGAGGGCACCCACGAATTTGTGGTCACCGCCTTGCATCCCGGCGTGACCCGCGAGCAAGTGATTGCCGCCACCGGCTGGGCGATCCGCTTTGCCGAGCAGGTCAGCACCAGCGCCGAACCCACGCCAGTCGAACTGAACGCCTTGCGCGATCTTGAAGCCCGTACCGCCGCGGCCCATGGCCAAACCCCAGGAGAAGCCTGATGCGCGACGTGTTTATCTGTGATGCGATCCGCACCCCCATCGGCCGTTTCGGCGGTGGCCTGTCCACGGTGCGCGCCGATGACCTGGCGGCCCTGCCGATCAAGGCCCTGATGGCGCGCAACCCGTCGGTAGACTGGAGCGCGGTCGACGAAGTGTTCCTCGGCTGCGCCAACCAGTCCGGCGAAGACAACCGTAACGTGGCGCGCATGGCCGCGCTGCTGGCCGGCCTGCCGCCGAGCATTCCCGGGGTGACGGTCAACCGCTTGTGCGCCTCGGGCATGGACGCCATCGGCACCGCGTTCCGCGCCATTGCCAGTGGCGAAATGGAGCTGGCGATTGCTGGTGGTGTCGAGTCGATGTCCCGTGCACCGTTCGTGATGGGCAAGGCAGACGCCGCGTTCTCGCGCAACATGAAGCTGGAAGACACCACCATCGGCTGGCGCTTTATCAACCCGTTGATGAAGGCCCAGTACGGCGTGGATGCCATGCCGCAGACCGCTGATAACGTGGCAGATGACTACAACGTCTCGCGCGCCGACCAGGACGCCTTCGCCTTGCGTAGCCAGCAACGCACAGCCGTGGCCCAGGCCGCGGGGTTTTTCGCTGAAGAAATCGTCCCGGTACGGGTCGCCCATAAAAAAGGCGAGACCCTGGTGGAGCACGACGAACACCCGCGTGCCGATACCACCCTCGAAGCCCTGACCAAGCTCAAGCCGGTCAACGGCCCGGACAAGACCGTCACCGCCGGCAACGCTTCCGGGGTCAACGACGGCGCCGCCGCGTTGATTCTGGCCAGCGCGGACGCGGTGAAAAAGCACGGCCTGACCGCCCGCGCCCGGGTGTTGGGCATGGCCAGTGCCGGGGTCGAACCCCGGGTGATGGGCATCGGCCCGGTGCCAGCGGTGCGCAAGTTGGTAGAGCGCCTGGGCCTGGCGGTCAGCGACTTTGATGTGATCGAACTCAACGAAGCCTTCGCCAGCCAGGGTTTGGCGGTGCTGCGTGAGTTGGGCCTGGCGGACGACGCACCCCAGGTCAATCCCAACGGCGGCGCGATTGCCTTGGGTCATCCCCTGGGCATGAGCGGTGCGCGCCTGGTCTTGACGGTCCTGCATCAACTGGAAAAAACCGGCGGCAGCAAAGGCCTGGCGACCCTGTGTGTCGGCGTTGGCCAAGGCTTGGCGTTGGCCATCGAACGCGTTTGAGACCTACAAGAAAAAGAGGAATGCTCCATGAGTGACAAGCCCGGATACCGGCGCCCGCAAGCGGGTACTCAGCCTGATTACCTGCACCCGGCGTACCAGTCGACGAACCTGCGTTCGCCGTCCAAGCCGCTGGTGTTTTTGCCCCATTCACTGTCGGAAATCACCGGCCCGACCATCGGCGCCGAACGCATTGCCGAGCACGACAACGACCTGACCGCCCAGCACGAGGGCGAGCCCCAAGGCGAGCGCATCATCATTCACGGCCGGGTCCTGGATGAAAACGGCCTGCCTGTGCCGGGCATCCTGGTGGAGATCTGGCAGGCCAACGCCGCCGGTCGCTACAACCACAAGCGCGACCAGCACGACGCGCCCCTGGACCCGAACTTCACCGGCACCGGTCGCACCGTCACCGATGCCGATGGCTGGTACCAGTTCCAGACCATCAAGCCCGGTGCCTATCCGTGGGGCAATCACCACAACGCCTGGCGCCCGGCGCATATCCACTTCTCGCTGTTCGGCCCCAGTGTGCTGACGCGCCTGGTGACCCAGATGTACTTCCCCGGCGACCCGCTGCTGGCCTATGACCCGATCTACAACTGCGTGCCGGACACCTCGGCCAAGGAACGCCTGATCGCCCGTTTCGACCTGGAAAAGACCGTGCCGCACTATGCCCTCGGCTATCGCTGGGACATCGTCCTGCGCGGCCGCGACGCCACGCCGATGGAGAAATGACATGACCCTCAACGCAACCACGTCCCACACCGTCGGGCCGTACTATCACATCGGCCTGACTTGGTTGAACTGCGAAGACCTGGCGAATGCGGGCACCCTCGGCGAGCGTGTGGCCATCACCGGGCAGGTGGTGGATGGCAATGGCGAGGTGGTCAACGATGCCATGCTGGAAGTCTGGCAGGCCAACGCCGCCGGTAAATATGACCACCCCGAGGACGACCAGGACAAAGCCCTGGACCCCAATTTCGCAGGCTTTGGCCGGGTGCCGGTGGATGCGCAAGGGCGTTTCCGTTTCAGCACCATCAAGCCCGGTAGTGTGCCGGGCCTGAAGGGTACGACCCAGGCGCCGCATTTGGTGGTGTTGGTGTTTGCCCGTGGTTTGGTGAAGCACTTGCTGACGCGGATTTATTTCGACGGCGAAGCGGCCAATGGCGATGACCCGTTGCTGGCGTGTGTGCCGGCAGAGCGGCGCGGCACGTTGGTTGCCAAGGCGGATGCGTCGGGGGTGTATCAGTGGAATGTGGTGCTTCAGGGCACCGATGAAGAGACGGTGTTTTTCGATTATTGAGTTGCCTGCCAGGGCGCTGTCGCGGGCAAGCCCGCTCTCACAGTGGAATGCGATCACCTGTGGGAGCGGGCTTGGCTGCCATTCAAAGGTCTGCTTGCGGAACGAGGTTGTTGCAAAGTGTGTCTAGACTCTAACCCGTTCCCTACGAGTGAAAACAACATGACAACGAGTACCAGTCACTACACCGGAGAAGAACGCAGCAAACGGATTTTTGCGATTGTCGGGGCCTCTTCCGGCAACCTGGTCGAATGGTTCGACTTCTACGTCTATGCCTTCTGCGCGATCTATTTCGCTCCGGCGTTTTTCCCCTCCGACGACCCCACGGTGCAGCTGCTCAACACCGCTGGCGTGTTCGCCGCAGGCTTCTTGATGCGCCCCATCGGTGGCTGGCTGTTTGGCCGGGTCGCCGACAAGCACGGGCGCAAGAATTCGATGATGATTTCGGTGCTGATGATGTGCGCCGGTTCCCTGGTCATCGCCTTTCTACCGACCTACAAAGACATCGGCGCCTGGGCTCCGGCCCTGCTGCTGATGGCGCGGCTGTTCCAGGGCCTGTCGGTGGGGGGCGAGTACGGCACCACGGCGACCTACATGAGTGAAGTCGCGCTCAAGGGCCAGCGCGGCTTCTTCGCCTCGTTCCAGTACGTGACCCTGATTGGCGGGCAACTGCTGGCGGTGTCGGTGGTGGTGATCCTGCAACAACTGCTCACCGAGGACGAGCTGCGGGCCTGGGGCTGGCGCATTCCGTTTGTGATCGGGGCCGTGGCGGCGGTGATTTCGCTGTTGCTGCGCCGCTCCCTGAAAGAAACCACCAGCAAGGAAATGCGGGAAAACAAGGACGCCGGCAGCATTGCCGCGTTGTTCCGCGATCATAAGGCCGCGTTTATCACCGTGCTCGGCTACACCGCCGGCGGCTCGCTGATCTTCTACACCTTTACCACTTACATGCAGAAGTACCTGGTGAACACCGCCGGCATGCACGCCAAGACCGCCAGCTACATCATGACCGGCGCGCTGTTCCTCTATATGTGCATGCAGCCGCTGTTCGGCATGCTCTCGGACAAGATCGGCCGCCGTAACTCGATGCTCTGGTTCGGCGCGCTCGGGACCTTGTGCACAGTCCCGATCCTGCTGACCCTGAAAACCGTGACCAGCCCGTTCCTGGCCTTTGTATTGATTACCCTGGCGCTGGCGATTGTGAGTTTCTACACCTCCATCAGTGGCCTGGTAAAAGCCGAAATGTTCCCGCCACAAGTGCGCGCTCTCGGTGTGGGCCTGGCCTATGCGGTGGCCAACGCGATCTTCGGTGGTTCGGCGGAATACGTGGCCCTGGGCCTGAAATCCATTGGCCTGGAAAACACCTTCTACTGGTACGTGACCGGCATGATGGCGATTGCGTTCCTGTTCAGCCTGCGCCTGCCGAAACAGGCTGAGTACTTGCACCACGATCTGTAAGGGATGACTTATGACACTGCGCACGAGCAACCAACTGTTCGACGCTTACTTCACCGCCGACAGCATGGCCGAGGTGTTCTGTGACCAGGGACGCTTGCAGGGCATGCTGGATGTCGAAGCCGCACTGGCCCGGGCGCAGGCGCGGATCGGGTTGATTCCCCAGGCCGCCGTCGCGCCGATTGCCCAGGCATGCCTGGCCTCGTTGTACGACGTGGATGCCCTCGGCGCGGCGATTGCCACGGCGGGCAATTCGGCGATCCCGCTGGTCAAGGCCCTGGGCAAACTGATTGCCAGCGAGGACGCCGGCGCCGAGCGCTATGTGCATCTGGGCGCCACCAGCCAGGATGTGATGGACACCGGCCTGGTGCTGCAACTGCGGCGGGCGCTGGAACTGATCGACACGGACCTGGCCCGGCTGGGCGCGGTTCTCGCGGCCCAGGCGCAGCGCTATGCCGACGTGCCGTTGGCCGGGCGTACCTGGTTGCAGCACGCAACGCCGGTCACCCTGGGGATGAAAATCGCCGGTTGGCTGGGGGCGGTGACGCGCAATCGCCAACGGTTGGTGGAGCTGCAGCCGCGCCTGCTGGTCCTGCAGTTCGGCGGCGCGTCCGGCACCTTGGCTGCACTGGGTGAACACGCCATGCCGGTGGCGCAAGCCCTGGCAGCGGAGTTGCAACTGACGCTGCCCGAACAACCCTGGCACACCCAGCGTGACCGTCTGGTGGAGTTCGCCAGCGTGCTGGGCCTGATCGCCGGCAGCCTGGGCAAGCTCGGGCGGGATATCAGCCTGCTGATGCAGACCGAAGCGGCGGAAGTGTTCGAGCCGTCAGCCCCAGGCAAGGGCGGCTCCTCGACCATGCCGCACAAGCGCAACCCGGTTGGCGCGGCGGTGTTGATCAGCGCTGCTACGCGGGTGCCGGGGCTGGTGGCGACGATGTTCAGCGCCATGCCCCAGGAGCACGAGCGCAGCCTGGGCCTGTGGCATGCCGAATGGGAAACCCTGCCCGAAATCTGCCGCCTGGTGTCCGGTGCCTTGCATCAGGCATTGCTGGTGAGTGAAGGCCTGGAAGTCGATGCACAACGCATGGGCCACAACCTCGACATGACCCAGGGCCTGGTGCTGGCCGAGGCCGTCAGTAGCACATTGGCCCAGCGCCTGGGCCGTGAAACCGCCCATCACCTGCTGGAACAGTGTTGCAAACGCGCGGTCGCCGAGCAGCGCCATTTGCGCGCGGTATTGGCCGATGAGCCGCAAGTCACCGCCGAGCTGTCGGCGGTGGAATTGGATCGCCTGCTGGACCCGGCGCATTACCTGGGCCAGGCACAGACCTGGGTCAGCCGCGCCGTGGCTGAGCACTTTGCTTTTTCTGCCTGAGGAGGCTGCTGTGGGATTTGTACGACTCGCCGATGGCGAACTGAATTACCAACTGGAAGGTCCTGAAGGCGCGCCGGTACTGGTGCTGTCCAATTCACTGGGCACCGACCTGCATATGTGGGATACCCAGATGCCGGCCTTCACCGAGCATTTTCGGGTGCTGCGCCTGGACACCCGTGGCCACGGCAAATCCCTGGTCACCGAGGGCCCCTACAGCATTGAGCAACTGGGGCGTGACGTGCTGGCGTTGCTGGATGCGCTGGATATCCAGCGTGCGCATTTCTGCGGTTTGTCCATGGGCGGGTTGATTGGCCAGTGGCTGGGCATCAACGCCGGTGAGCGCTTGCTCAAGCTGGTGCTGTGCAACACGGCAGCCAAGATCGGCACTGCGGACATCTGGAACCCGCGGATCGAAATGGTCCTGCGCGAGGGCCAGGCGGCAATGGTCGGCTTGCGTGATGCGTCGGTTGCGCGTTGGTTTACTGCCGATTTTGCCCAGGCTCATCCCGCTCAGGCCAAGCGCATTACCGACATGCTCGCGGCCACATCGCCCCAAGGCTATGCCGCCAACTGTGGCGCGGTGCGCGATGCGGATCTGCGTGAGCAACTGGCGTCTATCAAGGTGCCGACGCTGGTGATTGCCGGTACTGAGGATGCCGTCACACCGCCGGCCGGCGGGCACTTTATTCAAGAGCGTGTCGCGGGCGCCGAGTATGCCGAGTTTTATGCGGCGCACTTGTCCAACGTACAGGCCGGGGCTGCGTTCAGCGAGCGGGTACTGGCGTTCTTGTTGGCGGGCTGATGGTCCAGGCGAGTAGCGCTTGTTGTGGCACAGTCATTACTGTTTGGTTTTAGGAGGTTTTGTGGACGAGAAACAACGTTACGCCGATGGGCTCAAGGTGCGGCGTGAAGTGCTGGGCGATGCCCATGTCGATCGCTGCCTCAATGCCTTGACCGAGTTCAACAGCGAGTTCCAGGAAATGATCACCCGCCATGCCTGGGGCGATATCTGGACCCGCCCGGGCTTGCCCCGGCACACCCGCAGCCTGATCACCATTGCCATGCTGATCGGTATGAACCGCAACGAAGAGCTCAAACTGCACCTGCGCGCCGCCGCCAGCAATGGCGTGACCCGTGCCGAGATCAAGGAAGTACTGATGCAGAGCGCGATCTACTGTGGGATCCCGGCGGCCAATGCGACGTTTCACCTGGCCGAGTCGGTGTGGGATGAGTTGGGGGTCGAGTCGCGGGATTGACGGCGATTTACCCCCGCCTGGAGCCGCTCACCCCTCGTCAGGCGGAAAGTAAGCATCCCGCCGCGCAGTACCCGTTTCTTCACGCAATGCGTTTTCATTAAAGGGGTTGGGGTTGGTAGTCGTCGGGGGTGTCGACGGGTCGTTGTCAAAATCAAAGGCGGGGGCATTGGTCTCTACCCCGACGGCTTGGCGCTCCGGATTCGGTTCATCTGCGGTTTTGCCGGGTAAAAAGGTGCCATTGGCGCCGTTATAGGCGTGGGCCATTTCATGGTAGAGGCTGATGACCGGAGGCTCACGGAAGATGAGGCCGGGATTGTTGTGTATCTTTGCCCCCGTGGCGACCGAGCCTTTGGTGTTGCCGTGTATGAAGCCCAATTGGGGCGATTCTGCGAGGTCGTCATATTCTTTTAATTGTTTGTCGTGTTCTCTGGTGAAGTTGTTGGTGAATGTATAATTGGGGCGGACGGTAGTCTCTCGGATTGTTATGGGGGAACCGTTGCGCTCGGCGGCCCGGTCCAGTTCACTCAGCATTTTTTGTGCCGTTGGTGAGTTTCTGAAGAATTCAAGATCATCCTGGGTTTGTTGTTTGAATTTGCTTGAACCTTCGATCTTCAACGCTTTATGACCCGCATTGCTGATGTTGACTTTTTTATATCGGGTGCCGGGGATACTGGTGACGAGGTCATATTTCTTGGCATAGATAGTATCGTTTGCATTGTATGAGTTGACACGATCCCGACCACGCCCTGTATAGAACACGGTCTGTGCCTTTCCTGTCATCAAATCATCACCGGGGCCGCCATGCATGACATTCATCGGGCTTTCGCTGACCATCGTGTCGTTGCCGTTGCCGCCATCCATATAGCTGAATGTGCCTTCGCTGCCAGTCCCGGAGGACATAGTGTCGTTGCCGTTATTCCCATACATGACGGCTATTCCTGATCCGCCCTTCATTGTGTCATTGCCGTCATTCCCTTCGGCGTAGCCGTTGCCGCTACCCAGCGTGATGTTGTCGTTCCCCGCTCCTCCGTAGACACGGGTATCACCACTGCCAAGGGCTTCAATCCGGTCTCGACCTTTACCGCCCTCGATCGTAATGGGGATCGTCACGCGCGGATCAACCCGAATGTGATCATCGCCGCCTTTTGACTTGATGTGCAGTTCTTCAGGGTAACTTTCGTGATTGTTGATTTTTAATGTGTAATGCCTGTCGTTGACTTGCAGCTGGACTTCATTGTTCGAAGGTTGATTGACTTTTATAACGTCGGGCTTTTCACCTGTTTCGATTTTGATGACGTTGCTTCTGTTTGTGCGTTCATTGTCGCTGACCGTCTCCCAAGTGGTTTTATGGGTGATTTTGATAAGGTCGTCCTTATATAAAGGAGCAGAGTTTGTATAGGTTGGATATTTTTCTACGTAGTGTTGGTCTGGTGTTAGTTTTGATTTCGGTGTGAAAGTCGCATTTGAGTTTTGTAGCAGGGGAACTTCAATGGAAATGGGGTTTTGCAGGGCGTTAGCAGCCGGTGTTGGACTGAGTGCGGATGAGGAGAATACGTTTGGATACTGTGCAGGGGCTGAGATGGACATTGCATCGTCTCGCGATAGGGGGTTTGGAGATGAGTGGTTGGCCGCCTGAACAGGATTCCGCCGAACTTCAATACCGTTTTTTTCGGACCACACATGAACGCGTAGAACTTCGCGGTCGCGCACGGTTATGTATCATTGGCCTGCTTTAAAACAAGGAGTGTCAGGTATAGCGATTGCGCAGATTAAGTCCCATTTCTTTGCGTAAAGAGTTTTCCGTGAAGGGGGCGGGATTGGTGGCGGTCGGCGGGGTGAGCGGATCATGGTCAAAGTCGAACGGCTCGGCACCGGTCGGCAGACCGACAGCCTGTCGTTCAATATTGGGTGTGTCTTCGGGAGGTTCACCCGCGACCGGCTCCTCGGTCGTTCCGGGGAGGAAGGAACCCGTGGCGCCGTTATAGGCATGCACCATTTCATGGTAGAGATTTGTTATCGGAAAACCGCCTGATACAGGGGCGTCAAACGTACTGGAAGGGGAGTAGCGGACGACGCCATCGGTGATTGGCGCGCCCTGTACCCCGTTGTGAACATAACCTTTCACGGGGGCCTCAGGATCCAACTGATCCGGCTCTTGCTGGTTGAACGCGTAATCTGTCCTGTCTCTTTTTCCGCCATCCTGAAGGGTTACCGGTACTCCATTTCTGTCAGCGGCGGCGTCCATCTCGGCAAGCATTTTCTGGCCTGCCGGCGAGCTGCGTAAAAGCTCCAGGTCATCTTCGACGCGTTGTTTGAACTCTGCTGTGCCTTGGACGTTAAACCCTCTTTTACCGGCTTCACTGGGTATGACCGCTCTTAACTTCGCGTGCGCAGAGTTCAGGAACCTGTCGCTGGGTTTTGCGTAGATAAGGTCGTCCCGATTGTTGGAGCGGATCGTGTCGTTACCTTTGCCGCTGTAAAAGGTGGTTCGATCGCGACCCAGCATCACATCGTCACCCCGGCCGCCATTCATAATCGTGTGGCCGTTGCCGGCATACATTGTGTCTGAGCCGCTGCCGCCGTCCATGTGGCTTTTTTTGCTGGCTGCCCCAGGCCCCGCATACATCCAGTCGTTGCCGTTATTGCCGTACAGAATGGCGTTACCGGAGCCGCCTATCATCATGTCGCTACCCTCATTGCCTTCGGCATAGCCTGCACCGCTGCCCAACTGGAGAAAGTCGTTGCCATTGCCTCCCAGCAGGCGGCTTGGACCACCTCCCGCCCTTACGTGATCATTGCCATCCCCCGCTTCAATCGTTACGTAAAGCATGACATCGGCATCGACCTTTATCTTGTCGTCACCACCGTTACTTTTAATCACGAGTTTTGTGGGGACTTCATCCTTCGCGTCTCTTGCGTCAAAGATGTATGACTTGCCATTGACCTCTACATTGAGTCGTCCGTCGGTACGGTTACTGACATGAATAGTGTCTGAGGTATTACCTGTTTCAAGCGTCAGCTTATCGTCCAGCAGGGTGGGTTTATCCAGGTCATATTGCCGGGTGCGGATTGAATGCCGGGCAATCAGATTACCGTCATCGACCAGTATCGCTTCCTGTTCTTGCGATGGGCGAACGCGTCTCGCAGGCGGAGCAGGGCTTTCTCCAGTGTCCTGCGCCAAGGAGGGCGCTTGACGGCGCTCCCTCTTGGCGGGGGCGGGTGCCGAGTGTGTGGAAGGCTCAAGGGAAGGGAGGGGCAGACTGTGGTTCAGTGGCGCGATAGTGTTCATCAGAGAACCTTTCTATTCGAGATAGGGGGCTCTCTGTAGGTTGATGATTGGAATAAAAGGGTTCCGCCATACTGGCCGATGCTTTGTGTCCTGGCGTAATGAAATTTGCTCGCGCCCGCTGCACACGTCGCTAAATCGTCTGGGGTGTCGGTTAACGAAACACGGCTCTGTGGTCGGGTTGGATCATTGGGGGGCGGCGTCCCACACCCAGTCCCACATCCCCGGTAAGTGCACGGCTTGGCTGGCATCCTTCACCGTGCGCGCCAGGGCCCCGCGCTCCAGTGCCGAGCGGTCGGTGTAGAACGGTTCGGCGGCGGTCTTCAGGCCATTGGCCTGGGCGCTGTCCATCAGGATCTGCAGGTACTCCTGCAGATGCCGTGCGGTGTAGCGATTGATGTCGTGAAAGGTCACCACCACCGGGATCACCCCTTCTACAGTCGGCAGTTCGCCCAGGGCAATGCGTTCGCGCACCAGCGACAGCTGCCGCAGCAGGTTGGCCCGACGCCGTGGGCTGGCATTGAAGCCCCAGATCTTGCCGTCATTGGCGCTCAGGTCGGTCAGCAAAATCTGCATGCCGTGGCGCTGGTAGGCGGCGAAGGTGCGTTTGTCGTAGTTCCAGAAGGGCGGGCGTATCAGGTTCGGCGCAGCGCCGGTGATCGAGGCGATAGTCGCGGCGCCCAGGCTCAAGGTCTGCGTCAGCTCTTCGTCGTTCAACAGGCGATGATTGCTATGCCAGCGCGTGGCGGTGTGAAACGCCAGGATATGGCCGGCGGCGTGCTCGCGCTCCATGGTCTTGCGCCCGCGCGGGCTGCCGCCAGAGCGCCAGGCCTCGGTCTGCAAAAAGAAGATCGCCTTGATTCCCGGTTGCACCGGGTTGTTGGCCAGGCTCTCGATGACCAAACGGCTAGGGTTGGCGTAGCCCGAGGCGCTGGGGCCGTCATCGAACGTCAGCAGGAAACGGATCGGGGCCTGGGCGTGCAGGCGCTGTTCGGTCTGGGGTGTCAATGCCACGGGCGCGCCGATGCAGGCGCTGAGGCTCAGTGCCAAAGCGAACACGGCGGCGGTGATGGCGAAGGATTTCATGGTATGGGCCGGGCTCTGACACAGATTGCGCCTAAGGAGAGGCCGCAACAGGCGGGCACCATACAGCAAGAATAACCGGGGTGATCAACTGGCTGACGAACTACAACGGGCGACCATCTCTTCATTGAGGCTAAACGCTGGTGGGCCGGTGCGCTACTCGCGGCAAGCGGCCCCTTCAGCACTGACACTGAAGGGGGGGCGGCAGCGGTCGGCAGACCGGCGGCCTGAAGTTCGCCGTTGGGCGTATCTCGCGCAGGTTTGTCGCCGGCCTGCTCCAGGGGGGGCCACCGCAGATATCCAGTGCTGGTACCCCTAGTCAGTGCGAGGCAGCCTACAGCAGGCTAAGGGGATAACTGACAATCAACCGATTCTCATCAAACTCATTGTTGCTGAAGTCGCGACGGATGCTGGAATTGCGCCAGCGCAGGGTCAGGCTTTTCAGGCTGCCGCTTTGCACGGTGTAGCCCACTTCGCTTTCCCGCCCCCATTCCTTGCCATCGCTGACGGTGGCGGTGTGCACGTTGCTGCCGCTGATGTAGCGGTTCATCAGGGTCAGGCCCGGTACGCCGAGTGCGGCGAAGTTGTAGTCGTGGCGCAGCTGCCAGGAGCGTTCTTCGGCGTTGTCATAGCTGGCATTGAAGCTGTCGTTGGCCAGGGTGCCGCCGCTGGTGCCATTGACCCGCATCCAGGCGCTGTTGCCATTGAGTTTTTGCAGGCCGACATAGAAGGTGTGGCCGCCGTACCTGGCCGAGAACAGGCCGGACCAGGTCCGGTTGTCCAGGTTGCCGGCACGGGCGCTGCCGTCGTCCTGGCCATAGAAGAAGCCGAGGTTGGCGCCCAGGGTCCAGTCGCCCACGGGCTGGCTGTGGGTCAGGTTGAGGTATTGCTGGCGGTAGATGTCCTTGAGCTGGGCATTCCACACGCCGACCTGGGTGCGCTTGTCGTTGAACGCATATTCGGCGCCCTGGAAGTTGAAGCGATCGGAGGTGAACGCAGTTTTACCGAACATCGACATGTCCGTCATGCTGCTGTCGTCTCGCGGGCTGTTGGCGCGGAACTGGCCGCCATACAGGGTCAGGCCGGCGATCTCTTTGGACGTGATCTGCCCGCCGCGCAGGGTTTGCGGCAGGGAGCGGCCATCGTCCGCACGCAGGATCGGCAGCACCGGCATCCACTCGCCGACTTTCAATTCGGTCTGGGAAATCCGTGCCTTGAACGCCACCCCCAGGCGGCCGAAGTTGTCGGCCGGTTTGCCATCGTGATCCAGGGGCAGCAATTGGGTGCCACCGGAGCCGCCGCCGCCATCGAGCTTTTGCGCGTACATGCCCAGCACATCCACCCCGAACCCCACGGTGCCCTGGGTGAAACCGGACTTGGCGTCGAGGATGAAACTCTGCGTCCACTCCTGCGCGCCGCCCTGGGCCTTGGTCGGGTTGGTGAAATTGCGGTTGAAGAAGAAATTGCGCAGGTTGAGGTTGGCGCTGGCATCTTCCAGAAAGCCGTGTTCCTCGGCGACGACTGGGAGGGCAAGGCTGGCGACAGCGGTAGCCAGCAATAGCCGGCGAGGGTGCAAGGTGCTCATGGCGTGGGACCTGTTGTTATTGGTGGTTTTCAGGTGCGGGCCATGGTGCGGGGCGTTGCCGGGGCGGTTCAATTGGGGGAGGGCGGGTTCTGGGCGGTGATCGAACGGAACTGTACGCCCATGAAAAAGCCCACCAAAAGGTGGGCTTCCTGTGTTGCTACGCCGATCAGAACAACTTGAGCTTCGGCGCTTCTTCTTTCACCGGCTCATTCTGCGCCGTCTGTTCGTTCCAACCGCCACCGAGGGCCTTGTACAAGGTCACTTCGCTGGTCAGTTGGGCCAGGCGGTCGGTGATCAGCGTTTGCTGGGCAGCGAATAGCTGGCGCTGGGCGTCGAGGAAGGTCAGGTTGCTATCAACCCCGATGCGGTAGCGACGCTCGGCCAGACGGTAGTAGTCCTGGTTGGCCGAGACGAAGTCACGCTGGGCCTGCAACTGTTGGTTGTAGGTCGCACGTGCCGCCAGGCCGTCGGAGACTTCCTGGAACGCGGTCTGGATCGACTTCTCGTAGGTCGCGACGTTGATCTCTTTCTGGATCTTCGAGTAGTCCAGGCTTGCGCGCAGGCTACCGGCGTTGAAGATCGGGATGTTGATCTGCGGTGCGAACGACCAGGTACCCGAGCCGCCCTTGAACAGGCCGCCGAGGTCCGGGCTCAAAGTCCCGGCATTGGCCGTCAGGCTGATGCTCGGGAAGAACGCAGCCCGTGCCGCGCCGATGTTGGCGTTGGCAGCCTTGAGGTTGTGCTCGGCCTGGAGGATGTCGGGGCGACGTTGCAGCAGGTCTGAAGGCAGGCCGGCCGGTACTTCGCTCAACAGGTCGTCGGACAGCGGCTGAGTGACGAGATTCGCCGGCAGACCGGTGCCCAGCAGCAGGGTCAGGTTGTTTTCATCCTGGGCCACCTGGCGGGTGTAGCGGGCCAGTTGCACGCGGGCGCTTTCAACCGAGGTCCGCGCCTGGCTCAAGTCCAGGGCCGAGGCCACGCCGACTTCGTTGCTGCGCGAGGTGAGCTTGAAGCTCTGCTCGTAGGCGGCCAGGGTGTCCTGGGTCAGCTTCAGCAGTTCCTTGTCGGCCTGCCAGGTCAGGTAGGCATTGGCCACGCTGGCCACCAGGCTGATCTGCGTGCTGCGGCGTGCTTCTTCAGTGGCGAAGTACTTCTGCAACGCTTCTTCGCTCAGGCTGCGCACCCGGCCGAACAGGTCCAGTTCGTAGGCGTTGATCCCGAGGGTCGCCGAGTAGGAGCTGGTGATGTTCGATTCGCCGGTTTGCGAGGCCCGTGCCGGAACGCGCTGGCGGCTGCCGCTGCCATTGGCGCCGACGGCCGGGAACAGGTCGGCACGCTGGATGCGGTACTGCGCGGCAAAGGCGTCGATGTTCAGCGCGGCGACGCGCAGGTCACGGTTGTTGACCAACGCGACCTGAATCAGTTGCTGCAGGGCAGGGTCGTGGAAAAACTGCTTCCAGCCTTGCTCGGCCGCGGCCTGGCTTGGTGCCTGGGCCGACGAGTACGCCGGCCCCTGCGGGAACTGGGCGGCCACCGGCGCTTCAGGCTGCTGATAATCAGGGATCAGCGAGCAGCCACTGAGCACAAATGCCGTGACTGCCAGGGAGAGTAGCGACTTGCGCATTAGCCAGCCTCTTTAGGAGTATTCGGTGTATCGGACTTGTCAGTTTTTTTCCGGCTGCCAATGGCGGACACGGTCACGAAGAACAGTGGCACCCAGAAGATAGCCAGAACAGTGGCGGTGATCATACCGCCAATTACGCCGGTACCGATTGCGTGTTGGCTGCCCGAACCTGCACCCGAGGAGATCGCCAGCGGCAGTACGCCGAGGATGAACGCCATGGACGTCATGATGATCGGACGCAAACGCATGCGGGACGCCTCGATGGCCGCCTCGACGATGCCCTTGCCCTGTTCATGCAGTTCCTTGGCGAACTCGACGATCAGGATGGCGTTCTTCGAGGCCAGGCCCACGGTGACCAACAACCCCACCTGGAAGAACACGTCGTTGGACAGTCCTCGCAGGCTGGTGGCCATCAGTGCACCGATCACGCCCAGCGGTACTACCAGCACTACCGCAATCGGGATCGACCAGCTTTCGTACAACGCTGCCAGGCAAAGGAACACCACCAGCAACGACAGGGCATATAGCGCAGGTGCCTGGGAGCCGGACAAGCGTTCTTCATAGGACAGACCGGTCCAGGCATAGCCCACACCTGCCGGCAATTGCTTGGCGATGCGTTCGACTTCCGCCATCGCATCACCGGTGCTGTAGCCAGGCGCCGGGGTACCGAGGACTTCCATCGCCGCTACACCGTTGTACCGCGACAGTTTCGGCGAACCGAAGATCCAGTTGCCAGAGGCAATTGCTGATAGTGGCACCATTTTTCCGTCGTTGGCGCGCACGAACCATTTGTTCAGGTCTTCAGGGGTCATCCGGCCAGCGGCCTCACCCTGGATGTAGACCTTCTTCACTCGACCGCGGTCGATGAAGTCATTGACGTAGCTGCCACCCAAGGCAATCGCCAGGGTCTGGTTGATGCTCGACAGGCTGATGCCCTGGGCACTGGCTTTCTCGTCGTCGATGGTCAGCTCGTACTGCGGCTCATCGTTGACGCCGTTGGGACGTACGCCGGCCAGGATCTTGCTCTGCGCGGCCATGCCGAGGAACTGGTTACGTGCGTTCATCAACGCTTCGTGACCCACACCGCCCTGGTCCTGCAGGAACACGTCGAAACCGGTGGCGTTACCCAACTCCAGTACCGATGGGGGCACGATGGCAAACACCATGGCGTCCTTGAAGGTCTGGAAGAAGTAGCCCTGGGCACGCTTGGCCACTTCGAACACCGACATGGATGCGTCGCGCTGGTCCCATGGCTTGAGCATGACGAATGCCAGGCCCGAGCTTTGGCCACGACCGGCAAAGTTGAAGCCGTTTACGGTAAATACCGATTGCACGGCCTTGCCTTCACCGGGCTCGCCTTCCTTGTCGTTCAACAGGAAAGCACGCATGTCGTCGATAACGGTCTGGGTGCGTTCGGCCGAAGAACCAACCGGCGTCTGTACCTGGGCGAAGATCACGCCCTGGTCTTCCTCGGGCAGGAACGCGCTTGGGATACGGGTGAACAGCCAGATCATGCCGGCGAAGATGATCAGGTACACCAGGAACGAAGGCGCCTTGTGCTTGATCATGTTGCCCACGCCGCGCTCGTAGCTCAGTACGCCACGGTCGAAGGTACGGTTGAACCAGCCGAAGAAACCACGCTTGGGTTGGCCGTGTTTCTCGGGGTCGACCGGCTTGAGCATGGTGGCGCACAGTGCCGGGGTGAAGATCAGTGCAACCAGTACCGAAAGTGCCATCGCCGACACAATGGTGATGGAGAACTGTTTATAGATGACCCCCGTCGAGCCGCCAAAGAACGCCATCGGCAGCAGTACCGCCGAGAGTACCAGGGCAATACCTACCAGGGCGCCCTGGATCTGGTCCATGGACTTGACCGTTGCCTCTTTAGGCGACAGATGCTCCTCGGCCATCACCCGCTCGACGTTTTCCACTACCACGATCGCATCGTCCACCAGCAAGCCGATGGCCAGGATCATGCCGAACATGGTCAAGGTGTTGATGGTGAAGCCGAAGGCCGCGAGGATGCCGAACGTACCCAGCAATACCACCGGTACTGTCATGGTGGTGATGATGGTGGCGCGGAAGTTTTGCAGGAACAGGTACATCACCAGGAACACCAGGATGATCGCCTCGACCAGGGTATCGACTACTCCGGAAATCGACTCGGTCACCACTGGGGTGGTGTCATACGGAACCACGGCTTTCATGCCTGGCGGGAAGAACGGCTCCAGGGACGCGACCGTGGCACGGATGGCCTTGGCGGTGTCCAGGGCGTTGGCGCCCGAGGCCAGTTTGATCGCCATGCCGGAAGCCGGCTTGCCGTTGAACTGGGCACTGATGCTGTAGTTCTGGCCACCCAACTCGACACGGGCGACATCGCCCAGGCGCACCTGGGAGCCATCGCTGTTCACGCGCAGCAGGATCTTTTCAAACTGCTCGGCGCTTTGCAGACGGGTCTTGCCGATGATGGTGGCGTTCAACTGGGTGCCGGGCAGGGCTGGCAGGCCGCCCAACTGGCCGGTGGCCACCTGGACGTTCTGCGCCGCAATGGCACTGCTGACATCCACCGGGGTCATCTGGAAGTTGTTCAACTTGGCCGGATCCAGCCAGATACGCATGGCGTACTGGGAACCGAAGACCTGGAAGTCACCCACGCCAGACGTCCGCGAAATCGGATCCTGGATGTTGGAAACGATGTAGTTGGACAGGTCATCCTTGCTCATGGTGCCGTCTTCGGACACCAGGCCGATCACCATCAGGAAGTTCTTCACCGACTTGGTTACGCGGATCCCTTGTTGCTGCACTTCTTGCGGCAGCAATGGGGTCGCCAGGTTCAGCTTGTTCTGCACCTGAACCTGGGCGATGTCCGGGTTGGTACCCTGGTTGAACGTCGCGGTGATGGTCATGCTGCCGTCGGAGTTACTGTCCGAGGCCACATAACGCAGGTTGTCGATACCGTTGAGCTGCTGCTCGATCACCTGTACCACGGTGTCCTGCACGGTTTGTGCGGACGCGCCTGGGTAGGTCACCTGGATATCAATGGCGGTTGGCGCGATGGCCGGGTATTGGTTGATGGGCAACTTCAGGATCGACAGTGCCCCGACCAGCATGATCACCAGGGCAATTACCCAGGCGAAAATGGGACGGTCGATAAAAAATTTCGACATGTATTACTCCCCTTTGCCAGCGGCGGCGGCAGGAGCAGTACCGGCAGGCTTGGCGTTGGTGGCTTCCTTCGCGTCAACCGTGATGCCCGGCTTGATGAACTGCAAGCCTTCGGTGATTACACGGTCACCGGCATTCAGGCCCTTTTCCACCAGCCAGTAGGCGCCAGCGGTACGGTTGGCCACCAGCACGCGCTGTTCGACCTTGTTGTCGGCGGTCACGACCAGCGCAGTCGGGATGCCCCGGATGTCGCGGGTCACGCCTTGTTGTGGGGCGAGGATCGCCTTGCTGTTCACGCCTGCTTGCAGTTGGGCGTGGACGAACATGCCCGGCAACAGGGTGTGATCAGGGTTGGGGAACACGGCGCGCAGGGTTACCGAACCGGTGGTCTGGTCGACCGACACTTCAGAGAATTCCAGCTTGCCCTGTTGCGCGTACTCGCTGCCGTCTTCCAGGGTCAGCTTGACCATGGCCGCGTTTTCACCGGATTTCTGCAGTTGGCCGCTTTCCAGGTCGCGACGCAGCTTCAACATCTCGGCGGAGGATTGCGTGACGTCGACGTAGATCGGGTCCAGTTGCTGGATCACGGCCATGGCATCGGCCTGGCCATTGCTGACCAGCGCGCCTTCGGTGACCGAGGAACGCCCGATACGCCCGGAGATCGGGGCGAACACCTTGGTGTAGCGCACGTTGATCTGAGCGGTCTGCAGGTTGGCTTCGGAAGTCATGCGGTTGGATACGGCGGTGTCGTACTCCTGGCGGCTGACGGCCTGCTCGTTGACCAGTTGTTTGTAGCGGTCGGCAATCGACTTGGTCTGTTGCAGGTTGGCCTGGGCGCTTTTCAGGGTCGCCTCATACACCGATGGGTCGATCTGATAGAGCTGCTGGCCTTCCTTGACGTCGCCGCCTTCCTTGAACAGACGCTTGAGAATGATGCCATTGACCTGCGGGCGGACTTCCGCGATGCGGAATGCAGTGGTGCGGCCCGGCAATTCGGAGGTCAGGGTATAGGCTTGAGGTTGAATAGTGACCACGCCGACCTGAGGGGTTTGAGCGGGCGGAGCCGCTTCTTCCTTTTTACATCCGCTGAGCAGCGATGCCAGGGCGACGGCAGTGACCAGAGCGGTAACAGCTGGCTTAAGTTGCATGAAGATCCTCGGGTCAGGCGCGCTCGATGCGCACAAGAAGTGTGGAAGGGTAAAAAACAGGCAGTGAGTAGATAAGTAGCTTGCTAGGCAATATACTTACGTTCATGGTTGTTTGTAAACTCTTGACAGGCTTCGCGGATTCCTTGCAAGGCAGCGCTGAAAGCCTCGATTCTATTACGTTCGGCGCCCTTGACGGTGTCGTCCCATAATTATTCAGAAGGTGGTTATCAACCACCGCTCGTGTCCTGATTGAGGTGTTACTGCCATGGTTCGTCGTACCAAAGAGGAAGCTCAGGAAACGCGCAGCCAGATTCTTGAAGCTGCCGAGCAAGCCTTTTATGAGCGTGGCGTTGCGCGTACTACGCTGGCGGATATCGCGGCGCGGGCGGGCGTGACGCGAGGCGCGATCTATTGGCACTTCAGCAACAAGTCGGACCTGCTGCAGGCGCTGCTGGACACGCTGCACGAGCCCCTGGACGAATTGGCCAGGGCCAGTGAAAGCGAGGATGAGGTAGATCCGCTGGGCTGCATGCGCAAGCTGCTGATCCATCTTTTTCATCAGGTGGCCCTGGACCCGAAAACCCGGCGCATTAATGAGATCTTGTTCCATAAGTGCGAATTTACCGATGAAATGTGTGACATGCGCCGTCAGCGCCAGACCCACAGCCTTGAGTGCAACCTGCGCATTGGCCTGACACTGCGCAATGCAGTCCACCGCGGGCAACTTCCGGAAAACCTCGACACCGCTCGCGGGGCAGTGTGCATTCATGCCTACATCAACGGGCTTATTGGCCAGTGGCTACTGGTGCCAGACAGCTTTGAGCTGTATCAGCAGGCCGAGCGCCTGGTGGATATCGGGCTGGACATGCTGCGCTTGAGTCCCAGCCTGCACAATTGATACAAAATGCGTAATTGCGTTCGTTGGTGTCAACAGTAAAGCCTAAGGATGATCAATCGTCCTTCCGACTTATTTGTGGGGTGACGTTATATACGCGCTGGCCCCAGGTTGAAAGGTAGCCGGCTAAGTATTTTGTAGCGATATTGTTTCATTGCTGTGAAGGATTGTTACCGAACCTGTGGGAGCGGGCGCGGTGTTTTCAAGATCCAATAAAAAGCCCCGGCTCTTGCGAGCCGGGGCTTTTGCATTGTTGCGGGTCAGAGCGCCAGGGTCGGGTAGTCGATATAGCCGACCGGGCCTGGGCTGTAGAAGGTTTGTGGGTTCGCTTCGTTTAATGATGCATCGGCCTTGAGACGGGCCGGCAGGTCCGGGTTGGCGATAAACGGCACGCCAAACGCCACCGCATCGGCCTTGCCCGAGGCCAGCCAGGCATTGGCGCTGTCCTTGGTGAAGCGTTCGTTGGCAATGTACGGACCGCCGAACGCGGCTTTCAATTGCGGGCCCAGGCTGTCGCCGGCTTCTTTCTCGCGGGCGCAGATAAAGGCGATGCCACGCTTGCCCAGTTCACGGGCGACGTAGGTGAAGGTTTCTGCCAGGTTGGCATCGCCCATGTCATGCAGGTCGGCCCGTGGCGACAGATGCATCCCCACGCGGCCGGCGCCCCAGACTTCGATCACCGCGTCAGTCACTTCCAGCAACAGTCGCGCGCGGTTTTCCAGGGAACCGCCGTATTCGTCGGTGCGCTGGTTGGTGCTGCTTTGCAGGAACTGGTCGAGCAGGTAGCCATTGGCGCCGTGCACTTCCACCCCGTCAAAACCGGCAGCCTTGGCGTTCTCGGCACCCACGCGATAGGCATCGACGATATCGGCGATTTCTGCGGTTTCCAGGGCTCGTGGGGTTGGGTAGTCGGCCAGCGGGCGCACCAGGCTGACGTGGCCGGCGGGCTGGATGGCGCTCGGGGCTACCGGGCTCTCGCCGTTCAGGTACGACGGGTGGGAGATCCGCCCCACGTGCCACAGTTGCAGGAAGATCTTGCCGCCGGCGCCGTGCACGGCCTTGGTGATGTTGGTCCAGCCGCGCACCTGGTCGTTGGACCAGATGCCTGGGGTGTTCGGGTAGCCCACGCCCATCGGCGTCACCGAAGTGGCTTCGCTGAGGATCAGGCCGGCAGACGCCCGCTGCACGTAGTATTCAGCCATCAGCGCATTGGGCACGCGACCGGCGTCGGCACGGCAGCGGGTCAGCGGTGCCATGATGATGCGGTTCGACAGCTGCACATCACCCAGTTTGATCGGATCGAAAATAGTCGTCATCGCAAATACTCGTCTGTTCTAAGTGATTAATGGGTAGCAGGGGCCAGGTCAGCATCGGCGCTCTGGCGGAAGGTGATCAGCGTGACCACCAGCGCCAGGATCGCCAGGGCCGCAGCCGCCAGCGGCACGCTGGTCAGGCCGAAACCGTGGGCAATCACACTGCCGCCGACCCAGGCGCCCAGGGCGTTGCCGATATTGAAAGCGCCGATATTGAGGGTCGACACCAGGTTGGGCGCGGCCTTGCCGAAGGTCACCACGTTGATCTGCAGTGCCGGTACGGCGGCAAACGACGCGGTGGCCCAGAGGAACAGGGTGATTTCGGTGGGGATGATGGCGACGCTGGTCCAGGTCAATGCGGTGGACACCACGGCCATGCTGATAAACACGCCAATCAGGGTCGCCGCCAGGCGTTTGTCCGCCAGTTTGCCGCCGATGATATTGCCCACGGTCAGGCCCAGGCCGATCAGCAGCAGGGTCCAGGTCACGCCTTTGGGCGAGACGCCGGTGACATCACCGAGCAGCGGCGCGACGTAGGTGAAGAGGGTGAACATCGACGCGGCAAACAGCGCGGTCATGCTCAGCGACAACCAGATCCCGGCACCCTTGAGGGCCGCCAGTTCGGCGCGCATATCGAGTTTCTCTTCATCACGCTTGGCCGGCAGGAAGCGGATCAGGCCGATCAGCGCGATCACACCAATCACCGTCACCGCCCAGAAGGTCGAGCGCCAGCCGGCTTCCTGGCCCAGCGCGGTGCCCAGGGGCACTCCGAGCACGTTGGCCAAGGTCAGGCCGGTGAACATCAGGGCCACGGCTGATGCGCGTTTGTTGGCTGGCACCAGGTTGGCGGCCACCACCGAGCCGATCCCAAAGAAGGCACCGTGGCATAACGCGGTTACTACCCGGGCAAACATCAACACGTTGTAGTCACTGGCCAGGGCGCAAAGCAGATTGCCGACGATGAAAATGCCCATCAACGCTACCAGGGCAGCCTTGCGCGGCAGTTTGGCGGTGGCCAGTGCCATGAAGGGTGCACCAATGGCCACGCCCAGGGCGTAGCCAGTCACCAGCCAGCCGGCGCCAGGAATCGACACACCAAGGTCGGCCGCCACATCGGGCAACAGGCCCATGATGACGAATTCGGTGGTGCCGATGGCGAAGGCGCTTAAGGCCAGTATGAGGAGCGAGAGAGGCATGCGGGATCCTTTACAGCGATGGGCTGAGTTCTTCGGTGATGGCTTGGATAAACGCCTGGATGACGTCTTCATTGCGGCGGAAAAAGTGCCACTGCCCGGCTTTCTGGCTACTGATCAGGCCTGCCCGTTGCAGGGTTGCCAGGTGCGCCGACACGGTGGACTGCGACAGGCCGCAGCGTTGGTCGATCTGCCCGGCGCAGATGCCGTACTCGTGGTTGTGGACTTGTTCGGGGAACTGCACTTTCGGGTCTTTCAGCCAGTTGAGAATGTCTCGCCGTACTGGGTGTGCCAGGGCTTTTATTATTTCGTCGAGGTCAATGGACATGGCAGGGCTCGGTGTGGGTAAAACGTTATATCGCGATGAGGCGAACTTTAAATCGCTATATCCCGATATACCAATACGATTTTGATCTTGTTACTTAATAAATCGGTATATCGGGTTATAACGATACGTTGGCAGCAGTGCTAAACTGCGCGCCATGAATTATCTCGCACATCTGCACCTCGGCGGCCAACTTCCTGCACAACTGCTGGGCAGCCTCTATGGCGATTTCGTCAAAGGCCGCCTGCAGGGCCAGTACAGCCCGCAAATCGAGGCGGCGATCCAGCTGCATCGCTCCATCGACCGTTTCACCGACAGCCACCCATTGGTCGGGCAGGCGTTGTCACGGTTTACCCTGACTCGGCGTCGTTATGCGGGGATCGTCCTCGACGTGTTCTTCGACCATTGCCTGGCGCGGGATTGGGCGTTGTATGCCGATCAGCCACTGGAGCGCTTTACCTCCCAGGTGTACCAGGTGCTGGCGGCCGAACCGCAATTGCCGGGGCGCCTGGCGCAGATTGCACCGTCTATGGCGACGGATGACTGGCTGGGCTCCTACCGCGAGTTTGCGGTGATGGAGCATGTGCTGCGGGGGATTTCCCGGCGCCTGAGCCAACCCCAGGAACTGGACCAGGCGATGCAGGAGTTGCGGGTGCTGTATGAGCCGTTGAGCGAGGATTTCCGGGTGTTCTATCCCCAGTTGCAGGCGTTCTCGAATAGCCACTTGGTAATACAAACCTGAATGTGGGAGCAAGCCCCCACATTGGGTACTGCGTTTGCTTCAGGCCGCATACGCCGGCCGAACCGGCACGGGCTGGTTTTGTGGCACCGGCCCGAACAAGGCCTTCTGCACCGCCTGCTGCGCCTGATACGCCAGCGCCGCACGTTCCTGGCCGGCGCAGGCAATGGGCTTGAGCAGATGAATCTCAACGTCGCCCTGATCATTGGCAAACAAACGCATCAGGTGCGAGAGCAAATCATCGTCACCAATAAACGGTGCGAGCGGATCAATCTGTCCATCGCGCAAATAACGGATCGCCACTGGTTGCAGCGCCACCTCGGCATCAATCGCGCTGGCCAGTAGCCGGCCATGGAAGGTGCGCAGGCTGCGGCCATCGGTGGTGGTGCCTTCGGGGAACATCAGCAGCGGGTGTTTTTGCTCGAGATGACGAGTCATCTGTTTGCGAATCAACTGACTGTCCCCCGAGCCACGGCGGATAAACAGGCTGCCGGCCTTCGCGGCCAGCCAACCGGCCACTGGCCAGGTGCGCACTTCGGCCTTGGACAGGAATGACAGCGGCGCCACCATCCCCAGCAGCGGGATGTCGGTCCAGGACACATGGTTGCTGACCCACAGCATCGGCTGTTGCGGCAGCTCACCGTGCACCGTCACGCGAAAGGGCAGGGCATTGCTCAGGCGCGCCATGAAAAACCGCGACCAGCGCTGGCGCCGCACCATGGAGTTGGCGATTCCCAGGCGCTCGAACACACCAAACACGCCGGCCATGCTCAAGCCCAGGGCCACCACCAGCAGCACGCGGGCGATCCGCCCGTAGACCCGCAGGCGGCCCATCACATGGCCGCCTTGAAGTGGCGGGCATACCGCGGGCACAACTCGTCGCGTTTGAGCAGGATGAACACGTCGGCCACCTGGAAATCCTCGTCCCAGCACGGCTCGCCGCAGATCTTCGCGCCCAGGCGCATATAGGCCTTGAGCAGCGGCGGCATTTCGGCGATGACGTTGGACGGCAAGTCCAGGCTCGGCAGGGGTTTTTTCGGTTCGGCGCGCAGGTGTTCGTTGCACAGATAGCGTTCGCGCAGGCGCTGCATGATCGCGTGGGCCTGGATGCCGCCGTCGTGCATCGGGATGCTCGCGCAGCCCATCAGGTAGCTGTAGCCGCCCTGGTTGAGCACCTCGGCCAACTCGCCCCACAGCACCGCGATGGTGCCGCCGTTACGGTAGGCCGGGTCGACACAGGTACGGCCGATCTCCAGGATCGGCCCCTGCAAATGCAGAAGGCCGTGGAGGCTGAACTCTTCTTCGCTGTAGAACCGGCCCAGGGTGCTGGCCGCCTGGTGATCCAGCAGGCGGGTGGTGGCCACCAGGCGCCCGGTGTTCAAGTCCCGTACGCCAATGTGGCTGCAGTGAACATCATAGTCATCCATGTCCAGGCCCAGCTCCGCGCCTTTCAGCTTGGCATTGAACTCGCCGCTGAAAACGCTGAAACGCAGGGCCTGAGCTTCCTGCAAAGCCTGGGCGCCGATCAGGCGTTCGGCTTGCAGACGGCGTTCATTGCCGGTGTCACTGATGCGGGCGATCTGAGTCATGGCGAGTCTCCAGGTGCCGGCCAGGGTTGCGGCCAGTCGACTTTGTTGTGCAAAGTCAGGCTATGTACCCCCGGTGTCATCTCCATGAATCTACGGTGACGCTTAGATGACAGCCCCCAAGGAGCCTTTCATGCCCTGGCACGCGTTGCTCGACCGACCTGCCCGACTGCCCGTCCACGCCAACCTGGCCGAGGGCTACAGCGTTTTATTGCAACGCCTGGGGCCGCTCACACCCTTTGAGTTGGCAACCCAGGGCGCCCGCCTGATGGCCACGCCCGGCCTGGCGTTCCTGGTGGGTTATCAAGCAGCGTTGCGCGCGTTATGGCCCAGCGCGCCCCACAGCCTGGGCGCCCTGTGTGCGACCGAACAGCGCAGCCTGCGCCCGTTGGATATGCAAACGCGCCTGGACGACCTGCGCCTGAGCGGACGCAAGGACTTCGTCACCGCCGGCGATGCCGCCGACTGGCTGTTGATCGCCGCCCGCTGCGAGGCCCCCGGCGAAAAGCCGCGCCTGACCCTGGCCGTGGTGCTGGCCGGCGAGCCCGGCGTGCGTGTGGAGCCCTTGCCGGCGATCCCCTTGATGCCCGATATCAGCCATGGTCGCGTCTACCTCGACCACGCCGCCTGCGAGCGCTTGCCGGGGGATGGCTGGGACGATTACGTCAAACCCTTCCGCACCCTGGAGGACACCTATGTACTCAGCGCGATGACCGCCTGGCTGCATGGCATCGGCCAGGAGTGCGACTGGCCCCAGGCCCTGCGTTTGCAGTTATTGGCATTGCTGGCCGGCTGCGCCGAGGTTGTTCGCCAACCCAGCGCGTCGGCGGCGGGGCATGTGTTGTTGGGGGGATTGTTTGTGCAGTTTGAGGCGCTGAAGGCGCAGGTCAATCAGGCGATGGGGGCGGGACCGTGGGCCGCGATGTGGCAGCGCGACCAAGCCGTGCTGGACCTCGCCGCCAGCGCCCGGGCCAAACGTCTGGAAAAAGCCCTGAACCCAGCCCCCCGCTGACTGTGGGATGAGCTTGTGTGGGAGCGGGCTTGCCCGCGATAGCAGGGGGGGCAGGCAATACAGGCGGTGACTGATATACCGCCATCGGGGCATAGGTATCTACACATCTCTTTAGTGATTCTTAGGTTTGTGTACATATCCGTTGCTGCGGTCATGGCCACTTAGGGTTCCGCCCTGACGGCGGCTCACTTTGGAAAAGCCCCAAAGTAAGCAAAGGGCTCTTGCCGGTATGACTCACCCACATGGGTTACAAATCAGTTCACGCACATAGGTAACAGTTATTAACTGGCAGGGTCGATTTTGTGAGGATCTGACCATGCCCTGGGAAGAGCTGAAACCTATGGACCTCAAAG
>NZ_JAARMB010000014.1:0-166311 GCF_012985615.1 Pseudomonas sp. WS 5412
TCTGGGCTTCGATGAACTGAAGCAACTCGCTGTCGAATTCTGCGTAACTCTTTGTTTACCAAGGAGTTTTCCGTTTCGACTGCGCCGGAAGTGGGGCGAATTATAGACTTCCAGAATCTGCCGTCAAGCGTTAATTACGCTTTTGTTGCAGAAGGTGCTTTTTTAGCAATAAGGCGGGGAATTCGGCGCATAACCGGTGGAATCCGCAGGACCAAAAGCAGCGCCCCTATAGAAGCATAGATAGCCCACTCCTTCAGGTCGGCACGCACGATCCACAGCATATGCAACAAACCAAGCCCCAGAATCACATACACCAGGCGATGCAACTTCTTCCAACGGGCACCCAATCGACGCTGGCTATAGCGATTGGATGTCACCGCCAACGCCAGCAAGCACAGGAACGCCAACGCTCCCACAATAATGTAGGGGCGTTTGCGCAGCTCGACGCCCAACTGCGACCAATCCAACCCAAGGATAAATACACAATAAGCCGCAAGGTGCAGCACCACATAAGCAAAACACCACAACCCCAACTGCCGGCGCACAGCGATCCACCCCGCCCAACCGCTCAATTTTTGCAGAGGCGTCATCGCAAGCGTGACCAGCAGCAAGATCAGCGTTCCCAGCCCCAGCCGATCAACCAGCACTTTGCCGGGATCAGGCCCCAAGGTAAGACTCCAGGCCTCATACAACCAGTACAACGGCCACACTGCCGCAGCTATAAAGACGCCAAGGCGCCAGAGGGGGTAGCGCATCAGTAGTTCTTCCGCAGATCAAGACCCGTATAAAGAGAAGCGACCTCATCCGAGTAGCCATTGAACATCTGCGTCTCGCGCACATTCGGGCTGAACAAGCCGCTAGGCAGACGGCGCTCCCGCGCCTGAGTCCAGCGAGGATGATCGACCGTGGGGTTCACATTTGCATAAAACCCATACTCATCCGCCGCAATGCTCTGCCAGGTGGTTTTCGGCTGCTCACTCACCAGACTGATCCGCACGATGGACTTCACACTCTTGAAACCGTACTTCCACGGCACCACCAGCCGCAGCGGCGCGCCATTCTGGTTGGGCAGTTCACGGCCATACATGCCCACTGCAAGGATTGCCAAAGGGTTCATCGCTTCATCCAGACGCAACCCTTCTATATAAGGCCAGTCGATCAGGCCGAAACTCGAACGCTGGCCCGGCATGCTCTTGGGATCCTGCAGAGTTTCAAAGCGGATGTACTTGGCCTTGGAAGTGGGTTCGACCTGTTTAAGCAAGGCCGATATGGGGAAGCCGATCCAGGGAATGACCATCGACCACGCCTCGACACAGCGTAGACGGTAGATCCGCTCCTCCAGCTGATACGGTTTCATGAAGTCCTCCAAGGCATAACGCCCAGGCTTGGCGACCTCACCATCAATCACGACGCTCCACGGCTCCGTCTTGAGGGAACCAGCATTCGCCGCAGGGTCGCCCTTGTCGGTACCGAACTCATAGAAGTTGTTGTAGTGGGTCGCATCTTTGAACGGGGTGATGGCTTCGTCTTTGACCGTCACCGCCTGCCATTGGGTGCCTGGCAGCTTCTCGGCAAACCAGCCGGGAGCCTTGCCCGGCTCGACATCGGCATAACGCGCGGTATCAGCTGCACTCGCCCAACGCGGCAGGCTGCTGGCAGCAATACCGGCAAGCGCACCACCGAGCAAACTGCGGCGGGAGAAATAGAGGGATTCCGGGGTGACATCCGATTCGTGACAATCGGACGCTTTAGGCAACTTGATTAACATGGCAACTCCGCAGCATTGGAGAACTGATGCACCAATAGACTGCGGAGTATGGGGGAAATTACATTAAGGCAATGTTTTGTCCCGGCGCAGATGCAACAGGTACTGAACCGGACCCGAAGCCGCATACACCAGGAACGCCAGCAACAGAATCCGCGGCGGATCGCTGAAGACCACTGCGAAAACCAGCACCACCACCAGAATCGCCACGAAAGGCACCCGCCCCTTCAGGTCGAACTCCTTGAAGCTGTTGTACTTGATATTGCTGACCATCAGCATGCCGGCCGCCGCAACCATCAAGGCCACCAGGAACGACATCTTCGACCCCTGGATACCGTAGTCACTGAACGCCCAGACAATACCCGCCACCACACCTGCCGCAGCAGGACTGGCAAGGCCAATGAAGTAACGCTTGTCGGCAGTCCCCACCTGGGTATTGAAACGCGCCAGGCGCAGTGCAGCACCAGCCACGTAGATGAAGGCAACCATCCAGCCGACCTTGCCCATATCACCCAGGGCCCAGGCAAACGCCAACAGCGCAGGTGCGACACCAAAGGCAACCATGTCCGACAGCGAGTCGTATTCGGCACCGAAGGCACTTTGCGTATTGGTCATGCGCGCTACGCGGCCATCCAGGCCGTCAAGGACCATGGCCACAAAGATCGCGATGGCAGCAAAACCGAAGTATTTGCTGGCACTCGCCGCATCACCTGCCGCCAGCGCACTCTGGGCACTCATGGAATTGATGATGGAGTAGAAACCGGCAAACAGGTTCGCCGTGGTGAACAGGTTGGGCAGAAGATAGATGCCACGATGCCGGACCTTGCGGCCTTCCGCGTCATGCCCTTCTTCGACATGCTCATCGATCGGTAGCAGGCTTTCGGCGTCAGAGGCCTGGTTTGGCTCTTCGGGACGTTCGCTCATGGACTTTACCTTGCAACGGTGTGAAAAAATTCGACAGACACTTGCGGCGAGTGTTCGCCCGCAAACGATGCAGCTTTATACCAGAACCGGCCCGCAAACGAAAAAACGCGGCCTAGGCCGCGTTTTCCCTTGATGCATCCGACTTAGTTTTTGGCTTTGTCGACGATCTTGTTGGCACCGATCCACGGCATCATGGAGCGCAGTTGCTCGCCGATGACTTCGATACCGTGAGCAGCGTTGTTACGACGCTTGGCGGTCATCGAAGGGTAGCCGGTTGCACCTTCGCTGATGAACATTTTGGCGTACTCGCCGTCCTGAATACGTTTCAGGGCGTTGCGCATGGCCTGACGGGATTCGGCGTTGATCACTTCCGGACCTGTCACGTACTCGCCGTACTCAGCGTTGTTGGAGATCGAGTAGTTCATGTTGGCGATACCGCCTTCGTACATGAGGTCAACGATCAGCTTCAGTTCGTGCAGGCACTCGAAGTAGGCCATTTCTGGCGCGTAGCCAGCTTCAACCAGGGTTTCGAAACCGGCTTTTACCAGCTCAACGGTACCGCCACACAGAACGGCTTGCTCGCCGAACAGGTCGGTTTCGGTCTCGTCCTTGAAGGTGGTTTCGATGATGCCGGTACGACCGCCACCGACGCCAGCAGCGTAGGACAGTGCAACGTTCTTGGCGTTGCCCGAAGCGTCCTGGTAGATCGCGATCAGGTCAGGGATACCACCGCCTTTGACGAACTCGGAACGCACGGTGTGGCCCGGTGCTTTCGGCGCGATCATGATCACGTCGAGGTCAGCACGCGGCACGACCTGGTTGTAGTGGATCGCGAAGCCGTGGGAGAAGGCCAGGGTGGCGCCTTTCTTGATGTTCGGCTCGATTTCGTTCTTGTACAGCGAGGACTGGAACTCGTCCGGGGTCAGGATCATGACCAGGTCGGCAGCCGCAACAGCAGAAGCCACGTCAGTGACTTTCAGGCCGTGGGCTTCAGCCTTGGCAACGGTAGCCGAGCCTTTACGCAGGCCGACAGTGACGTCGACGCCGGAGTCTTTCAGGTTGCACGCCTGGGCGTGGCCCTGGGAGCCGTAACCGATGATGGCGACTTTCTTGCCCTGGATGATCGACAGGTCACAATCTTTATCGTAATAAACTTTCATGAGGTTCCTCTATATATCCAGGCCGTAAGGCCATTCGCTAATTTGGGTTAGATGCTGAGTACTTTGTCGCCACGGGCAATCCCGGTGACGCCACTGCGTACGGTTTCCAGAATCGAGGCCGTCCCGATCGACTGGATGAAGCTGTCCAGCTTGTCGCTGGTACCGGTCAGTTGAACGGTATAAACGCTGGCGCTCACATCGACGATCTGCCCACGATAAATATCGGTAGTCCGCTTGATCTCGGCACGCTGGGCGCCCGTGGCCTTGACCTTAACCAGCATCAGCTCGCGCTCGATGTGGGCACTTTCCGACAAATCGACCAGCTTGACCACTTCGATCAGCTTGTTGAGGTTCTTGGTGATCTGCTCGATCACTTCATCATGGCCTACAGTGGTCAACGTCAGGCGCGACAGGGTCGGGTCTTCGGTCGGGGCCACCGTCAGGCTTTCGATGTTGTAGTTGCGCTGCGAAAACAGGCCGACCACACGAGACAGAGCGCCCGGTTCGTTCTCCAGAAGCAGGGAGATAATGTGCCGCATGATTAGGTCCGCTCCGTCTTGTTCAGCCACATGTCGCGCATAGAGCCGTCTTTGATCTGCATCGGGTAGACGTGCTCGCTGGTGTCGACCTGGATGTCGATAAACACCAGACGATCCTTCATGGCGAACGCCTCTTCCATCTTCGGCTTGAGATCCTTCAAATCGGTGATGCGCATGCCGACATGGCCATAGGCTTCAACCAACTTGACGAAATCTGGCAGCGATTCCATGTAGGAATGGGAGTGGCGACTGTTGTAGCTCATGTCCTGCCATTGGCGAACCATGCCCAACACACCGTTGTTCAGGCAGACGATCTTCACCGGCAAACCATATTGCAGGCAGGTCGACAGCTCCTGGATGTTCATCTGGATGCTGCCTTCACCGGTGACGCAGGCCACGTCAGTGTCCGGGAAGCTCAACTTCACACCCATGGCAGCCGGAAAACCGAAGCCCATCGTGCCCAGGCCACCGGAGTTGATCCAGCGGTTAGGCTTGTCGAACTTGTAGTACTGCGCGGCAAACATCTGGTGCTGGCCCACGTCCGAGGTCACAAAGGCGTCGCCCTTGGTCACTTCACACAGGGTTTCGATCACGGTCTGTGGCTTGATGATGCTGCCGTCGCCCTTGTCGTAAGGGAACAGGCCGCGATCACCGCGCCATTCGTCGATCTGCTTCCACCAGCTGGCGACCGACTCCTTGTTCGGAGTTTCGCCAATGTCCTTGAGCGCGGCGACCATTTCGGTCAATACGCTCTCCACAGGACCAACAATCGGCACGTCGGCCTTGATGGTCTTGGAGATGGACGCCGGGTCGATGTCGATGTGGATGATCTTGGCATTCGGGCAGAACTTGCTCGCGCCGTTGATCACCCGGTCATCGAACCGTGCACCCACGGCCAGGATCACATCGGCATGGTGCATGGTCAGGTTGGCCGTGTAGCTGCCGTGCATGCCGAGCATGCCGACGAACTGACGATCCGAACCCGGGAAGGCACCGAGGCCCATCAAGGTGTTGGTCACCGGCAGGTTGAGCATCTTGGCCAGTTCGGTCAAAGGTGCGGAACCACCGCCCAGGATCACGCCGCCACCCGAGTACAGCACTGGACGCTTGGCCGCCAGGAGCATTTCTGCCGCCTTGCGGATTTGCCCCGAGTGCCCACGAACGGCCGGGCTGTAGGAACGCAGCTTGGCTTTCTTCGGGAAAACGTATTCGAATTTTTCCGCCGGGTTGGTCATGTCTTTCGGGATATCGACCACCACAGGACCCGGGCGACCGGATTGCGCGAGGTAGAAGGCCTTTTTCATGATTTCCGGGATTTCCGAGGCGTGCTTGATCATGAAACTGTGTTTCACGATCGGCCGGGAAATACCGATCATGTCGGTTTCCTGGAATGCATCAGTGCCCACCATGGTGCTCGCCACCTGGCCGGAAATGATCACCATCGGAATAGAGTCCATATACGCAGTCGCGATGCCAGTAATGGCATTGGTTGCGCCTGGGCCGGACGTTACCAGTACCACGCCGGCTTTGCCGGTGGCACGGGCATAACCGTCAGCCATATGGGTCGCGGCCTGCTCATGGCGAACCAGGATGTGGTTGACAGCCGGTTCCTTGAACAGTGCGTCGTAGACATGCAGCAGAGCACCACCTGGGTACCCGTAGATATAGTCGACGCCTTCGTCACGCAAAAAGCGGACGAGCATCTCACCGCCAGATAAAAGCTCCACGTTGTTCACCTCTAAAACGCCAGAATACCGTCCGTTGAAAACCGACGGGTCTTAATAGGTTTACTTCTCAACAGAGCATGAGCGACGGTGGTCGCCGACTACGTCAGCACTGACTGAGCAAGTATTGGGATCGTCCCAAGTGTTGCGGGCTTTTCCCACCCAGCGCGAGGTAACGCGTTGCGGGTGTAACAGGTCGGCGCGGATGTGCGCCTCATGATCTGCTGAGCGGGCCTGCTTCTGGCAGTCCCGATACAGCGGACTTTGGATTCTTCTGTTTCAGCCCCTTCAAGTCAAGCAATAATTGCGCTTTTTTCCAACTAAGCGCATGTGAACGTAGAAGAAAGGGCTTTGAGGAGGGATAAAACTCGCCTGAATGTCGTCAAGCGGTAGAAATGTGCGCAAGACTGCCGGAAAACCCGGCAGTCAGGCAATTAACGAGCGCCGACGATCAGTTGGTCGAACTTTTTCAGCGCCGACCGTAGGCCGAGGCTCTCTTGAAGACGATCGGCGTAGACCATCTCGGCCATCTCCAGAATGCCCGAGGCATTGGGCAACGGCAGGTCCTGCTCGAGGATCTGTTTCATGCGACCCAGGAAGATCCACTGCAACCACTGATGAAAATCCAGGGTATCAACCGAAAACGGCTCGACGCTGCTCAGCGCCTCGGCACTGGGGGACACTTCATCCCACCAGCCCGCCAGGCGCAATTCGCGCTCAATCAGCAATAACTGCTCGGCAATTGCCGGAAAACGAGGATCCATCAGAGACTGACCTTGGCCTTCTGCCGAGCCTGGGCAGCACCGGCAGCATCACCTTGCGCAGCGCGCGCGTCGCCAATCAGGGCCCACAGACTGGCCTGCAGGTCAGGACGACCGTTAGCCATGGTCAGGCCACGACGGGCGAACTGTTCGGCTTGTGGCGCATCCCCCTGGGCCATGCGCACTTGCGCCAGGCGGTAGAGCACCTGCGGTTCACGTGGCGCAACACGCTGGGCGCGCTCGAGGCTGGAGGATGCACCGTTCAAGTCGCCACCGGCCTGCTGTTGCTGCGCAGTGGTGAGCAAGGCCAGGACCGGACCGTCCAACTGCTCGTCGGCGGACAGGCCGCCGGCGTTGGCCGAAGGAATCCCGCTCGGGGTCGAGGGCATGTTGTAGGTGCCCTGGTTGATCGGCGCGGTATCAATCGGCGCGGAGTTCGACGGCCCAGGTGTGATCGGGCCCGGTGTCCATGGCGCCGAGCTGATCGGCGCAGACGTAGTAGCGCCGCCCCCCGGAACCATTACCACCACTCCGGAATCCTGGGGTACAGCCTGGGTTGTGGCAGGGTTTGGACGCGTGGTCACGGTCTGGCGGAAGCCGCCGTTGGCCGAGATCCGGTCATTGTTGGACACGGCCGTGCCGGAATCCACCACCGGGATGGACCCGCGCTGCACGCTGGAGCAACCACTGAGCAAAGCTAACGTTGTAATAGCCGGAATCAACCACTTGTTCACTTGAAATCCTCTTTGCTTAATTCATCCAGCCCTTGACCCAATCCATCACCGAATCGGCATCCGTGGGCACACCTGTGCCACATGGAGCGCCGGCTGGCGGTTCACTGCCGCGAATATACGGCATCTGCACCGCGCCCGGACAGTTGGCATCGGAGCCCTGCCCGGTATGGGGGTCGATCCAGGCCTGCACGATGTTGTCGGGTTGCGGCATGTTCAGTGGCAGCGGGTCGGCCTTGCGCATAAAACTGGTCCAGACCTGCAAGGCGCCGGTCGCCCCCGTGAAGGGTGTCTTGCCATTGTCATCGCGCCCCAGCCACACCACCGCGAGCAGGTCCTGGCTGAAACCGGCGAACCAACTGTCCCGGGAATCGTTACTGGTGCCGGTCTTGCCGGCCAGCGTCAGGTTGCCCGGCAGTGAGCTGTACACCGAGCGCCCGGTCCCTTCGCGCATGACCCGCTGCATGGCGTTCTGGATCAGGTAGATGGAGGCCGGATCAAAGCGCTGCTCGATCTGGAACGGGTAGCGCTTGAGCGGCTCGCCTTCCGCCGTGAGCACACTGCGGATCCCGCGCATCGGTGTATTGAAACCACCGTTGGCCAGGGTCTGGTACATGGTCGCCACTTCCATCGGGCTCAAGCCCCCCGCCCCCAGCAACATCGAAGGGAACGCCGGGAACTCGCGACTCACGCCCAGGCGCGCCAGGGTCTTGAGGACGTTCGGCACCCCCAGCTCCAGGCCCAGCCGCGCCGTGGACAGGTTGTAGGAATGTGCCAGGCCCTGGTACAGGAACACCGTACCGTGGGAGCGACGGTCATAGTTCTGCGGCTTCCACACCTGGCCATCGGCGCCCTTGACCGAAAACGCTTCGTCGGACAACCAACTGGTCAGGGTGTACTTGCTCGGTTTTTCCAGCGCCGTGAGGTACACCGCCGGCTTGATCAGCGAGCCAATCGGTCGCACGGCATCCAGGGCACGGTTGAAGCCGGCAAAACTGGCCTGGCGGCTGCCGATCATGGCCTGGACTTCACCGGTTTCCGGATTGGTCACCACCATGGCCGCCTCAACCTCATCCGAACCCTTGCGCCCGGCCAGGCGCTTGAAGGTATCGCTGACCGAAGCTTCGGCCTTCATCTGCAGGATCGGGTCGAAACTGGTGAAGATCCGCAGGCCTTCTTCGGTCAAGTCCTCGTCGCGATAGTCTTCGCGCAACTGGCGCTTGACCAGGTCGATAAAGCCGGGGAATGAACTGTCGGCCAACTTGCCACGGGTAGTGACACCCAGGGGCATCTTCTTCGCGGCGGCGACCTGTTCTGCGGTGGCCACGCCCTGCTGTTCCAGCACGTCGAGGACCAGGTTACGACGCTCCAGAGCCCGCTCCGGGTTGCGGCGCGGGTTGTAATAGGACGGCCCCTTGACCATGCCCACCAGCAACGCCACCTGATGCAGCTTGAGCTCGGACAATGGCTGGCCGAAGAAGAACTGACTGGCCAGGCCGAAACCATGCACGGCGCGCTGGCCATCCTGGCCGACGAACACCTCGTTGAGGTAGGCCTCCAGGATCTCCTGCTTGCTGTAATGCAGCTCCAGCAACATCGCCATCATGGCTTCAGTGAGTTTACGGGTCAGGCTGCGCTCACTGGTCAGGTAGAAATTCTTGACCAATTGTTGCGTCAGCGTACTGCCACCCTGGGTCATGCGGCCACCCGAGGTGTTGACCCAGATGGCGCGGGCGATGGACTTGGGCGATACGCCCCAGTGGCTGTAGAAATCCCGGTCTTCAACCGCGACCAGGGTTTCCAACAGATACGGCGGGACCTGATCAATCTTGATCAGGATGCGATCTTCAAGGTTCTTCGGGTAAATCCCGCCGATCAGCAATGGCTCAAGGCGCACCACCGGCAGCTTGCCGCCGTTGAGTGCGGAAAGCTCGGCCACGTAATCCCCGGAGAAACGCACACGCACCGGCTGGGCCTTTTCCAGGCCTTCATAGAACTGGAAGCCCCGGGTGTTCAAGTCCACGGTATTGCCGCTGACCGCCGCCGCCCCCGGACCGTTGGCCACGGCTTCGCGCCGGTAGCCCAGCGCATCGAGTTCGGTGAGAAAGTCTTCCTTGCTCAGCTTCTGGCCGGTAAACAGCTCCAGCGGGCGAGCGTAGACCTTCGCCGGGATGGTCCAACGCTTGCCAGAGAACTTCTCCTGGACCACGGCATCGAGGTACACCGCGACGCCTGCGAGTGCCACCAGGCCAACCAGGCCGAGCTTGATCGCCCAGCCCAGCCAGGGGCGCAGGCTGCGGGGAGGAGGTTTTTTACGGGAACGGGGAGATCGGGTACGAGTCATGGCGGCGGATTATACGCATTTTATTGATGATCAACATGAACCGGACGGCGGTTTGCATGACCGACTTGAGCGGCCATAATGCGCTCCATTATTTTCCCAGACTCCGAAGGATCGCCCGTGAGCCAGCCCCTGATTGCCGCCCTGCAAAACCCGGCCCTGTTTCCTCATCCGGTCGAAGCGTTTCAAGTCATCGAAACCCATATTTCCTGGGTTCTGCTCACTGGCCCCTACGCCTACAAGATCAAGAAACCGGTGAACTTCGGCTTCCTCGACTTTACCCAGTTGGACGCCCGCTCCCACTTCTGCAACGAGGAACTGCGCCTCAACCAGCGCCTGACACAAGATTTGTATCTTGAAGTGTTACCGATCACCGGCAGCGTTGAAGCCCCGCAACTGGGCGGCGAAGGTCCGGCCATCGAATATGTGCTGAAAATGCGCCAGTTCCCGCAAAGCCAACTGCTGAGCACCTTGCAGGCCAATGGCGAGCTGACCAGCAGCCACATCGACGAAATGGCCAGCCAGATTGCGCAGTTCCACTTGAACGCGCCCAAGGTTCCCGAGGCGCACCCGGCCGGCACGCCGGACGAGGTGATGGCACCTGTACAGCAGAACTTCGAGCAGATCCGCCCGTTTCTCAGCGACAAGGCCGACCTGGCCCAACTGCAAGCACTGCAAGCCTGGGCCCAGAGCAGCTTCGAACGCCTCAAGCCACTGCTGGAGCAACGCAAGCTCAATGGCTTTATCCGCGAGTGCCACGGCGACATTCACCTGGGCAACGCAACGATGATCGACGATCACGTGGTGATCTTCGACTGCATCGAGTTCAACGAGCCGTTCCGCTTCACCGACGTGTGTGCCGACACTGGCTTCCTGGCCATGGACCTGGAAGACCGTGGCCTCAAGTCCCTGGCCCGACGCTTTATCAGCCAGTATCTGGAACTGACTGGCGATTACCAGAGCCTCGAACTGCTGAATTTCTATAAGGCCTACCGTGCCCTGGTGCGGGCCAAGGTCGCCCTGTTCAGCATGCCGTCCGAAGCAACGCCTGTAGAGCGTGCGACCACCCTGCGCCAATACCGTAACTACGCCAACCTGGCCGAAAGCTACAGCACCATCCCTTCACGCTTCCTGGCAATTACCCACGGTGTGTCGGCCACCGGCAAAAGCCATGTGGCAATGCGCCTGGTCGACGCGCTCGGTGCCATACGCCTGCGCTCCGATGTAGAACGCAAGCGCCTGTTTGGCGAGCAGCAAGTGGAGAACACCCCACAAGCCGGGATCTATGCCTCGGATGCCAGCGCAGCGACCTACGCCCGCCTGCATACCCTCGCCGAAACCGTGCTGCGCGCGGGCTTCCCGGTGGTCCTGGACGCCACCTACCTCAAGCGTGAACAACGCGACGCCGCCGCCAAAGTCGCAGAGGCCACTGGCGCGCCCTTCCTGATCCTCGATTGCAATGCACCACAGGCAGTAATCGCCAACTGGCTGGCGAAACGTCAGGCAGATAAAAACGATCCTTCTGACGCCACCCTGGAGGTCATTGAGCAGCAGCAAGCCAGCCGCGATCCTCTGAGCGCCGAGGAACTGCTGCTGAGCAAGCGGGTCGAGACCAATGAAAGCGGGACGCTGGACGCGTTGGTTGCCCATGTTCGTCAACACCTGCCAGGGCTGTAAGAAATATTTCCTGGCTGTGAAGCAGTTAACAGCTCACAGCCAGCAATAGTGGCACTATAATGGCGCCATAAATCCAACAGGAGATGCCGCCATGGGCCAGCCGAAGTTGCTTGATACCCCGCTCTACGCGCTGCTGCATAAAGATGACATCCATGGCTTCAATCAGGAACGCCCCAAGGATGGCCCCATTGATATGCGTGGCGGGGACTTCCGCGGGCTCGACCTGCGCCACCTGGATGCCGAGGGCGTGGATTTTACCGACGCCTATTTCCGTTCGGCCGATTTGCGTGGCCTGGACCTGCGCGCTTGCGCGCTGGAAGGCGCCAGCCTGGCCCATGCGCAGATTTCGGGCACTTACTTCCCGCCTGAGCTGAGCGCTGACGAGATCCTGATGTCAGTCAATTTCGGCACTCGCCTGCGTTACCGCACCCGCTGACAACACGCCCTTATCCCCAGCTACGCGCAACGCGGGCTGGGGGCTTGCGCCACTCGCCGTCAATAATCCAGCGCCAGCCTTAGAAGCGTTTACATCGTTTCTGAGCAAAGAACTACGCTTTTCCTACTGAGCGCTACACTCCTTTCAGGCTTGCCTGGTCACGATACCCACCGAACCATTCGGCCGTCGCAAGGAGGCTTAATGAACGATGAGCTGCAACACCTGAAAAACCTTGGCAAGACCTCTGCGCAATGGCTGCATGCGGTGGGCATCCATAGCGCTTCAGACCTGCGTCGCCTGGGCGCCGTGGACGCCTATCGCGCGGTACGCAGTCGTGGCTTTCGGGCGTCCAAAGTCCTGCTGTATGCCATCGAAGGCGCATTGATGGATGTGCATTGGAACGATATTCCAACTGAGCGCAAGGAAGCCTTGAATCGCCAATTGGAAGTTTTGTCGGTACGCAACAAGAACTGAAACAGTCCAGAACCCAGGGTTTACGGGAATTTCAAACATGCGTTTGAGGAAAGGCGCCCTGGGCGCAAAAACAAATGTTGACTCTCAAATGAGAATCGTTATGATTATCACAACTGGTCGCGAGATCAGCCGATAACTGAAAGACCCTTGGTTCGGACTCTCAGTTTATCTCCTCATCAGGCTAATCACGGTTATTTGACCCGGCTCTTGCCGGGTCTTTTTTTGCCCGGGTTTTATGAACCCGGCACATCGCTGCAGCCACGACGAACCTCAGCGGGCAATGACCAATGGATGACCTAGTTCAGGATGGGGCTGCACCAGAACATCCAGGCCAAACACGGCCTTGAGCAATTCCGGGCGCAATACCTGCGCCGGCGTACCCAGGGCATGGGGGCGGCCGTTTTCCAGCAGCAGAATGCGGTCACAGTAGCGCGCCGCCAGGTTCAGGTCGTGGAGGATCACCAGCACAGCCGCGCCACGATCAGCAAAGCTGCGGATCGCCTGTAAGGTGGTGTGCTGGTGCAGCGGGTCGAGCATCGACGTCGGTTCGTCCAGCAATAATGTCTGCCCCGCCTCGCCCGGCCAGAGCTGCGCCAGCACTCGCGCCAGGTGCACACGCTGGCGCTCGCCGCCAGACAAGGCCAGGTAACTGCGCCCGCTCAAGTGGCTCACGTCAGCGGCCTGCAAGGCGGCGTCGATGATTTCAGCGTCGCGCGCCCGACCGGTCTGATGGGGCAGTCGTCCCATGCCCACCACTTCCTCGACGCGAAACGCGAAATCCAGGGTCGACACCTGGGGCAGCACCGCCAGCCGCTGGGCCCGTTGCGCACCCTGCCAATCCTTGAGTTCGCGGTCATCCAGCCAGACCTGGCCTTCATCCGCCTGCAACTGCGCGCACAACGCGCCCAGCAACGTACTTTTGCCGGCGCCATTGGGGCCGAGCACACCCAGGACTTCACTGGGCTTCAGGTCCAGGGTCACGTCGGTCAATACGGTTTTGCGACCGCGGCGGATCTGCAGGTTTTCCACTCGCAGCATCAGGCGCGCCCTCGCAACAGCAGGTAAAGAAAAAACGGCGCGCCAATAAAGGCGGTAACAATGCCAATGGGCAACTCAGCGGGCGCCAGGGCCAGGCGGGCCACCAGGTCGGCGAATAACAACAGGCTCGCCCCCGCCAGCACCGAGGCCGGCAGCAGCACGCGATGATCCGGCCCCGCCAGCAGGCGCACCAGATGCGGCACCACCAGCCCGACAAAACCGATCAGTCCGGCAGCGGCGACTGCTGCGCCAACCCCCAGGGCCGTGCAAAACACCAGCTCACGTTTGAGCCCTTCGACATTGATCCCCAGATGACTGGCTTCCGACTCCCCGAGGAGCAAGGCATTGAGCGCCTTGGCCCGGCGCGGCAGCCATAGCGCCACCCCGGCACTGACCAGCAGCAACGGCCACAGCCGCGAGTAACTGGCGCCATTGAGGCTGCCGAGGTTCCAGAACGTCAGGGTGCGCAAGGTGGCGTCATCCGCCAGGTAAGTGAACAGCCCCACCGCCGAGGCCGCCAGGGCGGTCAGGGCGATACCGGCCAACAGCATGGTTGCGACATTGGTCTGGCCATCACGCCGCCCCAGGCGATAGACCAGCGCCGTCACGCCCAAGCCACCGAGGAATGCACACAGCGACAGCAGATACGGCCCCACCGCATCCGGCAGGCCACCAAAGGCCGCGCCGCCGACGATAGCCACCGCCGCCCCGAGCGCGGCGCCACTGGACACACCAACCAGCCCCGGGTCGGCCAAGGGGTTGCGAAACAACCCCTGCATGGCCACCCCCGACAGCGCCAGCACCCCGCCGACCGCCAACCCCAACAAGGTGCGCGGCAAACGGATCTGCCCCAGAATCAACTCCGCCTGCTCCAACCCCTGAGCCTCCAGGGGCACGCCAAGCAAGCGTAACGCGGCGCGCAATGTGTCGAGCAACGGCAGGCTGACCGGCCCCAAAGCCAAGGACAGCCAGATCGCCAATACACACAACAGGCTCAGGCCTATAAACAGGGCGCGTGGTTTAACCAGAGTGGTCATGGGGCGGCTTGGGTTTTAGCGGGGTAGAACCCGGCGGACAAGGCTTGCAGGCTGGCCGGCAACCGCGGGCCCAGGCCCCCGACCAACAAGGTGGGGTCCAACTCAACGACCCGACCGGTCTTGGCCGCCGAGGTGTTCGCCAGAATCGGATTTTCCTTGAACAAGGCTGCGCGGGCCGCCTCGCCACTCAGGGCACGGTCGGAGAACACCAGCACTTCAGGGCTCAGCCCCGCCAGGGACTCCACCGAAAACGGCTTGTACCCGGTGTGCGTCGCCAGATTGCGCCCACCGGCTTGTTGCAGTACCCAATCGGCGGCGGTGTCCTTGCCGGCGATCAATGGCTTGCCGCCAGCATGCCCGAGCACCAACAGCACGCCTGGGGCCTTTTGCCGGGTTTGCGCCTGGGTCACGGCGTTTTTTTGCAGGTTTAGTTGCTGTTGATACGTACTGAACAGTGCCATGGCCCGATCTTCAGCCCCCAGCAACGCGCCCAAATGTTGCAGGTTGCCTTGCAGGGTCGACAGGTCCGGCTGTGCGGAGAACAGCTCCACTTGCACCCCGGCATTGCGAATCTGCGCCAGCACCGGGGGCGGTCCCATTTCCTCAGTGCCCACCAGGATTTGCGGGCGCAGGCTCAAGATCCCTTCGGCCGACAGCTGGCGCTGGTAACCGATACTGGGTAATGCCTTGAGCGATTGTGGGTGCTGGCTAGTGGTGTCGACGCCCACCAGCTTTGACTCGCCCCCCAGGGCCACCACCCACTCCGACAACGCCCCGCCGGCGCTGACCCAGCGTTGTGGCGGTTCAGCGGCTTGCGCCACGTGGTTAACCAGCAGTCCGACAACAAGCGCAATAGCGCTGGTACTCAGGCGCATAAAAGGGTTTCCTTCCAGGGGGTGGAGCCAGTCATGCGACCGTCTGAGCACGCAGTCAGCTAACAGGCGAAGCCGGCATTTGATAATTGTTTGCATTTGAACGTCAAGCACCGGGCTCACCCGCAAACCCCGGATCACTCTACAGCCCTTGACCCGCACCACCTGAGAACGCTTATGAAGTTTCTATGCCCCTCCCACGAACTGGCACCCGACAGCAGCCGCGGCTTCGATATCGACGGCCGCAAGCTGTTTGCCGTGCGCCGCGAAGGCCGGGTGTATTTCTATATCAACCGCTGCCCTCATCGCGGCGTTCCGCTGGAATGGCAGCCGGACCGCTTTCTCGATCCCAGCGCGAGCATGATCCAATGCGCCACCCACGGCGCGTTGTTTCTGATCGAAAACGGTGAGTGCGTGGCCGGCCCGTGCGCGGGCCAAAGCCTCAGCCCCCTGCCCGGCCGCGAAGACGCACAGGGGTTGTGGGTGCAACTCTAGTCGTTGAGCAACACCGTCAATGGCCGATCAATATAGATTTGCTGCGCCCCCACCTGCACGCCGTACGCCAGGACTTCCACCCCGGCAGCTTTGGCTTCACGCAGTGCCGCCGCGTAGCCCGCGTCGATTTCCTCGGCCGGCCTTACGCTGTCGATGCCCGACAGGTTCACACAGTACAACTGCACCGCCCGCACGCCGCTGCGGGCCAAATGCGCCAATTCGCGCAAATGCTTGGCCCCACGCTGAGTCACCGCATCGGGAAACGCCGCGACAGAGGTGCCGTCAAACCCCAGGGTGACACTTTTGACTTCGACATAGGCCGCGCCGTCGGGATAGTCCAGGCGAAAGTCGATGCGGCTTTTTTCCTGGCCATACGGCACTTCACGCTTTAGTCCGGTAAAGCCATTGAGCTCGGTGATCACCCCGGCATGCAGCGCTTCTTCGACCAACGGGTTGGCACGCGCGGTGTTGACGCACGCCAGGCGACCCTGGGGCGTTTCAGCGATTTCCCAGGTGCCCGGCAGCTTGCGCTTGGGGTCGTTGGAGCGGCTGAACCAGACTTGTCCGCCCTCGACCATGCAGTTGAACATCGAGCCCGTGTTCGGGCAGTGAATGGTGAGCAACTCGCCGGTAGCGGTTTCGATATCGGCCAGAAAACGCTTGTAGCGGCGAATCAGCCGACCTTCTTCGAGGGGAGGATGAAAGCGCATCAGCCTTGCCAGCTCCGCAAACCACGGGCAATCCGCTCCACCGCTTCCTGTAGTCGATCGAGATTTTGCGTGTAGGCAAAACGCACATGATGCCCCGCCTGGAAGCGACCGAAATCCAACCCGGGCGTGAATGCCACGTGCTCGGTTTCAAGAAAATGCCGGCAAAATGCAAAGGCATCGCCACCAAAGGCGCTGATATCGGCATACAGGTAAAACGCCCCTTCAGGCTCGACCGCAATACCAAAACCCAACTCGCGCAAGGCCGGTAGCAAAAAGTCTCGCCGGCGACCGAATTCGGCCCGTCGCTCTTCAAGGATCGCCAGAGTCTGCGGGGTAAAGCAGGCCAATGCCGCATGCTGGGCCATGCTCGGCGCGCTGATGTACAGGTTCTGCGCCAGCTTCTCCAGTTCGCCCACGGCTGCGGGGGGTGCCACCAGCCAGCCCAGACGCCAGCCAGTCATGCCGAAATACTTCGAAAAACTGTTTAAGACAAACGCCTCGTCATCCACCTCCAGCACGCTGGCCGCGTCAGTGCCGTAGGTCAGGCCGTGATAGATCTCATCCACTACCAGGTGGCCGTTGCGGGCCTTGATCGCGCTGGACAGGCCCGCCAGTTCATCACGGGTCAGGATGGTCCCGGTCGGGTTAGCCGGCGAGGCGACCAAGGCCCCCACGCTGTCCTGGTCCCAGTAGCGCTCCACCAGATCGGCAGTCAGTTGGTACCGCACCTCGGGGCCGACCGGCACCAGTTGCGCCGCACCCTCCACCAAGCGCAGGAAATGCCGGTTGCAGGGGTAGCCCGGGTCCGCGAGTAGCCAATGCTTGCCGGGGTCCACCAGCAGGCTACTGGCCAGGAGCAAGGCCCCGGAGCCGCCCGGGGTGATCAGGATGCGCTCGGGGTCGATACTCAAGCCATAACGCTGCTGGTAGAAACCACTGATGGCCTCGCGCAGTTCCGGCAAGCCACGGGCGGCGGTGTAGCGGGTTTTGCCGTTGGCCAGCGCGGCTTGGCCGGCCTGGATGATCGGTTCGGCGGTGGTGAAGTCCGGCTCGCCGATTTCCAAATGAATCACATCATGGCCTGCGGCCTGTAGCTCATTGGCCCGCGCCAGTAACGCCATGACATGAAAAGGTTCGATAGCTCGACTGCGAGCACTGTAGGGCTGAGCCATTAGCCTTCCTTAACAATGAGGACAAAATCGGGATTCTACCGAACCCGCGAGGTAAAACATGCTCTATTGCCTGCCTGGCCCAGGGCAATGAGCCGGGCAAGCACCTGCAAAACGACTAAAATCAACATTCGAGACAATGTATACCCAGCCATTGCCGGTCGCAGCAGTTTGCAACCCCGGCACGACGGGCCTCGACAACCGGGAGTGGCGCACCCCGAAGCTATCTGGTAAGTTCGCCCGCTTGCAGCCGCAGGGCCGGCAGGTGTCGGTGATGTTGCAATCCTGCGCAATGGATTAGAAGAGTGAGAGGCGGTCTATTCATGTCCACCCAAGCAAAGCAACAGCAGACTCAAGGTCTCGGCGGCTTCGAACCTTACGTAGAAAAGAAGGGCGAGGAATACATGGGCGAGCCCATGCGCGAGCACTTCACCAAGATCCTGAACAAGTGGAAACAGGACTTGATGCAGGAGGTCGATCGTACCGTTGGCCATATGAAGGACGAAGCAGCCAACTTTCCTGACCCGGCAGACCGTGCCAGCCAGGAAGAAGAATTTGCCCTGGAATTGCGTGCGCGCGATCGCGAGCGCAAGTTGATCAAGAAGATCGACAAGACGCTGCAACTGATCAAGGACGAAGAATACGGCTGGTGCGAATCCTGTGGCATCGAGATCGGTATTCGTCGCCTGGAAGCCCGTCCTACCGCAGACATGTGTGTGGACTGCAAGAACCTTGCAGAAATCAAGGAAAAACAGGTCGGCAAGTAATCCCTGCCGGGCCGAACAAATGGGGCGTGCAAACGCCCCATTTTTGTTTCTGGGGTTTGGCGGTTTTCCAGTAATATCCAGGCCATGACAGCCTCTCCTTATATCGGGCGTTTCGCCCCCACCCCCAGCGGCCATTTGCACTTCGGCTCCCTGGTTGCAGCCCTCGCTTCCTATCTCGACGCCCGCGCCAATCAAGGCCGCTGGCTGATGCGCATGGAAGACCTGGACCCTCCCCGTGAAGAGCCCGGCGCCCAGGCGGCGATCCTGCATGCTCTGGAAAGCTATGGTTTTGAATGGGACGGGGAACTGGTCCGACAAAGCGAGCGGCATGATGCCTACGCCAAAGTCCTGAACGACATGTTCAACCATGGCCTGGCCTACGCCTGCACCTGCTCACGCAAGCAACTGGAACCGTATAACGGCATTTACCCGGGCCTGTGCCGCAACGCCGGCCACGCTCAGCAGGATGCCGCCATTCGCCTACGGGTTCCCGAACTGGAATACCATTTCACCGACCGTGTACAAGGCCAATTCCGACAACACTTGGGCCGCGATGTAGGCGATTTCGTCATCCGCCGCCGCGACGGCCTGTATGCCTACCAACTGGCGGTGGTGCTCGACGATGCCTGGCAAGGTGTCACCGATATCGTGCGCGGCGCCGACCTGCTGGACTCCACGCCGCGCCAGCTGTACCTGCAAGAACTGCTGGGCCTGCGCCAGCCGCGCTACCTGCATGTACCGCTGATCATCCAGCCGGACGGTAACAAGCTGGGTAAATCCTACCGCTCGCCACCGCTAACGCCCGACCAGGCCACACCTCTGCTACTCAGGGCCCTGCGCGCCCTCGGCCAGCAGCCGGGGGATGAGCTGCTCCACGCCAGCCCACAGGAACTGCTGGGTTGGGGCATCCGGCACTGGGATGCCACCCGGATCCCGCGCACACTGACCCTGGCCGAAGCGCAATTGCACTGAAGACGCTTGCAGCCTGCCAACCATCCGTTAACATCGCCGCAGTTTTTCAATCAGAGGCCAACATGTACATCTATCGATTGGTCCTGCTGCTGGTCGTCGGGATCTACCTGTTTTCTCCCGCCATCATGGACTGGTGGATCGACGCCACGGGCGCCTGGTATCGCCCCTATCTGCTGTGGTTGATCCTGATCGTCGTGACTTTCATCCTGCAGAGCCAAAAAGATGCCGATGAGCTTTAGCCTGACCCAGATGCTGCTGATCAGCGCCGCCTACCTGGCCGCGCTGTTCGGGGTGGCCTGGATCAGTGAGCGTGGGATGATCCCGCGGGCGATCATTCGCCACCCGCTGACCTACACCTTGTCCCTGGGCGTCTATGCCAGCGCTTGGGCGTTCTATGGCACGGTGGGCCTGGCCTACCAATATGGCTATGGGTTTCTTTCCAGCTACCTCGGGGTATCCGGGGCCTTCCTGCTGGCGCCGGTGCTGCTGTACCCGATCCTGAAAATCACCCGCACCTACCAGTTGTCGTCGCTGGCCGACCTGTTTGCCTTCCGCTTTCGCAGCACCTGGGCCGGCGCGCTGACCACGATCTTCATGCTGATCGGCGTGCTGCCGCTGCTGGCCCTGCAGATACAAGCAGTGGCCGATTCCATCGGTATTCTTACCCACGAGCCGGTGCAACATCGGGTGGCCCTGAGCTTTTGTGCGCTGATCACCCTGTTCACGATTTTTTTCGGCTCGCGGCATATCGCCACCCGGGAAAAACACGAAGGCCTGGTGTTTGCGATTGCCTTCGAGTCGGTGATCAAGCTGATCGCCATCGGTGGCGTGGGCTTGTACGCGCTGTACGGGGTGTTCGACGGCCCGCAACAACTTGAGCTGTGGCTGCTGCAAAACCAGACCGCCCTCGCCGCCCTGCACACGCCGCTGCAGGAAGGCCCCTGGCGCACGTTGCTGCTGGTGTTCTTTGCCTCGGCCATCGTCATGCCGCACATGTACCACATGACCTTCACCGAGAACCTCAACCCGCGTTCGCTGGTCAGCGCCAGCTGGGGCCTGCCCCTGTTCCTGTTGCTGATGAGCCTGGCGGTGCCGCTGATCCTCTGGGCCGGGCTGAAACTGGGGGCCACCACCAACCCGGAATACTTCACCCTCGGCATCGGCATCGCCGCCAACAGTAAATCCCTGGCGCTGCTGGCCTATGTCGGTGGGTTATCGGCGGCCAGTGGCTTGATTATCGTCACCACCCTGGCGCTGTCGGGCATGGCCCTCAACCACCTGGTGCTGCCGCTGTACCAGCCGCCCGCCGAAGGCAATATCTACCGCTGGCTGAAATGGACACGCCGCGCGCTGATCGTGGCCATCATCATGGCCGGCTATGGCTTCTACCTGCTGATGGCGGCCGAGCAAGACCTGGCCAACCTCGGCATTGTGGCCTTCGTCGCCACCTTGCAGTTCCTGCCGGGGGTGTTGTCGGTGCTGTACTGGCCAACCGCCAATCGGCGTGGGTTTATCGCCGGGCTGCTGGCGGGGATCCTGGTGTGGCTGGTGACCATGCTGTTACCACTGGTCGGCAACCTGCAGGGTTTCTACATCCCGCTGCTGAACATGATCTACGTGCTGGATGACACCAGTTGGCACATGGCAGCCATCGCCTCGCTGGCGGCCAACGTACTGATGTTCACCCTGATCTCCCTGTTCACCAACGCCAGCCCCGAAGAAACCAGCGCCGCCGAAGCCTGCGCGGTGGATAACGTACGCCGCCCGCAACGCCGCGAACTGCATGCCGCCTCGCCCCAGGAATTCGCCACACAACTGGCCAAGCCCCTGGGCGCCAAGGCTGCACAAAAGGAAGTGGAACAGGCACTGCGCGATCTGTACCTGCCTTTCGACGAGCGCCGCCCCTATGCCCTGCGCCGCCTGCGCGACCGCATCGAGGCCAACCTGTCCGGGTTGATGGGCCCCAGCGTGTCCCAGGACATGGTCGAGACCTTCCTGCCCTACAAGGCCGGCGGCGAAAACTATGTAACTGAAGATATCCACTTTATCGAGAGCCGGCTGGAAGACTACCACTCACGCCTCACCGGCCTTGCCGCCGAACTTGATGCCCTGCGCCGCTACCACCGCCAGACCCTGCAGGAACTGCCCATGGGCGTGTGCTCCCTGGCCAAGGACCAGGAGATCCTGATGTGGAACAAGGCCATGGAAGAGCTGACCGGCATCGCCGCCCAGCGCGTGGTCGGCTCGCGCCTGACCACCATCGGCGATCCCTGGCGAGAGTTGCTGCAGGGCTTTATCAACCTGCCAGACGAACACTTGCACAAACAGCACCTGGCCCTGGATGGCCAGACCCGCTGGCTGAACCTGCACAAAGCGGCCATCGACGAACCCCTGGCCCCAGGCAACAGTGGCTTGGTATTGCTGGTCGAAGACCTCACTGAAACCCAGATGCTCGAAGACAAGCTGGTGCATTCCGAGCGCCTGGCCAGTATCGGGCGCCTGGCGGCAGGCGTGGCCCACGAGATCGGCAATCCGATCACCGGTATCGCGTGCCTGGCGCAGAACCTGCGCGAGGAGCGCGAAGAAGACGACGAAATCACCGAAATCAGCGGGCAGATCCTCGAGCAGACCAAACGCGTCTCGCGCATCGTGCAATCGCTGATGAGCTTCGCCCATGCCGGCGGCCACCAGAATCACGATGAAGCGGTGTGCCTGGCTGAAGTCGCCCAGGATGCTATTGGGCTGCTGGCCTTGAACCGGCGTAATTTCGAAGTACAGTTCTATAACTTGTGCGATCCGGAACACTGGGTGGTCGGCGACTCACAACGCCTGGCCCAGGTGCTGATCAACCTGCTGTCCAATGCCCGCGACGCGACACCCGCCGGCAGTGCGGTAAGGGTCAAGAGCGAGGCTTACGAGCACACGGTAGACCTGATCGTCGAAGACGAAGGCAGCGGTATTCCACAGAACATCATGGACCGATTGTTCGAACCCTTCTTCACCACCAAGGATCCTGGTGAAGGTACCGGTCTGGGCCTTGCACTGGTCTATTCCATCGTTGAAGAGCATTATGGACAAATCACCATCGACAGCCCGGCTGACACCGAAAGCCAACGCGGCACCCGTATTCGGGTGACCTTGCCGCGTCATGTCGAAGCGACGTCCGCTGTGAACTGAGACCGTCGAGAGAATTGAATCAATGCCGCACATTTTGATCGTCGAAGACGAAACCATTATCCGCTCTGCCTTGCGTCGCCTGCTTGAACGTAATCAGTACCAGGTCAGCGAAGCCGGCTCGGTGCAGGAAGCCCAAGAGCGTTTCAGCATTCCCACATTCGACCTGATTGTCAGTGACCTGCGCCTGCCTGGCGCGCCCGGTACCGAACTGATCAAGCTGGGCCAGGGCACGCCGGTGCTGATCATGACCAGCTATGCCAGCCTGCGCTCGGCCGTAGACTCCATGAAGATGGGCGCGGTGGACTACATCGCCAAGCCCTTCGACCACGACGAAATGCTCCAGGCCGTGGCGCGCATCCTGCGTGACCGCCAGTCGACCAACAGTGCCCCGGCGGAACGGCCGGCCGGCAAGACCGCCAGCGAAAAACCCGGGGTCGACAACAGCAATGGCGAAATCGGCATCATCGGCTCCTGCCCGCCCATGCAGGATCTGTACGTCAAGATCCGCAAGGTTGCGCCCACGGACTCCAATGTCCTGATCCAGGGCGAGTCCGGCACCGGCAAAGAGCTGGTGGCCCGCGCCCTGCACAACCTGTCCAAGCGCGCCAAGGCCCCGATGATCTCGGTGAACTGCGCGGCAATCCCCGAATCCTTGATCGAATCCGAACTGTTCGGCCACGAGAAAGGTGCCTTTACCGGCGCCAGCGCCGGACGCGCCGGCCTGGTGGAAGCGGCGGACGGCGGCACGCTGTTCCTCGACGAAATCGGTGAGCTGCCCCTGGAAGCCCAGGCACGCCTGCTGCGCGTATTGCAGGAAGGCGAGATTCGCCGGGTCGGCTCGGTACAGTCACAAAAAGTCGATGTGCGTCTGATCGCCGCGACTCACCGGGACCTGAAGAGCCTGGCGAAAATCGGCCAGTTCCGCGAAGACCTGTATTACCGCCTGCACGTAATCGCCCTCAAGCTGCCGGCCCTGCGCGAACGCGGTGCCGACGTCAACGAGATTGCCAATGCATTCCTGTTGCGCCAGAGCGCGCGCGTCAACCGTACCGACCTGACGTTTGCGGCCGACGCCGAGCAAGCTATCCGCCACTATTCGTGGCCAGGTAACGTGCGCGAGCTGGAAAACGCCGTGGAGCGGGCTGTGATTCTTTCGGAGAGCCCGCAGATCTCCGCCGAGCTGCTGGGCATTGATATCGAACTGAGTGACCTGGACGATGACGACTTCATTGGCCTGGCACCACAACAGGGCGGCAGTAACACCAGCCATGAGCCTACGGAAGACTTGTCCCTGGAAGACTACTTCCAGCACTTCGTCCTGGAGCACCAGGACCATATGACCGAGACCGAACTGGCGCGCAAACTTGGCGTCAGCCGCAAGTGCCTGTGGGAACGGCGCCAGCGCCTGGGCATTCCACGGCGCAAGACCGGGGTTGCCAGCGAAAGCTGAGGTCAACTCACATTGGGTAACACCCCAAACGTGAAAAAACTGTTACCTCAGATATTCACGTAACAAAAAGCCGGGGCTTACGGTAACGAAGCCCCGGCTTTTTTTCGTCCTCCAAACACCCAAAACCCGGCCAACCCCCTGATTTTGCTGGGGCTCGCAAAAGTTGGCACGCACCCTGCTATATGCTTAGTACAAGAACAATAAAAAGCACCGTACACACACAATAAAAATAAGACGAATCGACTCACGCACAATAAAAACAACACGGCGGAGGCGCAGCTAACTGATTCTTTTGGAGAGGCGTTGCATTTGGGGCTTGCCCCGCAACCAGGCCGAGAACAACAAAAACTGCCCTAAGGCAGAGCCTGAACTGGTTGGATCATTGATCATCGCAACACAGCGACCAAAGCAATCCGTTTGCTCTTGACTCCCGATTGGGAGTGTCATGAAGGTCAAATCTCATGGCGAGGGCGATCAACAAAAACAAGAAGCCCGAAACCAATAATAAAAATAGAGCACGCAACTACTTTCTGGGGGAGCTTCGGCTCCCCTTGTAGTTTCTGTGATTTGAGCGCCACACCGGCTTATTTAAGCATCTGGCTCAACGCTTGCAGCTAGTTCCTACACCATCCCCTGACTAAATGCTAGAATCCCGGCCCATCATGCGGTCATTCTTCGTTATGGCCGAACATTCCTTCAAACAGTGCATCCCATGCTGAAGAAGTTGTTCCAGTCATTCCGTTCCCCCTTGCGTCGTACGCAACACATTCGCAGCACGCCTGAAGTGCTCAACAGCAATCAACATTCGCTGCAGCGCGCCCAGTTCAGCCGTTATGCGGTGAACATCGTCGAACGCCTGCAGAACGCTGGCTACCAGGCCTACCTGGTCGGTGGTTGTGTGCGCGACATGTTGCTCAACATCACTCCCAAGGATTTCGACGTCGCCACCAGCGCCACGCCTGAACAAGTGCGCGCCGAGTTTCGCAACGCGCGGATCATCGGTCGGCGCTTCAAGTTGGTGCATATCCACTTTGGTCGCGAGATCATCGAGGTCGCCACCTTCCGAGCAGGCCACCCGCAAAACGATGAAGAGGAAGACAGCAACCAGTCTTCCCGCAACGAAAGCGGACGCATCCTGCGGGACAATGTGTACGGCACCCTGGAAGAAGACGCGCAACGCCGCGACTTCACCATCAATGCCCTCTATTACGATCCGGTCAGCGAGCGCATCCTCGATTACGCCAACGGCGTACACGATATTCGCAACCACCTGATCCGCCTGATCGGCGACCCTACGCAGCGCTACCAGGAAGACCCGGTGCGCATGCTGCGGGCCGTGCGCTTTGCCGCCAAGCTGAACTTCGGCATCGAGAAACATACGGCCGCGCCGATTCGCGAGCTGGCGCCGATGCTGCGGGAAATCCCTTCGGCACGCCTGTTCGAGGAAGTGCTCAAGCTGTTCCTTTCCGGGCATGCCGCCGACACCTTCGAAATGCTGGTGGACCTGCAGTTGTTCGACCCACTGTTCCCGGCCAGCGCCGATGCACTGGAGCACAACCCCACGTACACCCACACGCTGATCAGTGAAGCGTTGATCAACACTGACCTGCGGATCAAACAGAACAAACCGGTGACCCCGGCGTTCCTGTTTGCCGCCCTGCTCTGGCCGGCACTGCCCGCCCGCGTGCTGCGCCTGCAGAACCGTGGCATGCCGCCGATTCCAGCGATGCAGGAAGCGGCGCACGAGTTGATCGCCGAGCAATGCCAGCGCATCGCAATCCCCAAGCGTTTCACCATGCCGATCCGCGAGATCTGGGACATGCAGGAACGCCTGCCACGGCGCAGTGGCAAACGTGCCGACCTGCTGCTGGACAACCCGCGCTTCCGTGCCGGCTATGACTTCCTGCTGCTGCGTGAAAGCGCCGGCGAGCAGACTGATGGCCTGGGCGAATGGTGGACCGACTACCAGGACGCCAATGACAGCGAACGTCGCGAGATGATTCGTGAACTGAGCAGCAAAGGCGAACCCACTGGCGACGGCCCGAAAAAGCGCCGCCGTAGCAGCGGTAGCAAACGCAAGCGCAGTGCCGCCGATACCTCTGGCGAATAAGCACCGTGGAGCGTATCTACATCGGTATGGGCAGCAACCTCGCTGCCCCGCAACAGCAATTGCGCAACGCCATCGAGGCGTTGGCGCAGTTGCCGAACACCACATTCGTCGGTGTTTCTGCCTTCTACCAAAGTGATTCCCTGCTTCCCGGCCAGCCCCGCTATACCAATGCGGTGGCGGAGCTGGACAGTACCCTCGCGCCACTGGAACTGCTGGATGCGCTGCAAGCCATCGAGAACGACCAGGGCCGCGAACGCCTTGAGCGCTGGGGCCCGCGCACCCTGGACCTGGATATCCTGCTGTTTGGCGATCGCCTGATTGATGAGCCGCGCCTCAAGGTGCCTCATTACCAGATGCATCTAAGGGCTTTTGTGTTGTATCCACTTGCCGAACTGGCACCGGCCACTTTGCAACTGCCTGACGGCCGCCTACTCAGTGATCTGCTCGATCAATGCCCATTCGTCGGCCTGGAACGCCTGCCTCCTGCTTGACTCAACCCCTGTAGGCGCTGGCCGAACACGCCTTTTACCTGCTGAATCGCATCAGTAACAGCGGTAACACCCCGCTCGTAACAATGCGGTAACACATCCAATTGACTTCCAGAGTCCTCCTCACGACTATAGGCGTCCCGCTGCCGCCAACCCGGCGCTGAAGGGCGCAATCCAGGCCTTATAAGCACTGCTCTGAAGAAAGTGCGCCTGTATAAACGAAGACTCACGCGCGTTACTCGCTGTTTCCAAGCGCCTGAACGAGGACCCTTTTCATGCCAGACATTACCCTGACCACCTTGCAGAGCCTCAAACTCAAGGGTGAAAAAATCACCATGCTGACCTGCTATGACGCCACGTTCGCCCAAGCTTGCTGCCAGGCCGGGGTCGAGGTGTTATTGGTGGGCGACTCCCTGGGCATGGTTCTTCAAGGGAATGACAGCACCCTCCCGGTCACCACCGATGAACTCGCCTACCACACCGCCAGCGTCAAGCGCGGTAACGAAGGCGCGTTTATCATCGCCGACCTGCCGTTCATGGCTTATGCAACGCTTGAGCAGACCTTCCAGAACGCCGGCAAGCTGATGCAGGCCGGGGCACATATGATCAAGATCGAAGGTGCCTTGTGGCTTGCCGAGTCGATCCGTTTGCTGGCCGAACGCGGCGTTCCGGTATGCGCACACATGGGCCTCACGCCACAGTCCGTCAATATCCTGGGTGGCTACAAGGTCCAGGGCCGTAATGAAGCCCAAGCCCGGCAGATGCGGGCCGACGCCATCGCCCTGGAGCAGGCCGGCGCTGCAATGATTGTGCTCGAGTGCGTGCCTAGCGAACTGGCGGAAGAAATCACCCAGGCGGTGAAAATCCCGGTGATCGGCATTGGCGCCGGCAGCGCGACCGACGGCCAGGTCCTGGTGCTGCACGACATGCTCGGCCTGAACCTCACCGGCCGCGCCCCCAAATTCGTGAAGAACTTCATGACCGGCCAGGACAACATCCAGGCCGCGCTGAGCGCCTACGTGGCTGAAGTCAAAGCCGTTACCTTCCCTGGCCTCGAACACGGATTCTCTGCATGAACACCGTAAAAACCCTGCGCGAACTGCGGGCCGCCGTCACTCACGCGCGTAACGCCGGCAAGCGCATTGGCTTCGTGCCGACCATGGGCAACCTGCATGCCGGCCACGCTACGCTGGTGACGCGCGCCGCCGAACAAGCCGACTTCGTGGTGGCGAGCATTTTCGTCAACCCGCTGCAGTTTGGCGCCGGTGAAGACCTGGACAAGTACCCGCGCACTCTGGCCGCCGACCAGGAAAAGCTGCTGGTGGCGGGCTGCAACCTGCTGTTCGCCCCCACCGTCGACGAGATGTACCCCGACGGCATGACGGTGCAGACCCGGGTCAGCGTGCCGCAACTGTCCGAAGGCCTGTGCGGCGCCAGCCGCCCGGGTCACTTCGAGGGCGTGGCGACGGTGGTGAGCAAACTGTTCAACATGGTCCAGCCCGACCTGGCGGTGTTCGGGCAAAAGGACTACCAGCAACTGGCGGTGATCCGCGCCATGGTGCGCGACCTGAACATGCCGATCCAGATCATTGGCGAGCCCACCGTGCGCGCCGAGGACGGCCTGGCGCTGTCCTCGCGCAACGGTTACCTGACTGAAGAACAGCGCGCCATCGCCCCGGTGCTGTACCGCAGCCTCCGTCATATCGCCGCCGCCATTGAAAACGGCGACCGCGACTTCGCCAAGCTGCGGGCCGAGCAGGTCCAGCACATCGAGGCCGCCGGCCTGCGCATGGACTACCTGGAAGTTTGCCAGGGCCAGCACCTGCGTCCGGCAACCGCCGAGGATCGTGATGTGGTGATCCTGGTCGCCGCGTACCTGGGCGCGACCCGGCTGATCGACAACCTGCACCTCAACCTCAGCGCTTAAGCCTGGCAATCTCCCCATGTGGGAGCGGGCTTGCCCGCGATGGCGGACGGTCAGTCGATGTATTTGTCGCTGACCCAGCACCATCGCGGGCAAGCTCGCTCCCACATTCGGTTTTTAGCGTCTCCCAGGCCCCGGTATAAAAAAGTACCGGCTTGCGCGCAGACAAAGCCAAGACATATCGACACGCTAGGTTTAATGTAATCGCCCGGCGTTATAGTTAGCGCTGTCTGGAACCCAAACCTTGATACAAAACTGGATGTTCCGGGTTTAGAAGTGTCCTAAAAGCAGTCCCAGTAATAAAAAGGAAACCCGCAGCGATGGCGTACTACCGCACCCCTCATGACGTTACCGCTCTGCCCGCCTGGCAAGCGCTCAATCAACATCGCCAAGCCATGCAGGATTTCAGCATGCGCGAAGCGTTTAATGCCGATCCCCAGCGCTTTACCCAGTTCACGTTGAGCAGCTGCGGACTTTTCCTCGATTACTCGAAAAACCTGATTACCCCTGAAACCCGCGACCTGCTGGTGGGCCTGGCCAACGAAGTCGATCTCAAAAGCGCAATCAAGGCGCTGTTCGATGGCGAGCCGGTCAACTCTTCGGAAGGTCGTCCGGCGCTGCACACCGCACTGCGCCGCCCGGTGGGCGACAAGTTGTCGGTCAACGGCACCAATATCATGCCCGACGTGCACAAGGTGCTGAACCAGATAACCGACCTGGTGGGCCGCATCCATGACGGCCTGTGGCGTGGCTACACCGAGAAGCCAATCACCGACGTGGTCAACATCGGCATCGGCGGTTCGTTCCTCGGCCCTGAGCTGGTCTCCGAAGCACTGTTGTCCTACGCCCATAAAGGCGTGCGCTGCCACTACCTGGCGAATATCGATGGCAGTGAATTCCACGAGCTGACCCAGAAGCTGCGCGCCGAGACCACGCTGTTTATCGTCTCGTCGAAGTCCTTCAACACCCTGGAAACCCTGAAAAACGCCCAGGCCGCCCGCGCCTGGTACCTGGCCCAGGGTGGCTCGGAAGCCGAGCTGTATCGCCACTTTATCGCCGTGTCGAGCAACAACGCGGCGGCCGTGGCCTTCGGTATCCGTGAAGAGAACATCTTCCCGATGTGGGATTGGGTCGGCGGCCGTTACTCGTTGTGGTCGGCCATCGGCTTGCCAATCGCCCTGGCCATTGGCATGTCCAACTTCAAGGAACTGCTGTCGGGTGCCTACACCATGGACCAGCACTTCCAGACCGCGCCGTTCGAGGCAAACATGCCGGTGCTGCTGGGCCTGCTGGGTGTGTGGTACGGCAACTTCTGGGGCGCCCAGAGCCACGCGATCCTGCCGTACGACCACTACCTGCGTAACATCACCAAGCACTTGCAACAGTTGGACATGGAATCCAACGGCAAGAGCGTACGCCAGGACGGCACGCCGGTTTCCACCGATACCGGCCCGGTTATCTGGGGCGGCGTGGGCTGCAACGGTCAGCACGCGTACCACCAGTTGCTGCACCAGGGCACCCAGTTGATCCCGGCCGACTTCATTGTGCCGATCGTCAGCTTCAACCCGGTCTCCGACCACCATCAGTGGCTGTATGCCAACTGCCTGTCCCAGAGCCAGGCGCTGATGCTCGGCAAAACCCGTAGCGAAGCCGAAGCCGAGTTGCGTGACAAAGGCATGGCCGAAGACGAAATACAAAAGCTGGCGCCGCACAAGGTGATCCCGGGCAACCGCCCGAGCAACACCCTGGTGGTGGAGCGGATCAGCCCGCGCCGTCTGGGCGCGCTGGTGGCGATGTATGAACACAAAGTGTTTGTACAAAGCGTCATCTGGGGCATCAACGCCTTTGACCAATGGGGCGTGGAGCTGGGCAAGGAGCTGGGCAAGGGCGTCTACAACCGCCTGACGGGCGCCGAGGAAACCTCGGCCGACGATGCCTCGACCCAAGGCTTGATCAACTACTTCCGTGGTCGTCACCGCGGTTGATGTGATCGGCACTACAATCAGGGATTGAACCTGCACAAGCGCCCCCTGTGGGAGCTGGCTTGCCAGCTCTCACAGGGACCAGCCTTGAACTCTTGTCTCTATAACAAGAAGAGGGATCCCTAATGTTCGATATCAGCCAGTTTCCCCATGCCGATGCGGTGCGCCGGGCCGCGCAACTCAGTCAAGAGGACTATCAGCGCCTCTATCGGCAATCCATCGAACACCCCGATACGTTCTGGGCCGAACAGGCCAAGGCGCTGCTCGACTGGATCACGCCCTGGCAGACCGTCCAGCACTGCGATATCAACACCGGCGCCGCGCAGTGGTTTGCCGGTGGCCAGTTGAACGTCAGCTACAACTGCATTGACCGTCACCTGGCGCAACGCGCCGATCAGCCGGCCTTTATCTGGGAAGGCGATGATCCTGCAAAATCTTCCAAAATCACCTACCGCCAACTTCACCAAAACGTCAGCCGCCTGGCCAATGTGCTGAAAAGCCGTGGCGTGAAAAAAGGCGACCGGGTGTGTATCTACATGCCGATGATTCCGGAAGCCGCCTACGCGATGCTGGCCTGCACGCGGATTGGCGCGGTGCATTCCGTGGTGTTTGGCGGGTTCTCACCGGATGCCCTGCGCGACCGTATTCTGGATGCCGACTGCCGCACCGTGATCACCGCCGACGAAGGCGTACGCGGCGGCAAACCCGTGGCGCTGAAACAGAATGTCGACAAGGCCCTGGCCAGTTGTCCGAATGTCACAACGGTGCTGGTGGTGGAACGAACCGGTGCGGCCGTAGCCTGGACTGAAGGGCGCGACCTCAAGTACCAACAGGCGGTGGACGCGGTCAGCGACGCATGCCCGCCCGAGCCGATGGCTGCCGAAGACCCGCTGTTTATCCTCTATACCTCCGGCAGTACCGGCAAGCCCAAGGGCGTGCTGCACACCACCGGCGGCTATCTGCTGCAAGCGGCGATGACCTTCAAATACGTGCTCGATTATCGCGAGGGCGAAGTGTTCTGGTGCACCGCCGATGTCGGCTGGGTCACGGGCCATAGCTATATCGTGTACGGGCCGCTGGCCAATGGCGCCACCTCCCTGATGTTCGAGGGTGTGCCGAGTTACCCGGACAGCTCGCGCTTCTGGCAGGTGATCGATAAACATCAGGTGAATATTTTCTACACCGCGCCCACCGCCCTGCGGGCCTTGATGCGCGAGGGTCATGGCCCGCTGGAGAGTACGTCCAGGGCCAGCCTGAGATTGCTCGGCAGTGTCGGCGAGCCGATCAACCCGGAAGCCTGGGAGTGGTATTTCAACGCCGTCGGCGAGCAGCGCTGCCCGATTGTCGATACCTGGTGGCAGACCGAGACCGGCGGCATCATGCTCAGCCCGCTGGTCAGCGCCCAGCGCATCAAGCCCGGCTGCGCGACCCAGCCGATGTTTGGGGTGCAGCCGGTATTGCTCGACGAGCAGGGCAAGGAAATCAGCGGCGCCGGCAGCGGCGTCCTGGCGATCAAAGCCAGCTGGCCGGGGCAGATCCGCAGCGTGTATGGGGACCCGCAGCGGATGATCGACACCTACTTCAAGCCCTACCCCGGCTACTACTTTACCGGCGACGGTGCGCGGCGCGACGAGGATGGCGACTACTGGATCACCGGGCGCATTGATGACGTGATCAACGTCTCCGGCCATCGCATCGGTACCGCCGAGGTGGAAAGCGCGCTGGTGCTGCATGACAAAGTGGCCGAGGCTGCCGTCGTCGGCTATCCCCATGACCTCAAGGGCCAGGGCATCTATGCGTTTGTCACACCGATGAATGGCGTCGAGCCCAGCGATGCGCTGAAAAAACACCTGCTGGACCTGGTCAGCAAGGAAATCGGCAGCTTTGCCAAGCCTGAGCTGATCCAATGGGCGCCGGCCTTGCCGAAAACCCGTTCAGGCAAGATCATGCGGCGTATCCTGCGCAAGATCGCCTGCAACGAACTGGACAGCCTGGGCGATACCTCGACCCTGGCCGATCCGAGCGTGGTCGACGGCCTGATCGACAAGCGCCTGAACCGATAGGAACCCCCAAGCCACCATGGAATTTCTGCGCAACCGTATCGAATCCCAACTGATGAGCCTGACGGGGCTGTCCCTGGGCAATCTGGACCTGGAAAGCCCCAAGGGCGACCCAGGGCTGTTCGGGCCGGACTCGGTGAGCTGGAAGGTCCATGGTGACTTCAGCAGCATGCTGATCGGGGGTATCAGCGCCTTGATGTTGCAGGCGCTGCATCCCCTGGCGCTGGCCGGCGTGTGGGACCATTCGAATTTTCGCCAGGACATGCTTGGGCGTTTGCGCCGCACTTCGCAGTTTATTTCCGGTACTACGTTTGGCTCGCGCCGCGACGCGTTATGGCTGATCGAAAAGGTGCGCACCATCCACCTGCAAGTGGTCGGGCACGCACCTGACGGGCGCCCCTACGCGGCCAGTGATCCTGAATTGCTGACGTGGGTTCACGTCGCCGAAGTCAGCAGCTTTCTGGCGGCGCATTTGCGCTACAAAAACCCGGATTTATCGCCCAGAGACCAGGATCGGTACTACAGCGAGATTGCCCTGGTCGCCGAACAACTGGGGGCTCGCCACGTGCCGCGTTCAAGGCAGGAAATTGCTGATTACCTGCAACGTATTCGCCCACAACTGCTGTGTGACGAACGCAGCCGCGAAGTACTGCGCCTGTTGCTCGATGCCCCGGCTCCCAGCGCCCTGGCCAAGCCGTTCGGGGCGCTGATGATGCAGGCCGGGATCGACCTGCTACCGGACTGGGCGGGTGACATGCTGGGTCAACAGCAAAGCCCGCTGCAACGCCAACTGATCCGCGCCGGGGTCAGGCGCAGCGCGCCGCTGCTGCGCTGGGCGATGCGCAATGGTTCGGTGCAACGGGCCCACAGGCGGATGGGCCTGCTGTAACGACACACACCCTGTGGCAATTGGCTTGCCCGCGATACTGATCGACCTGCACCCGCGCCATCGCCGGCAAGCCGACGCCCACAGGAGCTGTTAAACTTGCGCGCTTAAATTCCCCAGCAAGGCGCGCTCCATGTCGTCCCTGAATCAGGCGCTGCGCGCCGCCCTCGATCACCGCCAAGACCTGCTCGCCGAGCTGCATGCCCAAGGCACCGATTGCTATCGGCTGTTTCATGGCAGCCAGGAAGGCGCGGGGGGCCTGACCATCGACCGTTACGGCCCGCAATTGATGGTGCAGAGCTTTCACCAGTCCCTGGACCGCGATGCGCTCCTGCAATTGCACCTGACGATCAACCAGTACCTGGGCCTGGAGTTGCTGCTGGTCTATAACGACCGCTCCCGAGGCAACTCGCGTATCGACCGCGAAGACACAGTGTACCGCGCCGAACCTGCGGCCCTGGAAGACCTGGTTGGCCACGAATGGGGCCTGAACTATCGCGTGCGCGGTCGCCACCCGGGGCAGGACCCGCTGCTGTTCCTGGACCTGCGCAATACCCGCGGCTGGGTCAAGGCGCACAGTGCCGGCAAAAGCGTGCTGAACCTGTTTGCCTACACCTGCGGCGTCGGCCTCAGTGCAGCGGCCGGCGGGGCCCGCGAGGTATGCAACCTGGACTTCGCCGAGGGCAACCTGGCAGTCGGTCGCGAAAACGGCGAGTTGAACCCGCAACTGCCAGCCATGACGTTTGTACAGTCCGATTACTTCCCGGCAATCCGCCAACTGGCCGGGCTGCCGATCACCCAGCGTCGCGGGCAAAAACTGCCGAGCTACCCGCGCCTGGAGCAACGTCAATATGACCTGGTGCTGCTCGACCCACCCGCCTGGGCCAAGAGCGCCTTTGGTACCGTGGACCTGTTGCGTGACTACCAGAGCCTGCTCAAGCCGGCATTGCTGGCCACCGCGCAAAACGGTGTACTGATCTGCTGCAACAACCTGGCAAAGGTCAGCATGGATGACTGGCGCGAGCAGGTCTTGCGCTGTGCTGAAAAGGCCGGCCGCCCCGTACGCGACTGGACAGTGATGACGCCCGGCGCTGACTTTCCCTCACAAGACCAGCAGCCGCCGCTGAAGACTCTGATCCTGCAGTTGTAGGATTGCCCTGAAAGAACCTGACTGGCGTAATAAAGGCGCGGTTCTTCGGAACCGTAAACCCGTGCCATACTCCAAGGCACTCCTGATCGACATAGATGGCGTCACCCATGCCCAAAGGATTGATTCGCGCCACAGGCGCCTTGCTGACCGCCCTTGCACTCTACAGCTTGCTGGGCTTTTTGATTCTGCCCGGTATTGCGCTTCGCGTGGCCAACCAACAGTTGGCCAATTACGCTACCGTGCCGGCCCGTATCGAGCGTATCGAGCTCAACCCGTTCAGCCTGGAACTGACCCTCTGGGGCCTGAAAATCGGTGAGCCGGGCAAGGAACAGGTGGGCTTTGAACGCCTCTATGCCAACCTGCAGATCGACAGCCTCTGGACCCGCGCCCTGCACCTGGCCGATGTGCAGTTGGACAAGCCGAAGACCGAAATCCTCTTCGACAAGACCGGTACCCTCAACCTGGCCCAACTGTTCAAGTTGCCGCCGAGCGAACCGACCCCCGATGACCCCGAAAGCAAACCGTTCCCGCTGCGCATCGAACGCATCAAGCTGGCGAGCGGTTACGTGCACTTCGAAGACGTGCGCCCCAGCGAGCCTATCGAGTTCCTCTACGACAAACTCGACTTCGAGCTGAAAAACCTCAGCACCCTGCCCGAAGACAATGCCGACATGACCCTGGTCGCCGCTGGCCCCGAGGGCGGGCAGATCGACTGGACCGGCAATTTCAGCCTGGTGCCGATCGCCTCTGAGGGTAAGTTGAAGGTCACAGATGGCAAGATGAAAGTCTGGTGGCCCTATGTGCGGGACGCCGTGCCCCTGGTCCTGGAAGATGGCACCCTTAATTTCAGTACCGACTACAAGCTGAACCTGGCCAAAGAAACCGAACTGAACCTGACCAACGTCTCGGCGAGCATCGCGCCGTTCGCGATCAAGGCCCCGGATGGCCGGCCACTGGCCCGCCTGGAGCGCCTGGATGTCAGCGAAACCTCGATCGACCTGGCCAAGCAGCAAGTGATCGTGGGCAAAATCCGCAGTAACAAGCTCGAAACCTGGGCCGCCCGTGAAGCCGATGGCCAACTGGACTGGCAGAAACTGTTCGCCAGCCAGCCGAGCAAGCCAGCCACCAAGCCTGAACCAGCAAGCGCTCCCGCCGCGGCCGATTCGCCAAAACCCGAGTCGACAGCGCCGAGCAAGCCTTGGCAAGTGCTGCTCAAGGATGTGCAACTGCGTAACTATCAGGTGCACTTGGCTGATCGCCAGGTAAAACCTGCGGTGGCCCTGGAGCTGGGCCCGCTGAATGTCGATGTACAAGACTTCGACAGCCTCAATCAAAGCCCCTTCACCCTCAAGATCGACAGTGGCCTGGGCAAGCAGGGCAAGATCCAGGCGAGCGGCCAGGTCAACCTGAACCCGGTCAGCGCCAAGTTGAAAGTCGACACCAAGGATATCGACCTGCGGGTTGCCCAGTCCTATATCAGCCCCTTTATCCGCCTGGAACTGCGCAGCGGCATGCTCGGCAGTAACCTCGATGTGAACCTCAAGAGCACCGAGCCCCTTGCGCTGCAGATCACCGGCCGCGCCCAAGTGGATCAGCTGCACACCCTGGACACGCTCAAGACCCGCGACTTCCTCAAGTGGCAGCGTCTGGTGGTGGAAGGCTTGAACTACCAGCACGGCAACAGCCTGTCGATCGACAAGATCAACCTGCTGCAACCCTATGCGCGCTTTATGATCAACGATGATCGCACCACCAACGTCGATGACCTGCTGATCCCACAGCCGGCCGACAGTGGCGCCAAATCGACGGCCAAATCCAGCGCGAGCAATGAAAAACCCCTGGGCATCCGTATCGGGCAGATCGCGATCAATGACGGCTCGGCCAACTTTGCCGACTTCAGCCTGACGCCGAACTTTGCCACGGCGATCCAGCAACTCAATGGCCAGATCGGCACCATCGACAGCCGCCAGGCCAAACCGGCCAGCGTGGACATCAAGGGTAAGGTTGACCGCTATGCACCCGTGACGATCAAGGGCAGCGTCAACCCGTTTGACCCGATGGCCGCGCTGGATATCGCCACCAGCTTCAAACGCGTCGAGCTGACCACCCTGACACCGTACTCGGGCAAGTTTGCCGGGTTCCGTATCCGCAAGGGCCGACTCAACCTGGACCTGCACTACGTGATCACCAAGGGCCAGTTGAAGGCCGAGAACAAGGTGGTGGTAGAGCAACTGCAACTGGGCGAGAAAGTCGACAGCGCCGACGCGGTGGACCTGCCGATTCGCCTGGCAATTGCCCTGCTCAAGGACACCGACGGCAAGATCTCCATCGAGTTGCCGGTGACCGGCGACTTGAACAACCCGCAGTTCAGTGTGATGCCGATTGTCTGGCAAACCCTGCGCAACCTGGTAGTGCGCGCGGCAACGGCGCCGTTCAAGTTCATTGGCGGGCTGGTGACCGGTGGAGGCTCGGAGGACCTGGGCAACGTGTCGTTCGCCGCTGGCTCCAGCGCCCTGAGCAGAGACGCCGAGTCGGCCCTCAACAGCCTCGCCAAAGCCCTCAAGGAGCGCCCTGCCCTGCGCCTGGAAATCGAAGGCACTGCGGCAGCCAGCAGCGATGGTCCGTTCCTGGCCGCCGAGCGGCTTGAGCGTGAGTATCAGTACAACTACTACAAGATACTCCAGCGCCGTGGCGATAAAGTCCCGGCCCAGGCTTCATTGCTTGTAGTACCGGAAAAGGAAAAGGCGCCACTGCTCGAAGGCATCTATCGCACCCGCTTGAAGCAACAGCCGCCGGCTGAGTGGAAAGACCTCGGCAGCGATGAACGCTCGGCGAAGCTGCGCGACGGCGTGATCAAGTTCTGGAGCGGCAGTGATGTGCTGCTACGCAAACTGGGCCAGGACCGCGCGAGTGCGATCAAGGACTATCTGGTCGACAAGGGCCAGTTGGAAGACGATCGGGTGTACTTCATTGATGCCAGCCTCGGCCAGGCCGAGAAAGATGGCCGGGTAATTACGCCAATGCACCTGGATGCCGAGTAACTACCGGACACCATAAGTCCAAAGTGTGGGAACTGGCTGCCTGCTCCCACACTTGATCTGCATAATCCGCAAACATGTATTCCCCGCCACAATAAAACGGGCCCCGACACAAGTGCCGGGGCCCGTAGTGACCACATCCCTGTGGTCGGTCGCATGAACCTGTAAGGTGCATTGAGCGGATATCTGCCTCGCTCGTGGCCGCCTTGCCTAAGTCCAGTCGAGTCGTTGCGCGTTACTCTGCTTTCAGGCCGTCGGCCGATACAGCTTTAACGCCTTTGATTTTCTTGGTGATGGCTACTGCCATTTCCTTTTGTGCATCAGTCACAGCAACAGTGGAGGACAGGGAGACCACACCTTTGTTGGTTTCGACTTTGATGTCGGTGCCAGGAATGCCTTTCTCGGTAACCAGGTCAGCTTTGACTTTAGTGGTGATCCAGGTATCGGTGGTCGCTTCTTTGGCCTTGGTCACTTCACCGGCGGCTACAACCATTGGAGCCTGGGAGGTTTGGGCGAACGCAACGTTAGCCATGGTCAGGGTCAGCGCGGTGGCAGTTGCAGCAGCGATAGCGAACTTCTTCATACGAGTAACTCCTGTTTTTTCGAAGGTCTGCAGCGTTTCAACGTTAATGCTGCAGGGTTACCAGTACTGTTGCAGGCGCTGTGCCAACTTTCGCATACGAATAAAAACCTTTAAATTCAATAACTTATGCTTTTTGTCGAAATTCAGAATCGTGCAACTTGCATGAACCCCATCGTGCCTGCATGCAAGTTGCGGCTTTTGTCCTGGGCTAAACGGCTGATTTACCTTCACTTTCCTGCAGACCAAAAAAAAGGACTCCGAAGAGTCCTCTTTTTCAGCGTAAAGCCTGGGAGTAATTAAACGCCCGAAGCCTTGGCTGCTGCTACGTCCTTGATGGACAGCTTGATACGGCCGCGGTTGTCCACGTCCAGTACCAGCACTTCCACTTCCTGGCCTTCTTTCAGAATGTCGGTCACTTTCTCTACGCGAGCATCGCTCAGCATGGAGATGTGAACCAGACCGTCCTTGCCCGGCAGGATGTTGACGAACGCGCCGAAGTCGACGATGCGCTCAACCTTACCGACGTAGATCTTGCCGATCTCGGCTTCAGCGGTGATGCCCAGGACGCGCTGGCGTGCAGCTTCAGCCGCTTCCTTGGTTTCGCCGAAGATCTTGATCGAACCGTCGTCTTCGATGTCGATCGAAGCCTTGGTTTCTTCACAGATCGCACGGATGGTCGCGCCGCCTTTACCGATGACATCACGGATTTTGTCGGTGTCGATTTTCATCGCGATCATGGTCGGAGCATTTTCCGACAGCTCGGTGCGGGACTGACCAATGATCTGGTTCATCTGGCCGAGGATGTTCAGGCGCGCTTCCAGGGCTTGGCCCAGAGCGATTTCCATGATTTCTTCGGTGATGCCCTTGATCTTGATGTCCATCTGCAGCGCGGTAACACCTTTGGCGGTACCGGCTACTTTGAAGTCCATGTCGCCGAGGTGGTCTTCGTCACCCAGGATGTCGGTCAGGACGGCGAACTTCTCGCCTTCTTTAACCAGACCCATGGCGATACCGGCAACTGGCGCCTTCATCGGCACACCAGCGTCCATCAATGCCAGGGAAGCACCGCAAACGGAAGCCATGGAGCTGGAACCGTTGGACTCGGTGATTTCCGACACAACACGAATGGTGTACGGGAACACGTCGGCGGCAGGCAGCATGGCTGCAATCGAACGACGGGCCAAGCGGCCGTGACCGATTTCGCGGCGACCAGCACCACCCATGCGACCACACTCACCTACCGAGAACGGAGGGAAGTTGTAGTGAAGCATGAACGGGTCTTTTTTCTCGCCTTCCAGGGTGTCCAGCAGTTGTGCGTCACGGGCAGTACCCAGAGTCGCGACTACCAGGGCCTGGGTTTCACCACGGGTGAACAGGGCCGAACCGTGGGTCTTCGGCAGAACGCCGACTTCAATATTCAGCGGACGTACGGTGCGGGTGTCGCGACCGTCAATACGTGGCTTGCCGTTAACGATATTTTCGCGAACGGTGCGGTATTCGATTTCGCCGAAGGCTGCTTTGACTTCGCTGGAAGAAGGCTGGCCTTCTTCACCGGACAGCTTGGCAACAACCTGGTCCTTCAGTTCACCCAGGCGAGCGTAACGGTCGGCCTTGATGGTGATGGTGTAGGCGTCGGAGATCGCAGCACCGAACTCGGAGCGGATAGCGCCCAGCAGCTCAGTGGCTTCTGGCTGAGGAGCCCAGGTCCAGGTCGGCTTGGCGGCTTCGGCAGCCAGTTCTTTAACAGCGTTGATCACAACCTGGAACTCGTCGTGAGCAAACAGTACAGCGCCCAGCATCTGGTCTTCGGTCAGCTCTTTGGCTTCCGATTCAACCATCAACACGGCTTCCGAAGTACCGGCAACGACCATGTCCAGGCTCGAAGCTTTCTGTTGTTCGTAAGTTGGGTTCAGCAGGTAGCCGGTGCTTTCGTGGAAAGCAACGCGAGCTGCGCCGATCGGGCCATCGAAAGGAATACCGGAGATGGCCAGGGCAGCCGAGGTGCCGATCATCGCAGCGATGTCCGGATCGGTCTTCTTGCTGGTGGAAACGACGGTGCAGACAACCTGCACTTCGTTCATGAAGCCTTCTGGGAACAGCGGACGGATCGGACGGTCGATCAGTCGGGAAGTCAGGGTTTCTTTCTCGGAAGGACGGCCTTCGCGCTTGAAGAAACCACCAGGGATCTTACCGGCAGCGTAAGTCTTTTCCTGGTAGTGAACGGAAAGAGGGAAGAAGCCTTTGCTTGGGTCAGCGGTCTTGGCGCCTACAACGGTTACCAATACGGTAACGTCGTCGTCAACGGTGACCAGCACTGCGCCGGAGGCTTGACGGGCAATACGGCCTGTCTCGAGGGTAACGGTCGACTGACCGAACTGGAATTTTTTGATTACCGGGTTCACGGTGTCCTACCTTCTTTGTGGCTCTTGGGGAACTTGTCTTCTTGCGAAATTCTTGGGCAATGTCGGGAATCGGCCCAACCCTTGTCCAGGGTAAAACGTGTATCCAGATAAAACTTGAGGCTGGGAGCCTGCCATGGGCCAGCGGGAAACCCACTGACACACGGCAAACAACCAACCTCTAGCGCAATCGCTGATTAGCGACGCAGACCCAGGCGACCGATCAGAGCCTGGTAACGGCCCAGATCCTTGCCTTTCAGGTAGTCCAGCAGCTTACGGCGCTGGTTTACCATGCGGATCAGACCACGACGGGAGTGGTGATCTTTACCGTTGGCCTTGAAGTGACCCTGCAGCTTGTTGATGTTGTGGGTCAGCAGTGCAACTTGCACTTCTGGCGAACCAGTGTCACCAACAGCTTGCTGATAGTCAGCTACGATTTGTGCTTTTTCTTGAACGTCGAGAGCCATGAGGCAATCCTTTTTTCAGGAAACCACCCAAAGGGCAGTTTCAACAGGCCAGGGACAAATCCCTGTATCTAAAAATGAGTGTTGACCGTGCCTGTTAACAGCCACACTCGTTCGGTCATTCTGACCGAATCAGCCGACGCGGCGCGATGCGCCCGTCTTCGCTCACTTCACCGATACCGATAAAGCGACCGTTATGATCTTGTACCCGCACCATGCCGAACTTCGGAGCATCCGGTGCGCGGACCGGCTGGCCGTTGAGCCAGTAGAACGCGCTGTGTTCCGAGAAGTGCAGCAATGGCCAATCCAGCAAACCGCTGTCCGATGGCATCAGGAAGCGATCAACTGCTTCATTGCCGCCTTCGGCATGTACAGCTTCCAACTCTTCCAACGTGACCGTCTGGGCCAGGGTGAAAGGGCCAGCCTGGGTGCGTCGCAGTTCTGCAACGTACGCGCCGCAACCGAGCTGTTCACCAATATCTTCCACCAGGGTACGGATATAGGTGCCTTTGCTGCAGTCCACGGCCAAGCGGGCGGTGTCGCCTTCACAGGCGAGCAATTCCAAGCGCGCAATAGTAACAGAACGCGGTTCACGCTCCACTACTTCGCCCGCACGTGCCAGCTTGTAAAGAGGCTGGCCATCACGCTTGAGAGCCGAGTACATCGGCGGTATCTGACTGATTTGCCCACGAAAAGCGGGTAAGGCAGCCTCGATATCTGCACGACCAACGGTCACGTCGCGAACCTGCAGAACATCACCTTCGGCGTCTGCCGTGGTGGTGGTCTTGCCCAGTTGCATAAGGGTTTCGTAACCCTTGTCCGAATCGAGCAGGTATTGCGAGAACTTGGTGGCCTCGCCAAAGCACAATGGCAACACGCCAGTAGCCAGGGGGTCGAGGCTACCAGTGTGCCCCGCCTTTTCGGCATTGAGCAGCCAGCGGACCTTCTGCAACGCCGCATTGGAGGTAAAACCAATGGGCTTGTCGAGCAGGATGATGCCGCTGACGTTACGACGGATACGTTTGACCTGAGCCACCGCTTACTCCTTGGCGTCTTCAGGTGTGGACGGATGCTGATTGTCTTCAGCCACGGCGCGCTCGATCAGGGCCGACAGGTGCGCACCACGCACGACGCTTTCGTCGTAGTGGAAGTGCAACTGGGGCACGCTGCGCAGCTTCATCTCACGGGCCAACTGCATACGCAGGAAACCTGCAGCGGAGTTGAGCACCTTGATGCTTTGCGCGATTTCTTCGCTGTTGTCCTGACCCATCACGGTGATGAAGATCTTGGCGTGACCGACGTCACGGCTGACTTCAACAGCGGTGATGGTGACCAGGCCAACGCGCGGGTCTTTGACTTCGCGACGGATCAGTTGGGCCAGCTCGCGCTGCATCTGATCGCCGATACGTTGGGTACGGCTGTATTCTTTTGCCATGTCTTGTTACCTGTTACTGCCACACGGTGAAACCCGTGGGGTCTGAAAGCGGCAAACGCCCGGCCTGACAAAAGCCAGACCGGGCGTTGCGTTTAGAGTCCGGACACTGCGCGGGGCATTTGCATGCCCACACGCGGCGTGGCTCCTGAAGTGCGCGAGTTAGAGGCTGCGAGCAACCTGAACCTTCTCGTAGACTTCGATCTTGTCGCCAGGCTTGACGTCGTTGTAGCTCTTGACGCCAATACCGCACTCCATGCCGGCACGTACTTCGGAAGCGTCATCCTTGAAGCGGCGCAGGGATTCCAGCTCGCCTTCGAAGATAACGATGTCTTCACGCAGTACACGGATTGGACGGTTACGGTGCACAGTACCTTCGATAACCATGCAACCGGCGATCGCGCCAAACTTCGGCGAACGGAACACGTCACGGACTTCGGCGACACCCAGGATATTTTCCCGAACGTCACTGCCAAGCATGCCGGTGAGGGCTTTCTTGACGTCTTCGATGATGTCGTAGATGACGTTGTAGTAACGCATGTCCAGGCCTTCCTGCTCGACGATCTTCCGTGCGCCAGCATCGGCACGCACGTTGAAGCCGAACAGTACAGCGTTGGAAGCCAGTGCCAGGTTGGCGTCGGATTCGGTGATACCACCGACACCGCCACCGACAACACGCACTTGCACTTCGTCGTTACCCAGGCCGTTCAAGGCGCCGTTCAACGCTTCGAGGGAACCACGGACGTCAGATTTGAGGACGATGTTAAGCGTCTTCTTCTCTTCCTGGCCCATGTTCTCGAAGATGTTTTCCAGCTTGCCGGCGTGAGCACGGGCCAGCTTGACTTCGCGGAACTTGCCTTGACGGAACAGAGCCACTTCACGGGCTTTCTTCTCGTCGGCAACTACGCTCATCTCGTCGCCAGCGTCCGGAGTACCGTCCAGGCCGAGAATCTCGACAGGGATGGCTGGACCGGCTTCCTTGATTGGCTTGCCGTTCTCGTCGAGCATGGCACGTACACGGCCGTAGTTCGAACCGACCAGCACCATGTCGCCTTGGCGCAGGGTACCGTCTTGAACCAGAACGGTCGCAACCGGGCCACGGCCCTTGTCGAGGCGGGATTCAACCACAACACCACGGCCAGGAGCCGATGGGGTAGCGGTCAGTTCCAGGACCTCGGCTTGCAACAGGACTGCTTCGAGCAGTTCGTCAACGCCGGTACCCATCTTCGCCGAGACCGGTACGAATGGAGTGTCGCCACCCCACTCTTCGGAAGTCACGCCATGAACCGACAGTTCGCTACGGATGCGATCGAGATCAGCGCCCGGCTTGTCGATTTTGTTCACGGCAACCACCAGCGGCACGCCAGCTGCTTTAGCATGCTGAACGGCTTCGATGGTTTGCGGCATCACGCCGTCGTCCGCTGCAACCACCAGGATCACGATGTCGGTCGCCTTGGCACCACGGGCACGCATGGCGGTAAACGCGGCGTGACCAGGGGTGTCGAGGAACGTCACCATGCCACGGTCGGTTTCAACGTGGTAGGCACCGATGTGCTGGGTAATGCCGCCGGCTTCGCCCGCTGCAACCTTGGCACGACGGATGTAGTCGAGCAGGGAAGTCTTACCGTGGTCAACGTGGCCCATGACGGTCACGACTGGAGCACGGGAAACCGCTTCACCTTCAAACTTCAGGGACTCGGCCAGGGAATCTTCCAGGGCGGTGTCGCTGACCAGGGTCACTTTGTGGCCCAGCTCTTCAGCAACCAGTTGGGCAGTTTCCTGGTCCAGTACCTGGTTGATGGTGGCTGGAGTACCCAGCTTGAACATGAACTTGATGATTTCAGCAGCCTTGACCGACATCTGCTGAGCGAGATCGCCAACAGTGATGGTCTCGCCGATCTTCACTTCACGCACGACAGGGCCGGTTGGGCTCTGGAAACCGTGGGCGTTGCGTTTCTTCAGCTTGGCCTTGCCGCGACCACCACGACGGAAGCCATCGCTTTCTTCGTCGGTAGTACGTGGGGCAACGCGCGGAGCAGGCGCTTTCTCTTTGACCGAAGCACGATGTGGAGCGTTTTTACGCTCGCCATCGCCACCGCCGCTACGACGATTGTTATCGTCGGCACGTGGTTTGTCCGGACGACGAGGTTCGTCGCGCTTGCGAGCGTCAGCAGCAGGCGCTGGTGCAGCGGCAACCGGAGCGGCCTCACGCACAGCTTCTACAGGCGCGCTAGGCGCAGCGACTGCGTCAGTACCAGCAGGTTGCGCAGCAGCAGGCTGGCGACGCGCTTCTTCTTCGGCGCGACGCTTGGCTTCTTCTTCAGCCTTCTGACGTGCAGCATTTTCTACTGCGCGACGTTCGTCCATCTCGCGTTTGCGCTCGGCTTCGATTTCTTCCGGGCTGCGCTGTACGAAGACTTTCTTCTTACGCACTTCAACGCTGATGCTCTTGCTACCAGCCACCCGCAGGGTGCTGGTTGTTTTGCGCTGCAATGTAATCTTGCGCGGTTCTTCCACTTTCGCCTTGTGGCTGCTTTTCAAGTGAGTCAGCAACGATTGCTTCTCACTGTCGCTCACATGTTCCTCGGCGGCGGTGTGCGGCAGACCTGCCTCACGCATCTGCTGCAACAGGCGCTCTACCGGTGTTTTGACCTCATCGGCCAGTTGTTTCACCGTGACTTGCGTCATGCACTTCTCTCCTCAGGCCGCGCCTAATTACTCGAACCAATGGGCTCGGGCGGCCATGATCAACTTGCCGGCACGATCATCGTCAATGCCGTCGATGTCGAGCAGGTCGTCAATAGACTGCTCGGCCAGGTCTTCGCGGGTAATTACGCCGCGCACCGCCAGTTCCATCGCCAAATCCTTGTCCATACCCTCAAGCGAGAGCAGGTCTTCGGCCGGATGGGCGTCTGCCAGCTTTTCCTCAGTAGCGATGGCTTTAGTCAACAAGCGATCCTTGGCCCGAGCGCGAAGCTCGTTGACGGTGTCTTCGTCAAAGCCGTCGATGTTGAGCATTTCCTCCACCGGTACGTAGGCAATCTCTTCCAGGCTGGTAAAGCCTTCATCTACCAGCACCTGTGCCAGATCTTCGTCGACTTCCAGCTCGTCGATGAAGTTGCGCAGGATGTCGCCGGTTTCTGCTTGCTGCTTAGCCTGGATGTCCGATTCGGTCATGACGTTCAGGGTCCAGCCAGTCAACTGGCTGGCCAGACGCACGTTCTGACCACCGCGACCGATGGCCTGGGCCAGATTGTCTGCGCCAACGGCGATGTCCATTGCATGGGCATCCTCGTCAACAATAATTGCCGCGACTTCAGCCGGGGACATGGCGTTGATCACGAACTGCGCCGGGTTATCGTCCCACAGCACGATATCCACACGCTCACCGCCCAATTCGCCCGACACTGCCTGGACGCGCGAACCGCGCATACCAATGCAAGCACCCTGCGGGTCGATGCGTTTGTCCTTGGAGCGGACCGCGATCTTGGCGCGCGAACCCGGGTCGCGGGACGCAGCCATGACTTCGATCAGGCCTTCGGCAATTTCCGGCACTTCGATACGGAACAGCTCGATCAACATTTCCGGCGCGGTACGCGACAGGATCAGTTGAGGGCCACGGTTCTCAGTGCGGATTTCCTTGAGCAGCGCACGCAAACGCACGCCGACACGGAAGGTTTCGCGGGAAATGATGTCTTCACGGGCCAGCAACGCTTCAGCATTGTTACCCAGATCGACGATCACGTTGTCGCGGGTCACTTTCTTCACGGTGCCGGAGATGATTTCCCCCAGGCGCTCGCGATAGGCGTCAACGACTTGAGCGCGCTCGGCTTCACGGACCTTTTGCACAATGACTTGCTTGGCAGTCTGTGCAGCGATGCGGCCGAACTCGATGGACTCGATCTTTTCCTCGACGACGTCACCCACCTGGGCGCCCGGATGCGTTTGCGCAACCTTGCTTGGCCAGGTTTCGATGGCCGGATCATCAAGATCGGCTTCTTCAACGACTGTCCAGCGACGGAAAGTCTCATAAGCTCCGGTGTGGCGATTGATTTCCACACGCAGATCAACTTCGTCTTCAAAACGCTTTTTGGTAGCAGTGGCCAGGGCCAACTCCAGCGCTTCAAAAATCACGTTAGCCGGTACGCCCTTTTCATTGGATACCGACTCAACAACCAGCAGTACTTCTTTGCTCATCGTACGCCTCGCCTTTCGCAAGCCATTGGATCCGCGGGATCCGCAGTTTCTGGCACGTCTCAGTCAAAACTGGGAATAATGTTGGCCTTGTCGATCATATCGATCGGCAACAGGAACTCGTGGTCTTCTACCTGCACCACTACATCCTGTTCTTCTACACCGCGCAGAAGGCCCTGAAAGTTGCGTCGCCCTTCGAAAGGGGATCGCAGCTTGATCTTCACTTGTTCACCGACATATTTAGCAAACTGCTCAATAGTGAACAGTGGGCGTTCCATGCCTGGCGAGGAAACTTCGAGGGTGTATTCAACGGCGATCGGATCTTCAACATCCAGGACACCGCTGATCTGACGGCTGACGATGGCACAATCGTCCACCAGCACACCGCCCTCTTTATCGATATAAACGCGCAACATTGAGTGGCGACCTTGAGCCGAAAACTCAATACCCCAGCATTCATAGCCTAGGGCCACGACCACCGGGGCCAGCAAGGCCTGCAACTCTTCTAGCTTGCTCGACACCTGAACCCCCTCGTGCATGTATGTGCATGCTGTGCAAAATAAAAAAATGGGCGAAACGCCCATCCTTGAAACGCCGTCGAACAGCGGCGTTGAAAGTGTCCAGCTAACAAAAAGCCCCTTAAAAGGGGCTCCGCTAAAACTGGTTGCGGGGGCCGGATTTGAACCGACGACCTTCGGGTTATGAGCCCGACGAGCTACCAGACTGCTCCACCCCGCGACAAAGCTGGGGCGGAAGTATACGACCGATCCCTTACAGGGTCAATGTAACCTTCCACCTACAAGAAAGCCCGCAACAGCGGGCTCTCCTGATAATTGGTACCGAGAAGGGGACTCGAACCCCTACACCCTATGGGCACAACCACCTCAAGGTTGCGTGTCTACCAATTCCACCACCTCGGCAATACAGCGTTTACAACCTTCTTACTTCTGCTCTTGAGCTGGAGGCACGTCAGTCGCTGGAGTAGCCGACTTTTGCTCTTGAAGCACCGGGACATCATCAGAAGCCGGTTTTGCTTTTGGAACTTCCAACACTGCTGGATCTGGCAAACCTGCTTGAGTCAGCACATGAGCTTTCTCTTTAGCAAAGTAACCTAACCCCAGGCTGGTTATGAAGAAACCGGCGGCAAGTATAGCAGTAAACTTACTAAGAAAGGTAGAGGAACCTTGGCTTCCGAACACAGTATTTGAAGCACCTGCCCCGAAAGACGCACCAGCGTCCGCACCTTTACCCTGTTGCAGCAATACCAGGGCAACAACGCCCAGTGCACCCAACAGATGAAAAACGACTACGACTGTTTCCAGCATTTTCTCAGTTTCCCGCGGCGCGACAAATCGCACCGAACTCATCTGCATTCAGGGAAGCTCCACCAATGAGCCCCCCATCGATATCCGGCATGCCGAACAGTTCGACCGCATTGGCCGCCTTCACGCTGCCGCCGTATAGAAGCCGCACACCTTGTGCGACCTCAGAATTCTCTGCCGCCAACTGCGCGCGGATGGCTGCGTGCACATCCTGCGCCTGTTGCGGTGTAGCAGTCAGCCCGGTGCCAATGGCCCAGACCGGCTCGTAAGCAATCACTGCCTTTGCAAACGCACCAACACCCAACTCCTCGATGATGCTGCCCAGCTGACGCGAGACAACTTCAAGAGTCTTGCCCGATTCACGCTGCTCAAGGGTCTCCCCTATGCACAACACCGGAATCAAGCCACAAGCCTGTGCTGCTGCGAACTTGCGATTGAGTATCCCATCACGTTCGCCCATCATCTGACGGCGCTCGGAGTGCCCAACAAGCACATAGGAACAACCCGCATCCACCAGTTGACTCGGTGCAATCTCACCGGTCAACGCACCCTGCATGGCTTCCACCGCAGAATTCTGCGCGCCGACCTGGATCGACTTGCCTTTCAAGCCATCAACCACTTGGTTGATATGCAAGCAAGGCGGGAATACCGCGATATCAACACCGCTCGGCAGGGCCAGGTGACGAAGGCCATTGACCAGCTCAGCGACACTGGCGCGGGTACCGTGCATCTTCCAGTTACCAGCTACCATAGTGCGACGCATGCTGTACCTCGTCGGTCAAAGTGGGCGCAGATGTTACCCAACCACATCAACACTGGCAAGCCGAATTCAGGCGCAAACTTCAGTTACCAGTTTTGCCAGCTCTTCGGCGTAGCCGCGAACCTGTGTTTCATCATCGCCTTCGACCATCACACGCACCAAAGGCTCGGTCCCCGACTTGCGCAACAAGACCCGACCACGCCCCGCCATAGCGACGGTTACGCGCTCACAGGCTTCCTTGATCGCCGGGTGCTCGATAGGGTTTTCGCCGCCCGAAAAGCGCACATTGAGCAGCACCTGCGGGCACTTGCGCAGTGCCTGGCGCGCCAGGGCCAGGCTTTCGTCACGCCGACGCAGAGCCAACAGCACCTGCAGCGCCGCGATGATCGCATCCCCGGTAGTGGTGTGCTGGAAGCACACGACATGCCCCGAATTCTCGCCACCTACCAGCCAGTTGCGTTCCAGCAGCTCGGCAATCACGTAGCGGTCGCCCACATTGGCCCGCACGAACGGGATCCCCAGGTCTGCCAGGGCCAGCTCCAGCCCCAGATTACTCATCAGGGTACCGACCACACCACCTTGCAGCTTGTTACGCTCATGCAGGTCGCGGGCAATGATGAACAGCAGGTCGTCACCGTCGACGATGGCACCGGTATGATCGACCATCAACACGCGGTCACCGTCACCATCGAAGGCAATACCCAGGTCCGCGTGCTCGGCCAATACCGCTGCCTGCAATTGCCCCATATGGGTCGAACCACAGTTATCGTTGATGTTCAGGCCGTTGGGCTGGGCCGACAGCACTGTAACCTCGGCACCCAACTCCTTGAATACACTGGGAGCAACCTTGTAGGTTGCACCATGGGCACAGTCGATGACCACCTTGAGCCCGGCAAAATTGGTGCTGGTAGGCACGCTGCTTTTGCAAAATTCGATATAACGGCCAGACGCATCGTTAATCCGTGAAACCTTGCCCAGCTTGCTCGATTCGACGACGGTCATCGGCGCATCCAGCAACTCTTCAATCATGTGCTCAATCGCGTCCGGCAGCTTGGTGCCCTGGCCCGAGAAGAACTTGATGCCATTATCATCATGGGGATTGTGCGAGGCACTGATCACAATACCGGCTTCAGCGTGAAAGGTACGCGTCAGGTAAGCGATCGCCGGCGTAGGCATCGGCCCCAGCAACATCACATCTGCCCCGGCGGCAGACAGGCCCGCCTCGAGTGCAGACTCGAACATATAGCCAGAAATCCGCGTGTCCTTACCCACCAGGATGCGGCATGCCCCCATGCTGCGGAAGGCCATCCCGGCCGCCCAGCCCAGCTTGAGCATAAAGTCCGGAGTGATCGGGAATTCGCCGACCCGACCACGAATACCGTCGGTGCCAAAATATTTCTTTGTCATAAGTGCTCCATCATTCTTATTCGGCTGATTCTACTGCTTCGATCATCCGTACAACGTCAACTGTCTCGGCCACATCGTGCACCCGCAGAATACGCGCGCCCTTGGCCACGGCAAGCGCCGCCAGGGCCAGGCCGCCATACAGACGCTCACCCACAGGGCGATTCAAGGCCATGCCTATCATGCTCTTGCGCGACACCCCAACCAACAGGGGGCGACCAAGGGCATGCAGCGATTCCATATGTTTGAACAGGCTCAGATTGTGCTGCAGGGTTTTGGCAAAACCAAACCCGGGATCGAGAATGATCCGCTCAGGGGCAATTCCCACAGCGGCGCATTGGGCAATGCGATCGACAAGAAATGCCGTCACTTCTGCGACCAGGTGATCATAGTGCGGCGCGTCCTGCATCGTCCCGGGCTCGCCGAGCATATGCATCAGACAGACAGGCAACCCGGTGGCCGCCGCCGCATCCAGCGCGCCGTCGCGCTGCAGCGAGCGCACGTCATTGATCAGCCCGGCCCCGAGCCGCGCGGTTTCGCGCATGACCGCCGGGGTCGAGGTGTCTACCGAAATAATGACATCCAGTTCGCGGTGAATACGCTCGACAATCGGCGCAACACGCTCCATTTCCTCCACAGGGGAAACAGCACGCGCGCCAGGCCGGGTCGATTCGCCCCCCACATCAATAATGGTCGCACCCGCAGCTACCATTGCCGCTGCATGGCGCAACGCCGCGTCCAGCTGGCTGAAGCGACCACCATCGGAAAAGGAATCAGGGGTTACATTAAGAATGCCCATAACATGCGTATGGGCCAAATCAAGAACCCGGCTGCCGCAAGGCAACCGGGTGGAGGACAACACAGAAGTCATTTCAAGCCTTAAAGGTCGGCAGCCGGGCCGCCGATTGGGTTTTCCGGGCGTTCGTTCTGTACCACTGGCGGCGTGCCTGAAGTACCCGAACCACCTTCCCAATCACGAGGCTCGCGAGGCGTACGACCAGCCATGATGTCGTCGATCTGCTCGGCATCAATGGTCTCGTACTTCATCAGGGCATCGGCCATGGCGTCGAGCTTGTCACGGTTATCGGTGAGGATCTGCTTGGCCGTGCCGTAGCACTGGTCAATGATGCTGCGCACTTCAGAGTCGATCAGCTTGGCAGTCTCGCCGGAGAAGCTGGCACTTTGACCGCCACCACCACGACCCAGGAACACTTCGCCTTCTTCCTCGGCATACATCAGCGGGCCGAGCTTTTCGGACAGGCCCCACTTGGTAACCATATTCCGGGCAATCTGGCTGGCACGCATGATGTCGTTGGAAGCGCCGGTGGTCACACCGTCAAAGCCCAAGGTCATCTCTTCAGCGATACGACCGCCGTACAGCGAGCAGATCTGACTGATCAGAGCGCGCTTGGAGAGGCTGTAACGATCCTCTTCCGGCAGGAACATGGTGACACCCAGTGCCCGGCCGCGAGGAATGATCGACACTTTGTAGACCGGGTCGTGCTCAGGCACAACGCGACCGACAATGGCGTGACCAGCCTCATGATAAGCAGTGTTCTGCTTCTCTTTCTCGGACATGACCATGGATTTGCGCTCGGCACCCATCATGATCTTGTCTTTGGCCAGCTCGAATTCTTTCATCTCGACAATGCGCTTGCCGGTACGGGCAGCGAACAGCGAGGCCTCGTTCACCAGGTTGGCCAGGTCGGCACCGGAGAAACCAGGGGTACCGCGGGCAATCACGCCTGGAGCGACGTCGTCGCCCATTGGCACTTTGCGCATGTGGACCTTGAGAATCTGCTCGCGGCCACGGATATCTGGCAAGCCAACCACAACCTGACGGTCGAAACGGCCCGGACGCAGCAGCGCCGGGTCAAGTACGTCAGGACGGTTGGTGGCGGCAATCACGATGATGCCGTCATTCATTTCAAAGCCGTCCATCTCGACCAGCAACTGGTTGAGGGTCTGCTCACGCTCGTCATGACCACCGCCCATGCCAGCACCACGATGGCGACCGACAGCGTCGATTTCGTCGATGAAGATGATGCATGGCGCGTGCTTCTTGGCCTGCTCGAACATGTCACGCACACGGCTGGCGCCCACACCGACGAACATCTCGACGAAGTCGGAACCGGAAATGGTGAAGAACGGCACCTTGGCTTCGCCGGCAATCGCCTTGGCGAGCAGGGTTTTACCGGTACCCGGAGGACCGACCATCAGTACACCGCGAGGAATACGGCCGCCCAGGCGCTGGAATTTGCCCGGATCGCGCAGGAACTCGACCAACTCGCCAACTTCTTCCTTGGCTTCGTCGCAACCGGCAACGTCAGCCAGGGTGGTTTTTACCTGGTCTTCGGAAAGCAGGCGGGCCTTGCTCTTGCCGAAGCTCATCGGTCCGCCCTTGCCCCCTGCGCCGCCTTGCATCTGGCGCATGAAGAACATGAACACGGCGATAATCACCAGGATCGGGAAGCTGGCCACCAGGAGCTGGGTCCAGATGCTCTGCTGCTCAGGCTGCTTGCCCTCAACGACCACCTTGTTGTCCACCAGGTCGCCGATCAGACCATTGTCCTGGATCGCCGGACGGATGGTCTTGAAGCTGTCGCCATCGTTGCGCTTGCCAGTGATCACGTAGCCATCAACCGCTACGCGCTCGACCTTGCCATCCTTAACTTGCTGGATGAAGTCGGAATAGTTGAGGGTCTGCGGCTCGTTAGGGCTGGAGAAGTTGTTCATCACCGTCACCAGGACAGCCGCGATGATCAACCACAGGATCAGATTCTTTGCCATATCGTTCAATTAACTACCCTCTGAAGCAAGCTCCGCTACTGGCGCGCGCTTCGCATGATATTCACCGGCCTAACTTACTACATTACCTACAACTCTGGCAGGCGCCGTCTGTAACCCTTTGTGAAACTTTGACTACACAATATTCGTAAAGCTTCGTGACGAAAGCGATATAAAAAAACCTATCGACTCCCTTAAAACCTTTAAAGACGCTCATCACTGGCAGCGCCCTCGACACCGCGATAGCCGCGGCCCAGCAAATACTGCTCGCGAGACCTGTCCCTCGAGGAGTCAGGCTTGCGGGTCTGCACCTTGTCGAACAGCTTGCGCATGTTCTTGTGGTACTCGTCAAAACCTTCCCCAAGGAAGACCTTGACCAGAAAATCACCACCCGGACGCAGAACCCTTCCTGCCAGATCCAGTGCCAATTCGCACAGGAACATGGCGCGTGGCATATCCACGGCTGGTAATCCACTCATATTGGGGGCCATATCCGAAATCACAAGGTCTACCTGCGAATTTCCGACAGCCTCGAGGATCTGTGCCAGTACATCATCACGGGTAAAGTCGCCATGGACGAAGGTCACATCTGGGATGCTATCCATTTCCAGGATATCGGAAGCGATCAAACGGCCTTGCCCACCAATCAGACGACTGGTCACCTGGGACCAGCCACCGGGGGCTGCGCCGAGATCAATTACGCTCATGCCGGGACGGATCAACCGGTCCTTTTCCTGGATCTCCAGCAGCTTGTAGCTGGCCCGGGAACGGTAGCCATCCTTTTGCGCCTTTTTGACGTAAGGATCGTTGAAATGCTCTTTAAGCCAGTTAAGGCTAGTTTTGGAACGGGCCACGGGCCACCTCGAAAATAAAACGGGTCGTGATTAACTGGGCGGTCCCGGACTCGCTCGGGTAAACTGGCCGCCGCTTTTTACAAGATCAGACGCAGGGGTCAGATTATGCCGCTCACTCAAGAGCAGAAGAAACAGTACAAATCCATTGGCCACCATCTGAAACCAGTTTTGATTGTGGCCGACAACGGTTTGACTGAAGGTGTGTTAGCCGAACTTGAACGCGCATTAGGCGATCACGAGCTGATCAAGATCAAGGTCAATATCCTTGATCGCGAAGCGCGCCTGGCCGCCATTGCAGAACTGTGCAAGGTGGGCAAAGCGGACCTGGTTCAGGTCATCGGCAAGATGGCGCTGCTGTATCGCAAGAATTTCAGCGCCAACAAGCAACTGTCGAACGTTCATCGCTTCAAATGATGCAAGGGTCACGGGCGCGCTTCGCGCGCCCTGCCACTCCATCCCGGCGCAGGCTGTACCACCAGCACCAAGCCAGAAAACCCTAGCACAAGATAGCTGAACAGCTGCCAGCGCAACGCTTCCGGCAGCAATATGCGCACCACGCAATACATTGCGCACGCATACAGCGCCATCAACAGCAGTTGCCCGCGCATATCCCGCCACAAACTCCCCAAGCCCTCGGCCTTGACCAGCACCAATGCCTGGAGAATCACGCACGCCGCCGCAAATCCCACCAGCAGCGCACTCAATAATCCGCCGATCTCATCGATCAGCAACGGCGCCAGGCCAATCATGCCCAGCACCGGCAATACACCAAGATGCAACAGCCATAGCCCGCCAACCCAAAGCATCTGAGCCAACTGCCAAAGCATGGCGCCCGCTCGAAGCGGGCGCCGTTTTTCAGATGTGACGAACTTCGACAATCTCGTACTCGATCACGCCACCGGGCGTCTTGACGGCCACCACATCACCCTCTTCCTTGGCAATCAAGGCGCGGGCCAGGGGCGAACCGACGGAGATCTTGCCGAGTTTGAAGTCAGCCTCGTCCTCACCCACGATGTGGTAAGTCACGCTTTCATCCGTCTCGACGTTGGCGATTTCTACAGTCGTGCCGAAAATCACCTTGCCGGTCTTGGGAATAGTCGTGACATCAATGATGACCGCATTCTGCATGCGCCCTTCGATATCACGGATCCGCGCCTCGACCATCCCCTGCTGCTCACGGGCAGCATGGTATTCGGCGTTTTCCTTCAAGTCGCCCAGCTCACGGGCCGTACCGATGTCCTGGCTCAGCTTTGGACGTACGACCTTGGTCAGATGGGCGTGCTCCTCTTCCAGGGCCTTGGCGCCCTGGACAGTCATTGGGTATTTGATCATGCCTTCAATCCTGCGTGTAGATCCTGCAAGCGACGCACGGTCTTTTCCGGACCGAACTTGAGCGCTTCACAGATGGCTTCGCCAGCAGCAATGGTGGTGGTGCAGTAGATCTTGTGCTGCAAGGCGTTACGACGAATGGAGTAGGAATCCGCGATCGACTGGCGACCTTCGGTGGTGTTGATGATCAGGGTGACTTCGTCATTCTTGATCATATCGACCACGTGCGGACGACCTTCCGTTACCTTGTTCACGCGACGCACTTTCAGGCCAGCGGCTTCAATCAGCTTGGCGGTCCCGGCGGTGGCCACGACTTCGAAGCCCAAGTTGATCAGATCACGGGCCACGCCTGCAACCAGCGGCTTGTCATCATCACGCACGCTGATAAACGCAGTACCGCCGGTCGGCAGCACTTCGCTGGCGCCCATCTGGGCCTTGGCGAATGCTTCGCCGAAGGTATCGCCCACGCCCATCACTTCACCGGTGGACTTCATCTCTGGGCCCAGGATCGGGTCCACACCAGGGAATTTGGCGAATGGGAATACCGCCTCTTTCACGCTGTAGAAGTTCGGAATGATTTCCTTGGTGAAGCCGATTTCCTTCAAGGTCTTACCGGCCATGACACGGGCGGCAATCATCGCCAGGGACACACCGATGCACTTGGAAACAAACGGCACGGTACGCGAAGCACGCGGGTTGACTTCGATGACGTAGATGTCTTCGCCTTGCAGCGCCAACTGTACGTTCATCAGGCCGACCACGCCCAGCTCCAGGGCCATTTTCTTGACCTGCTCGCGCATCTCGTCCTGGATGTGCAGCGGCAGCGAGTACGGCGGCAGGGAGCACGCGGAGTCACCGGAGTGAACACCCGCCTGCTCGATGTGCTGCATGATCGCGCCGATCACCACGTCGGTACCGTCGCAGACCGCATCCACGTCCATCTCGATGGCGCAGTTGAGGAAGTGGTCCAGCAGCACCGGGCTGTCGTTGGACACTTTCACCGCATCACGCAGGTAGCGCTTGAGTTCTTCTTCTTCGTAGACGATTTCCATCGCCCGGCCACCCAGCACGTAGGACGGACGCACCACCAACGGGTAGCCGATCTTGCTGGCTGCACGGATGGCTTCGTCTTCGCTGCGCACGGTCGCGTTTGGCGGCTGGCGCAGGTTCAGGCGCTCGACCATTTGCTGGAAGCGCTCACGGTCTTCGGCACGGTCGATGGCGTCAGGGCTGGTACCGATGATCGGCACGCCAGCCGCTTCCAGGGCACGCGCCAGTTTCAACGGGGTTTGCCCGCCGTACTGCACGATCACACCTTTTGGCTTCTCGACGCTACAGATTTCCAGCACGTCTTCCAGCGTTACCGGCTCGAAGTACAGGCGGTCGGAAGTGTCGTAGTCAGTGGAAACAGTTTCCGGGTTGCAGTTGACCATGATGGTCTCGTACCCGTCTTCGCGCAGGGCGAGGGCGGCGTGTACGCAGCAGTAGTCGAACTCGATGCCCTGACCGATACGGTTTGGACCGCCGCCCAGGATGATGATCTTGTCGCGGCCCGACGGCGCGGCTTCGCACTCTTCCTCGTAGGTGGAGTACAGGTACGCGGTGTCGGTGGCGAACTCTGCGGCGCACGTGTCAACACGCTTGTAGACCGGGAAGATGTCCAGTTTGTGGCGGTGGGTGCGCAGGTTTTTCTCGGTCACGCCCAGCAGTTTGGCCAGACGCTGGTCGGAGAAGCCTTTGCGCTTGAGACGGAACATCAGGTCGCGGTCGATAGAGGAAAGACCCAGGGTCTTGACCTTCTCTTCTTCCTTGATCAGATCTTCGATCTGCACCAGGAACCACGGATCAATCATGTTCATGCCGAAGATGTCTTCGACGGTCATGCCCGCGCGGAAGGCGTCAGCCACATACCAGATACGCTCGGCGCCCGGCACGGTCAGCTCGCGCTTGAGGATGCTCATGCTTTCCGGGTTGCTCAGGTCGAGCTTCTCGTCCAGACCGCAAACGCCCACTTCCAGGCCACGCAGGGCTTTCTGCAGGGACTCCTGGAATGTCCGGCCAATGGCCATGACTTCACCGACCGACTTCATCTGGGTGGTCAGGCGGGCGTCGGCTTTCGGGAACTTCTCGAAAGCGAAGCGTGGCAGCTTAGTGACTACGTAGTCGATCGACGGCTCGAAGGACGCCGGCGTAGCGCCGCCAGTGATTTCGTTTTGAAGCTCGTCCAAGGTGTAACCGATCGCCAGCTTGGCAGCGATGCGCGCAATCGGGAAGCCGGTAGCTTTTGATGCCAGCGCCGAAGAACGCGACACACGCGGGTTCATCTCGATCACGACCATACGGCCTGTGTTCGGGCAAATACCGAACTGAACGTTGGAACCACCGGTTTCAACGCCGATCTCACGCAGTACCGCCAACGAGGCGTTACGCATGATCTGGTATTCCTTGTCCGTCAGGGTTTGCGCAGGAGCAACGGTGATCGAGTCACCGGTGTGCACACCCATCGGGTCGAAGTTTTCGATCGAGCAGACGATGATGCAGTTGTCCTTTTTATCGCGGACAACTTCCATCTCGTACTCTTTCCAGCCGATCAGGGATTCGTCGATAAGCAGCTCTTTGGTCGGCGACAGATCCAGGCCGCGGGCGCAGATTTCTTCGAACTCTTCACGGTTGTAAGCGATACCGCCGCCGGTGCCGCCCATGGTGAAGGACGGCCGGATAATGCACGGGAAGCCGAGTTTTTCGAGAACCGCGTTGGCCTCTTCCATGCTGTGGGCGATACCCGAGCGCGGGCAATCAAGACCGATAGACTTCATGGCCTTGTCGAAACGCGAACGGTCTTCAGCCTTGTCGATGGTGTCGGCATTGGCGCCGATCATCTCTACGCCGAACTTTTCCAGGACGCCTTCGCGCTCCAGGTCCAAGGCGCAGTTCAGTGCAGTCTGGCCACCCATGGTCGGCAGCAGTGCGTCCGGACGCTCTTTCTCGATGATCTTGGCAACGGTCTGCCACTTGATCGGTTCGATGTAGGTGGCGTCGGCCATGTCCGGGTCGGTCATGATGGTGGCCGGGTTGGAGTTCACCAGGATGACGCGGTAACCCTCTTCGCGCAGGGCCTTGCAGGCCTGGGCGCCGGAGTAGTCGAATTCGCAGGCCTGGCCGATCACGATCGGGCCAGCGCCGAGAATCAGGATGCTTTTTATGTCTGTACGTTTTGGCATGGGTTTGTCACTCAAATCCGCAGGTCAGTCGGCAAGCCGTCTTGAACAATCTTTGAAGAGCCTGCGGGGGCCACCGAGAGTCGGGGCCGCCCGCAGGCCACTCAGTCAGCGTCGCTTGGCCATCTCATTGATGAAACGGTCGAACAGCGGCGCTACGTCGTTCGGGCCCGGGCTCGCTTCAGGGTGGCCCTGGAAGCTGAACGCGCTCTTATCGGTGCGCTCGATACCCTGCAGGGAACCGTCGAACAGCGACTTGTGAATGGCACGCACGTTGGCCGGCAAGGTGGCTTCATCCACCGCAAAACCGTGGTTCTGGCTGGTGATCATCACGACACCGGTGTCCAGGTCTTGTACCGGGTGGTTGGCACCGTGATGGCCGTGGCCCATTTTCAGGGTCTTGGCGCCGGAGGCCAGGGCCAGCAACTGGTGGCCGAGGCAGATACCGAATACCGGGATCTCGGTGTCCAGCACTTCCTTGATGGCCTTGATCGCGTAGTCGCATGGCTCAGGGTCACCCGGGCCGTTGGACAGGAACACGCCATCCGGTTGCAGGGCCAACACATCGCTGGCCGGGGTCTGGGCCGGGACCACGGTCACACGGCAACCGCGCTCGACCAGCATGCGCAGGATGTTGTACTTGATGCCGTAGTCGTAGGCCACGACGTGATACGGCAGCTCAGCCGCTTCGATGGTCGCGTGGCTGTCGGTCTTCAAGTCCCAGACAGTGGAGCGCCACTCGTACTTCTCTTTGGTGCTGACGACTTTCGCCAGGTCCATGCCTTTGAGGCCAGGGAAGCCCTGCGCTGCAGCAATTGCCGCTTCTTCGGAAATATTGTCACCGGCCATGATGCAGCCGTTCTGCGAGCCTTTTTCACGCAAGATGCGTGTCAGGCGGCGCGTATCGATACCGGCGATCGCCACAACATTGTTGGCTTTCAGGTAATCGGACAGCGACATCGTGTTACGCCAGTTGCTCGCAACCAGTGGCAGGTCACGAATCACCAGACCGGCCGACCAGACACGATCAGACTCGACGTCTTCCGGTGTAGTACCGGTGTTGCCGATATGCGGATAAGTCAGGGTAACGATCTGTTGGGCGTAGGAAGGATCGGTAAGGATTTCCTGATAGCCGGTCATGGCGGTGTTGAACACCACCTCTCCAACGGTCTGACCGTCGGCTCCAATGGCTTCGCCGCGAAAAATGCTGCCATCAGCAAGGGCGAGTATGGCTGGCTTAGTCAAGAAGACCTCCCGTAAATAAAGCCTGAAAGGGCGATCGCAGGTTGCAAAAAAGCGGAGTGACGTATGGACACGTCACCCCGCTTCTTCACTGAATTATTCTGCGCGCTTTTAGTGGACACACTAAAGCTGTAGCTTACAGAAAAAGGCTTTTTGGGTCCACCGCTAATGAGCCGAAAAGGCAGGAGAATGCGACAGGACGTCGCTTAGCGGGTAAAAACGGGGCCCTAGAGTAATCCTCCGGGCCCGTTTTTGCTACTGATTAACGCAGATCCAGCACGTCTTGCATGTCGTAGAGACCCGCTTCGCGGCCCTCCAGCCACAATGCGGCACGCACCGCGCCCTTGGCGAAGGTCATGCGACTGGAAGCCTTGTGGGTAATTTCCAGGCGCTCACCTTCGGCAGCAAACAGCACCGTATGGTCACCCACCACATCACCACCGCGCACGGTGGCAAAGCCAATGGTTTCACGCTCGCGCGCCCCGGTATGACCTTCGCGACCATATACCGCAACCTTCGACAGATCACGCCCCAAGGCATCGGCAATCACTTCGCCCATGCGCATGGCAGTGCCCGATGGCGCATCGACCTTGTGCCGGTGATGCGCCTCGATGATCTCGATATCCGCGTCATCACCCAACACCCTTGCCGCCATGTCGAGCAACTTCAGCGACAGGTTGACGCCTACACTGAAGTTGGCGGCAAACACGATAGGAATGTCCTTGCCTGCCGCGACGAGCAATTGCTTTTGCTCGGCATTCAGGCCCGTGGTACCGATAACCATGGCTTTGCCCGCCTTGCGGCAGAACGCCAGGTTTTTCAGCATCACTTCGGGCAGGGTGAAGTCGATCAATACATCGAACTCATCAGCCACCTGCTCCAGGCTGCCGGACAATGACACACCGATCCGCCCCAGGGAGGCCAGCTCGCCAACATCGGCGCCGATCAGCGTACTGCCCGGGCGCACGATCGCCGCAGTCAGCCCCGACAGAGGCGAGCGCTGCTGCACCGCCTCCACCAGGTTCTTGCCCATGCGCCCGGCGGCGCCCATCACTGCTATACGTCGCATATCCACGTCCTTACAGGTCGCCGAAGAAGCGCTTCACGCCTTCGAACCAGCCAGCGGTCTTGGGCGAATGGGAGCCATCACCGGCCAGCGAACCGCGCAGCTCTTCGAGCAACTCACGCTGACGACGATCCAGGTTGACCGGCGTCTCGACAGCCACACGGCACATCAAGTCGCCCGCACCACCACCGCGCACCGGCGCTACACCTTTGCCACGGATCCGGAACTGCTTGCCGGTCTGAGTACCCTCGGGGATCTTCAGCTTGACCCGCCCTTCGAGGGTCGGAATCTCCAGCTCGCCACCCAGGGCCGCATCGACAAAACTGATCGGCACTTCGCAGAACAGGTGCTTGCCGTCACGCTGGAAGATCGCGTGCTCGCGCACGTTGATCACCACGTACAGGTCGCCCGTCGGACCACCCTGCGCGCCCGCCTCGCCCTCGCCCGACAAACGGATGCGGTCGCCAGTATCAACACCCGCCGGCACTTTCACCGACAGGGTCTTGTACTCTTCGACGCGCCCTTCGCCGTGGCAAGAATCGCACGGATCGGAAATGATCTTGCCCTGGCCATGGCAGCGCGGGCAGGTTTGCTGCACCGAGAAGAAACCCTGCTGCATGCGCACCTGGCCAATACCGCCACAGGTCGGGCAGGTGATCGGCGAGGAGCCTTTCTTGGCGCCCGAACCGTCACACGGCTTGCAATTGACCAGCGTCGGCACGCGGATATTGACGCTGGTGCCGCGTACGGCCTCTTCCAGATTCAGTTCCAGGGTGTAGCGCAAGTCGCTGCCACGCTGGGCACCGCCACGCTGACCACCACGACCGCCGCCGAAGAAGTCGCTGAATACATCGCCGAAGATATCGGAGAAGTTCTGCCCGCCAAAGCCAGCCCCGCCGCCGCCCATGCTTGGATCGACACCGGCATGGCCATACTGGTCGTAGGCTGCACGCTTGTTCGGATCACACAGGCATTCGTAGGCCTCATTGGCCTCTTTAAACAATTCTTCGGATTCTTTGTTATCCGGATTACGGTCCGGGTGGTGCTTCATCGCCAGGCGACGGTAAGCCTTCTTCAGGTCCGCCTCGCTGGAACCGCGCTCCACACCCAATACTTCGTAATAGTCACGCTTTGCCATAAGTCTTTGCACTCTTAAGGACGTCCGGCAAAACCCTCCTGAGCCTGCCAAACTCGTTGAGCCCCAATACAGGCCCGGACCCAACTCACGTCAAATTCAACGATCCTGGTCTTTACTGCTTTCAGCCGAGACCCAGCCAAAAACGCGGTGCCTGTCGATCGCAAAGCAGGAGCATTCCCGATCACACCGCCAACATCCGAACCTTGTCGCATGCTGTAAAAATTCGCGTACCCCAGACACGCCAACGCGGGAGCAAGCTCCCGCGCGGCGACATCCTACCAGTCACCGCTTGATAGCGGTCAACCGGGCGACCAAGTTACTTCTTCTGGTCTTCTTTTACTTCTTCGAACTCGGCATCGACAACGTCGTCGTGCTTGGCTTCAGGTTCTGCCTGTTGCGCAGCACCGTCACCTTGCGGAGCCTGCTCGGCGTACATCTTCTGAGCGACCGGCGCGGAGACTTTCGACAGCTCCTCAACCTTGGCTTCGATAGTGGCCTTGTCGTCGCCTTTAACAGCGGCTTCCAGGGCAACCACGGCGGCTTCGATTGCGGTCTTCTCTTCAGCAGTCACTTTGTCGCCAGCATCCGCGATCATTTTGCGAGTCGAGTGAACCAGTGCATCACCCTGGTTGCGGGCAGCAGCCAGTTCTTCGAACTTGCGATCTTCCTCGGCGTTCTTTTCAGCATCGTTGATCATCTGCTGAATTTCTTCCTCGGACAGACCGGAGTTGGCCTTGATCACGATCGACTGAGTCTTGCCAGTAGCCTTGTCCTTGGCGCCTACGTGCAGAATGCCGTTGGCGTCGATGTCGAAGGTCACTTCAATTTGTGGCACGCCACGTGGAGCGGGTGGAATCTCGGCCAGGTCGAACTTGCCCAGGGACTTGTTCTGTGCAGCCTGCTTACGCTCACCTTGCAGCACGTGAATGGTCACGGCGCCCTGGTTGTCATCGGCAGTCGAGAACACTTGCGATTTCTTGGTAGGAATCGTGGTGTTTTTCTCGATCAGCGCGGTCATCACGCCACCCATGGTTTCGATACCCAGAGTCAGCGGGCTGACGTCCAGCAGCAGCACGTCTTTCACGTCGCCGGCCAGTACCGCACCCTGGATGGCAGCACCCATGGCAACGGCTTCGTCCGGGTTCACGTCTTTACGCGCTTCTTTACCGAAGAACTCGGTGACCTTCTGCTGTACCAGCGGCATACGGGTCTGACCGCCAACCAGGATCACGTCGTTGATCGAGCCAACGTCGATACCCGAATCTTTCAGGGCGATGCGGCAAGGTTCGATAGTGCGCTGAACCAGGTCTTCAACCAGCGATTCCAGCTTGGCGCGCGAGATCTTCACGTTCAAGTGCTTAGGACCGGTGGCATCTGCAGTGATGTACGGCAGGTTCACGTCGGTCGAATTGCTCGAAGACAGTTCGATCTTGGCTTTTTCAGCAGCTTCTTTCAGGCGCTGCATCGCCAGCGGGTCACCTTTGAGGTTCATGCCGCTTTCTTTCTTGAATTCGTCAACGAGGTAGTCGATCAGACGAATGTCAAAGTCTTCGCCGCCCAGGAACGTGTCACCGTTGGTCGCCAACACTTCGAACTGGTGCTCGCCATCGACTTCAGCGATTTCGATCACGGAAACGTCGAAAGTACCGCCACCCAGGTCATAAACGATCACGGTGTGGTCGCCCTTGGCCTTGTCCATGCCGTAGGCCAGAGCGGCCGCGGTAGGTTCGTTGATGATACGTTTTACGTCCAGGCCCGCGATGCGGCCGGCGTCTTTGGTCGCCTGGCGCTGGCTGTCGTTGAAGTAGGCCGGAACGGTGATCACCGCTTCAGTCACTGCTTCACCGAGGTAGTCTTCAGCAGTCTTCTTCATCTTTTTCAAGATTTCAGCCGAGATTTGCGGTGGCGACATTTTCTGGCCGTTCACTTCAACCCAGGCGTCACCGTTGTCAGCCTTGGCGATTTTGTACGGCACCATCTTGATGTCTTTCTGTACGACTTCTTCGTCGAACTTACGACCGATCAAACGCTTCACCGCGTACAGGGTGTTATGCGGATTGGTCACAGCCTGACGCTTGGCGGACTGGCCTACCAGGATCTCGCCGTCGTTGGCGTAAGCCACGATGGACGGAGTGGTACGCGCGCCTTCTGCGTTTTCAATAACCTTGGATACGCCGTTTTCCAGCACGGAGACGCAGGAGTTGGTAGTCCCCAGGTCGATACCGATAATTTTGCCCATGATTCACTCTCCCGAAACTTTGGATTTGGTTGCCGCAGCAGTGGTGGCTAACTGCGGTAGCACTTAAACGCTTGACTTATAAATGGGGTCGTTACGAACGATTTCAAGCCTGCTCGTCAATCGACGGCGAAACCGGTGCGGGAGCCTTGCTCACCACCACCATCGCCGGGCGCAACAGGCGACCATTGAGCTGGTAGCCCTTCTGGAACACCTTCAACACGCTATTAGGCTCAAGGTCAGCATTTTCCTGCATGGCCATGGCCTGGTGATGCTCCGCGTTGAACGGCTCGCCGCCTTGCGGATCGATTGCTTCCAGCTGATAACGCTTCAGGGTGTCCTGGAACATTTTCAGGGTCAGTTCGATCCCTTCGCGCATGGCACGGATGTTTTCGTCGTCCGGACTGGACAGCTCCAGGCCACGCTCCAGGCTGTCGATGATCGGCAACAGATCACCGGCAAACTTCTCCAGCGCAAACTTGTGGGCTTTCTCTACATCCTGCTCGGCGCGGCGGCGGACGTTCTGCAGATCGGCAGCAACACGCAAAGCCTGATCCTGAGCGCCTGCCAGTTGCTCTTCGAGCACTTGCACACGAGCCGTCAGATCTTCACCCGCTGCCTGCGAGGCCTGGTTGGCGTCTGGGTTTTGCGTATCCAGCGTCTGTTCGTCAGCCATAGTTTTCTCCTTTCGAAATCCTGCGCGAACTCAACTCGCGCTTCTGTTCCGGTATATGGGGCCACAATTTCCAGGTTCAAGGGCGGACATACCCCGACTCACACTTTCCCGCACATTCCACATAGAGCTAAAAAAACCCTTTATCCAAGCAAATTGAGCTAAGTCGCAGGATTGTCAGCGCCAAACAAAACACTGTATAAATAACCAGACCTAAAGCCTGGGAGCGGCCACTATGCTGGTTCACCTGTCCGTACATAACTACGCCATCGTTGAGCATCTGGATCTTGAACTGGATCGCGGGATGAGCGTAATCACAGGCGAAACCGGCGCCGGCAAGTCGATCATGCTCGACGCCCTGGGCCTGACCCTGGGTGATCGCGCCGACAGCGGCGTGGTTCGTCCCGGTGCAGACAAGGCCGATATTCTGGCGACCTTTGACCTGGCAGATATTCCGGAAGCCAGCGCCTGGCTCGCCGAGCGCGACCTTGACAGCGATAGCCCGTGCATTCTGCGCCGGGTGATCACCGCCGAAGGCCGCTCGCGGGGCTACATCAATGGCACGCCCTGCCCACTCGGCGACCTGAAGGCCCTCGGTGAGCTGCTGATCGACATCCACAGCCAGCATGAACATCAATCCCTGCTGAAAACCGATACCCATCGCCGACTGCTGGATGAATACGCCGGCGCCACCGACCTCGCCCGCCAGGTGCAATTGGCCGCACAACGCTGGCGCCAGACCCGCCTGGAACTGGAGCGCCTGTCCAATTCCGGCGACGAGCAACGCGCCCGCCACCAACTCCTCAGCTATCAGCTGGAAGAACTGGAAAGCCTGGGCCTGGGCGAAACCGAGCTGGAACAGCTGGAGCAGGAGCACAAGAACCTGACCAATGCCGAAACCCTGCTGGGCATCTGCCGCCAGGTTGTCGAGCAATGCAGCGAAAGTGACTCCGGCAATGTACTGAACGCACTGACGGCAAGCCTTAACCGCCTGTCGAGCGTAAACAGTGGCTCTGGCTCCCTGAATGAAGCCACCACCCTGCTGACCAGTGCGCAGATCCAGGTCGAAGAGGCCGTTGGTGAACTGAACCGCTTCCTTGACCACTTCGATGCTGACCCGGCCCGCCTGCAAGAGATCGAAGAGCGCCTCGACACTATTTATACCCTGGCGCGCAAACATCGGATCCAGCCGACCGAAGTGGCGGCCATGCAGCAAAAGCTGCTGGACGAGATCGAAACCCTGAATGCCAATGATGAATCCATCGAGCGCCTGGGCGATGAACTGGCTTCCTTTGCCCGTCATTACCAGGAAAAGGCCCGGGAACTGAGCGACCTGCGGCACCAGGCCGCAACCGGACTGGCCTGTGCCGTTGAGCAGGAGATCCAACGCCTGGGCATGCCGGGTGGACGCTTCACCATCGAGTTGCACGCCAACAGTGGCAACGAACTACAGCCCAATGGCCTGGAACAGGTCGAATTGCTGGTAAGTGCCAACCCGGGCCAACCCCTGAAGGCTCTGGCCAAAGTCGCCTCCGGCGGTGAACTGTCACGGATCAGCCTGGCAATCCAGGTTATTACCGCCCAGACCTCGCGCGTACCGACCCTGGTCTTCGACGAAGTAGATGTGGGGATTGGCGGGCCGACCGCTGAAATTGTCGGCCAATTGTTGCGCCGCCTGGGTGAGCGCGGACAAGTGCTGACCGTTACCCACTTGCCACAAGTTGCAGCCCAAGGGCATCAGCATCTATTTGTGCACAAGGTACGGGGCAGCGACGCGACACATACCGCCGTGTCCAAGCTGAACAAGACCGAACGGGTGGAAGAAGTCGCGCGCATGCTTGGCGGCATCGACCTGACCAAGGAGTCCCTGGCCCACGCGAAGAAAATGGTGGTAACGGCGAAGGCTTGAATCCTTTTTTGTCGGATTTTCTCTGACGGCAGATAGCATGAAGGCGACCCTAGGGTCGCCTTCGATCGTTGCGCAGAGCGAATCTGCAGCGCTTTTTTACTTTTTCTTACGGATGTACAACACAAGATTGTGGTCAACCAAATCGAATCCATGCTCCTCAGCGATTTCGTGCTGAAGCTTTTCGATTGCCGGGCTGGTGAACTCAATAACCTCATTGGTATCCAGGTCAACCATGTGGTCGTGATGACCACCGTCAGCCAATTCAAACACCGCATGACCGCCGTCGAAATTATGACGAACCACCAGCCCTGCGGCTTCGAACTGGGTCAGTACACGGTAAACCGTGGCCAGGCCGACGTCCTCGTTAGACTCCATCAGCGCCTTGTAAACATCCTCGGCACTCATGTGGCGCTGCTCGGCGGAATCGAGCATTTGTAGAATCTTGACTCGTGGCAGAGTCACTTTAAGACCGGCTTTGCGTAGTTCGCTATTTTCAACCATGGTTAGCTTTCTCGCGGATGCTGCTTCGCAGCTTCTCTTAATACGGGTATGATCGGCGTTTACGTTGTCCCAGCCAAGATAGTGGAAGTCGCCCACCGATGCAAAACACCAAGCTCTTGCTAACCAGTTTCACCCTTGTGGGACTGCTCGCACTCGCCGGTTGTTCATTCCCCGGGGTTTACAAAATCGACATCCAGCAGGGCAATGTCGTCACGCAGGACATGATAGACCAGTTACGCCCGGGAATGACCCGACGGCAAGTACGGTTTATTATGGGCAATCCCCTGCTGACCGACACATTCCATGCCGATCGCTGGGATTATCTCTATAGCCTGCAGCCTGGAGGCGGAGAGCGCCAACAGGAGCGCGTCAGTGTCATCTTTAATGGCAACGACCAACTGGTCAGCCTTTCCGGTGACTTCATGCCCGGCGTAAGCCGTGATGAAGCCCTGTTGGGCAAGGACAGCGGGACCAGCGTCACTGCGCCAGCGCAGAATGCTGAAAAACCCAAGTCCGAGGTGCCGGCCAAGCCTGGCTCCTTGCTGGATACCATCCAGAAAGACATCGACAGCGTGGAAACCGTTCCGGTGCCAACGCCAGAACCTCTGGATACAGCCCCGCAATAATTTGTATCGCTCAACAAAAAGCCCGGCATGCCGGGCTTTTTGTTGTCTGCTATTTCACAGGTTATGAATTTTGCCGCCGGGCTTCAGCCGCTTTAGCTGCTCGCAGGCGCCTGACCTCTTTGGGATCCGCCAGCAAGGGGCGATAAATCTCGATGCGATCGCCGACCTGGACATTACGGGTTTCAGCGTCCGCCACAACCTTGCCGAAAATCCCCAAGGGGCAAGCGGCGATATCCAGTTCGGGAAACTGTGCCGCAATGCCCGACGCCAGCACCGCAGCCCTCAGGCTCGTATCCGGCGCAACCGCCAGGCTCAACAACCGTTGCCGGTCTACCGCAGCGTAGACCACCTCAATTTCGATCAACGACTCAGCCATGCAGTTGCTTGGCCCGCTGGCAAAACGCATCCACCAGGGTATTCGCCGCCTGATTGAACAGCGGCCCCAAGGTCGCCCGCACAATGGAGCCCGCGTAATCAAACGTCAGGTCCAGGCTGATCTTGCAGGCCTTCTCCCCCAGCGGCTTGAACACCCAGACGCCGTGCAGTTGAGTGAACGGCCCTTCTTCCAGATTCATCTCAATCGACTGACCGGGAACCAGCACATTACTCGTCACAAACTTCTGACCAAGCCCGCCCTTGGATACCTCCAGGCTCGCGCGCATATGCTCATCGCTGCTCTCCAGCACCGTGGATGAGGAGCACCAGGGCAGGAAATCCGGGTAGCTCGCCACGTCATTGACCAGGTCATAGAGCGCTTGCGCCGGGTAAGGCAGCAGGGCCGAGCGTTGAATATGCGTCGTCATGGGAGCGTTATTTCCGAAGCTGAGCGGCAAACATCGCGAAAAGACTGCCCGATTCGCGAGAGAAAAAAACCAGAAAACTGGCGGTATTGTCCGGGATTCATCCAACACGCTCAAGCACGCAGGTTGACCGTAGCCGACACGCTCGCAACTGCCTATAATGCCGCCCCTATGGCTAAACAAAAGAAACACCCAACAGGGACCATCGCGCAGAACAAAAAGGCGCGACACGATTACTTCATCGAACATCGGTTCGAGGCTGGTCTGGTCCTGGCCGGCTGGGAAGTAAAAAGTCTGCGCGCCAGCAAGTTGCAACTGGTCGACAGTTACGTGCTGCTCAAGGATGGCGAGGCCTGGCTGCTCGGCAGTCATATCACGCCGTTGATGACCGCCAGTACCCACGTTATTGCCGACCCGGTGCGCACACGCAAGCTGCTGCTCAATGCCCGCGAACTGGAAAAGCTCGCTGCTGCGGTCCAGCAGAAGGGTTATGCCTGCGTCTGCCTGTCGTGGTACTGGAGCAAGCACCTGGTCAAGTGCGAGATCGCACTGGGCAAGGGCAAGAAGGAATACGACAAGCGTGATACCGAGCGCGAACGCGACTCCAATCGGGAATTGCAGCGCGCCGTACGCAACAAGGGCAAGGAAGACTGATCTTCCCCGCCTCTTGAAGCGAGCCGATGTGGCCAGGGAGCCTGCTCCCTGGCCACATTTGCAGGCTATATCCCCTTGCGCCGCTCTGCCCGAGCCATGCGCTGCACTTCCTGACGCACCTCTTCCAACACTTCCTGCACGTACAGCAGGTGACGTGTTGAGACCTCGCGCGCCTGTTCCGCCCGCCCCTCGATAATCGCCAGATACAAATCCCGATGCTGGTTGATCAGCATATCCCGGGTTTCGGTGCGTTGCTGGTACATGCCGCCGATATTGGTCACCACGTTACGCTTGAGCAAATCAAACAAGCCCCGGATGGTGTGCAGCAATACCGCGTTGTGGCTAGCTTCGGCGATAGCCAAGTGAAACCTGGCGTCGGCCGCGCCTTCTTCAATGCGACTCACCTCATCATCCCGCGCATAGCAATCCTGCAAGGCGTCAAAGGCGGCAGTCAGCCGTTCGCGATCCACTTCCGTGGCACGCAAGGCGGCGTAATAAGCGCAAGACGCTTCAAGCGTCTGACGAAATTCCAACAGATCCCGCTGGGCTTCGGGGTTGCTTTCCAGCAGATGCAACAATGGATCGCTGAAGGTTGAACCCAGCGTCTCCACCACATAATTGCCGCCGCCCTGGCGACTGACCAGCAGCCCCTTGGCCGCCAGCTTCTGGATCGCCTCGCGCAATGACGGACGCGACACACCGAACTGTTCAGCCAGTGCGCGCTCGGCTGGCAATCGCTCACCCGACTTCAACGTGCCCTCAAGGATCATCCCCTCAAGCTGCTCGACAATATCGTCGGACAAACGGCGCTGACGCACCTGATCAAACGCCATAACTGACTCTCCACGATCCCGGCCACTCGCCGGGCCCTCTATTCTGGCCTATTGCGGCGGCGTCGGCACCTATCAGAACCCCTTTGATTGCACCGATCAGACCCCGCCCCGCCGACATACGACCAAAGTTTCTCAAGCGGCAAATTGACACGCCACCCCGAAGGCTCTTAACCTAGCCAACAGCGATTGTAAATTGGTCTTACCAATTATCCAAATCAGCTGAGCATGCATGACCAACAACAATTAGGGGCCACCCCATATGCAAACCTGGCAACAGCTCTACAGCCCACTCGGCAGCCTTGGCCTGTCCGCACTGGCCGCCGTTATCCCGATCATATTTTTCTTCCTGGCCCTGGCGGTGTTTCGCCTTAAAGGCCATGTTGCCGGGAGCATCACCCTGGCGCTGTCGATCCTGGTGGCGATATTTGCCTTCCAGATGCCGGTCGATATGGCATTTGCCGCTGCCGGCTATGGCTTTGCCTACGGCCTGTGGCCAATCGCCTGGATCATCGTCGCAGCGGTATTCCTCTACAAACTGACGGTCAAGAGTGGCCAGTTCGAAGTGATCCGCAGCTCGGTGCTGTCGATTACCGATGACCAGCGCCTGCAAGTGCTGCTGATCGGCTTCTGCTTCGGCGCATTCCTGGAAGGTGCCGCCGGTTTCGGCGCACCCGTGGCGATTACTGCCGCGCTGCTGGTCGGCCTGGGGTTCAACCCACTGTACGCCGCCGGCCTGTGCCTGATTGCCAACACCGCGCCAGTGGCGTTCGGCGCCCTGGGGATCCCGATCATCGTGGCCGGCCAGGTCACCGGCATCGACGCCTTCAAGATCGGCGCCATGACCGGCCGCCAGCTGCCGCTGCTGTCCCTGTTCGTGCCGTTCTGGCTGGTGTTCATGATGGACGGCCTGCGCGGCGTCAAGGAAACCTGGCCTGCGGCACTGGTGGCTGGCTTGAGCTTTGCCATCACCCAGTACTTCACCTCCAACTTCATCGGCCCGGAACTGCCGGATATCACCTCGGCCCTGGCCAGCCTGATCTCCCTGACCCTGTTCCTTAAAGTCTGGCAGCCCAAGCGTACAGCGGGCGCACAGATTGCTGGCGCCACCTCCAGCGTTTCGGTTACCGGCAGCGTCGGCGGTTTCGGCCAGCCGCGCACTTCCGTGGCTTCGCCTTACAGCCTGATGGAGATTTTCAAAGCCTGGTCGCCGTTCCTGATCCTGACCGTGCTGGTGACCATCTGGACCCTCAAGCCGTTCAAGGCGATGTTCGCCGCCGGCGGCTCGATGTACAGCTGGGTGTTCAACTTTGCGATTCCGCACCTGGACCAGATGGTGATCAAGGTTGCACCCATCGTCACCAACGCGACGGCCATTCCAGCGGTGTTCAAGCTGGACCCGATTTCCGCCACCGGCACGGCGATTTTCTTCTCCGCACTGATCTCCATGCTGGTGCTGAAGATCAATTTCAAAACTGGTCTGACCACTTTGAAAGAGACCTTCTACGAGTTGCGCTGGCCGATCCTGTCCATCGGCATGGTGCTGGCGTTCGCATTCGTGACCAACTACTCCGGCATGTCTTCGACCATGGCTCTGGTATTGGCCGGCACCGGCGCGGCATTCCCGTTCTTCTCGCCGTTCCTCGGCTGGCTGGGTGTGTTCCTCACGGGTTCCGATACCTCGTCCAACGCCCTGTTCAGCTCCCTGCAAGCCACCACCGCACACCAGATCGGCGTCAGCGACACCCTGCTGGTAGCGGCAAACACCAGTGGCGGCGTAACCGGCAAGATGATCTCGCCACAGTCGATCGCCGTGGCCTGCGCCGCGACCGGCCTGGTCGGCAAGGAATCCGACCTGTTCCGCTTTACCCTCAAGCACAGCCTGTTTTTCGCCACGATTGTCGGCCTGATCACCTACGCCCAGGCGTACTGGTTCACCGGCATGCTGGTGCATTAAGACCACAGGCAATACCGTAAGAACCGACGCCGCAACCGCTTTGCGGCGTCAGCTATTCACAACCCAGTCTGCAGGACCGTGGCGCCAAGGCTCCCCAGACTGGGTGCTGCTGATCCTGGAGGCCCCATGAGTCTGCCCATCGCGTTCCTGGATGCTGTCGCACGACTGATCCCGAAAGATCGACGCTTCGACGATCCTCTTTCCACCCTGGCTTTCGGCACCGACGCCAGTTTTTACCGACTGATCCCACAACTGGTGGTGCGCGTCGAATCGGAAGATGAAGTGGTCGAGTTGCTGCAACTGGCGCAACGTGACCGCGTGCCAGTGACCTTTCGCGCAGCCGGCACCAGCCTCTCCGGCCAGGCCATCAGCGATTCGGTGCTGATCGTGCTCGGCGATAACTGGAACGGGCGTGAGATTCGTGGCCAAGGTACGCAAATCCGCCTGCAGCCTGGCGTCATTGGGGCCCAGGCCAACGCCTGGCTTGCGCCGTTCGGGCGCAAGATCGGTCCGGATCCGGCGTCAATCAACGCCTGCAAGATCGGTGGGATTGTCGCCAACAATGCCAGCGGCATGTGCTGCGGCACCGCCCAGAACACCTACCACACCCTGGCAGGGATTCGCCTGGTGCTGGCCGACGGCAGCCGCCTCGATACCGAGGACGCCACCAGCGTCGCGGCGTTCCGCCAACAACACAGCCAGTTGCTTGAGCGCCTGGCCACCCTGGGCCGCGAGACCCGGGCCAACCCTGAATTGGCGGCAAAAATTCGCCATAAATACCGTCTGAAAAACACCACCGGGCTGTCACTCAATGCCCTGGTGGATTTCGACGAGCCACTGGATATCCTCAGCCATCTGCTGGTGGGTTCCGAAGGCACCCTGGGCTTTATCAGCGCAGTGACCTACGACACCGTCATTGATCACCCGAACAAAGCTTCGGCCCTGATCGTATTCCCGGATGTAGAAACCTGCTGCAATGCCGTCACCGTGCTGAAAACCCAGCCAGTGTCAGCGGTTGAGCTGCTGGACCGACGCAGCATGCGCTCGGTGCAGGACAAACCCGGTATGCCCGCTTTCGTACAACAACTATCGGAAAGTGCCTGCGCGCTATTAATCGAATCCCGCGCCGCCTCATCCACATTGCTGCATGAACAACTGGCGCTGATCATGGCCTCGCTGGCCGACTTCCCGGTCGAGAAGCAAGTCGACTTCACCGAAGACCCATTGGAAAACGCACGCCTGTGGGCGATCCGCAAGGACACCTTCCCCGCCGTCGGCGCCGTACGCAAGACCGGCACCACGGTAATCATCGAAGACGTGACCTTCCCGGTGGAGCAACTGGCCATTGGTGTGAACCGCTTGATCGAGCTGTTCGACAAACATCACTACGACGAAGCCATCCTTTTCGGACACGCCCTGGAAGGCAATCTGCACTTTGTGTTCACCCAAGGCTTCAACAGCGCCGAAGAAGTCACACGCTATCAAGCGTTCATGGATGATGTGGCACAACTGGTGGCCGTGGAGTTCGGCGGTTCGCTGAAAGCCGAGCACGGCACCGGGCGCAATATGGCGCCCTTCGTCGAACTGGAGTGGGGCAGCGATGCCTATCAGTTGATGTGGCAACTCAAGCGCCTGCTCGATCCCAACGGCATTCTCAACCCAGACGTGGTGCTCAGCGAAGACCCGCAAATCCACCTTAAAAACCTCAAGCCCCTGCCCGCCGCCGATGAGATTGTGGATAAGTGCATCGAGTGCGGTTTCTGCGAGCCGGTATGCCCCTCCAAGGGCCTGACCCTGAGCCCGCGCCAACGCATCGTGATCTGGCGTGATATCCAGGCGCGCAAACGCGCCGGCATCGACACCACCGAGCTGGAAGCGGCGTATCACTATCAAGGCATCGACACCTGTGCCGCCACCGGGCTGTGTGCCCAGCGCTGCCCGGTAGGCATCAATACCGGCGACCTGGTGAAAAAACTGCGCAGCCGTGAAGCAGGCAGTACGAAAACCGCCGAGTGGCTGGCCAGCCACTTCTCCACCGCACTGCAAGGCGCACGCTTCACCCTGCATGTGGCCAACGGCGCCCGCATGCTACTGGGCGCGCCACGCCTGGCGAAACTTTCGGCTTCCATGACCAAGCTGTCCAAGGGGCGAATCCCGCAGTGGACCAGCGCCATGCCACAGCCGGAAAAAACCATCCGCTTCAGCCCCGCCGTCAACGATGAACGCCCAAGGGTGGTCTACCTCGCGGCCTGTGTATCGCGGGCAATGGGTCCGGCGGCCGGGGACAAAGAGCAAATGTCGCTGTACGACAAAACCCGTGGCCTGCTGGAAAAAGCCGGTTACCAGGTGGTCATCCCAGACAACCCGGACAGCCTCTGCTGCGGCCAGCCCTTCGCCTCCAAAGGCTACGCCGAACAGGCCGAACACAAACGCCAGGAGCTGATCGGCGCCCTGCTCCACGCCAGCCGTGGCGGTCTCGACCCGATCTACTGCGACACCAGCCCCTGCACCCTGCGCCTGGTCCAGGACCTGGGGCAAACGCGCCTGGACCTCTACGACCCGGTGCGGTTTATCCGCACCCACCTGATGGACCGCCTGGACTTCACCCCCCAGGATGCTCCGATTGCCGTGCATGTGACCTGCAGCACCCAGCACCTGGGCGAAAGCCAGGCCCTGATCGACCTGGCCCGGCGTTGCAGCAACAACGTGGTAATCCCCGAAGGCATCCACTGCTGCGGGTTTGCCGGCGACAAAGGCTTCACCACGCCGGAACTCAACGCCCACTCCCTGCGCTCCCTCAAGGACGCCGTGCAGTACTGCAGCGAAGGCATCTCCACCAGCCGCACCTGTGAGATCGGTCTGACCCAGCACGGTGGGATTGATTACCACGGCCTGGTCTACCTGGTTGACCGGGTAACCCAGGCCCGCGCAATAAAAACGAACCCCTGCGAACTGGCGTAGTCACTTGCTTAAGCCCCGGGCAACCGGGGCCGACCCATGACCTCGCCGGCTGCCCGCACGTACCGCGCAGCATCGAGACCTCTTTGCACAAGGAGATACCCATGAAGCGTTCCGTACTGGCTGGTGTATTCGTTACCGCTGCGATGCTGGCCTCCCCCGTGTTTGCCGCAGGCAACGAAGCAGATCTGTGCCAGATCAACCTGGATAAAATCAACAACGGCAAAGCACTGCTCGCCACCGACACCAGTGGCAAAAGCGGCGAGATCGACACGGCCGTCTCCCAAGCCAAAGCAGCCCACGCGGCCGGTGATGAGAAGAAGTGTATCGAGATCACCTCCAAAGCCCTGCAAGACCTGCAGAACCTGGACAAAGGCGGCAACCCATAACCCGCCAACCGCTCAAGGCCAACCTTTCGGGTTGGCCTTCTGTGACCGTTTGACGTACACTGCGCAGGCTTGTCGCTCACGATCACATCGGGCAACAAGCACGGGGCCGTTTAGGATTCGACGCCGGTTGCGAACCTTTAGGTGCATGCCGAGTTGGTAACAGAACTCGTAAATCCACTGTTGCAACTTTCTATAGTTGCCAATGACGAAACCTACGGGGAATACGCTCTCGCTGCGTAAGCAGCCTTAGCCCTTCCCTCCTGGTACCTTCGGGTCCAGCAATCACCAGGGGATGTCTGTAAACCCAAAGTGATTGTCATATAGAACAGAATCGCCGTGCAGTACGTTGTGGACGAAGCGGCTAAAACTTACACAACTCGCCCAAAGCACCCTGCCCTTCGGGTCGCTGAGGGTTAACTTAATAGAAACGGCTACGCATGTAGTACCGACAGCAGAGTACTGGCGGACGGGGGTTCAAATCCCCCCGGCTCCACCACTTCAACATCTAAAGACGTCCAAGGACGTCTTTTTTTGTGCCTGAAATCCAGCAAACACGGGGGTTTCAGGTCCAACAGGGTCCGATGATATCTGAGCACATCCTACAATTCGTGTATTCCACGTGGTATTCCAAGCCTACGACTGATATTTTTTGGAATACACGCAGTATCGGAGATTCTCATGGGCGCCCACGCCACTCGGCTTTCAGACGTCAAAGTCAAAGCAGCAAAACCAAAGGAAAAAGACTACATCCTCACTGATGGCGACGGCCTCCAGATGAGAGTGAGGGCTAATGGCTCAAAGCTCTGGAATTTCAACTACATTCACCCAATCACCAAAAAGCGGATCAATATGGGCCTTGGTACGTTTCCGGAGGTGAGCTTGGCTCAAGCCAGGAAACGGACGGTAGAGGCCAGGGAGCTGGTGGCGCAAGGGCTTGATCCGAAAGCAAAGCGTGACGAGGATAGGCAGACGTTAAGAGCGACTACGGAACATACCTTTAAAAACGTAGCCACCGCTTGGTTCGAGCTCAAGAAAGACTCGGTTACTACTGCTTATGCTGAAGACATCTGGCGCTCTCTTACGCTGCACGTTTTTCCTGACATGGCCACTACCCCAATCTCAGCGATCACTGCTCCGGCGGTTATCAAATTGCTCAGACCGCTTGAGACCAAAGGCAGTCTTGAGACCGTGAAGCGACTGAGCCAGCGTCTTAACGAGATCATGACTTATGGCGTGAATTCCGGCTTGATTCACTCGAATCCACTGAGCGGAATTCGCTCTGTCTTCAAGAAACCCAAGAAGACGAACATGGCAGCACTTGCGCCAGACGAACTCAATGAACTAATGGTGACGGTGGCCAACGCCAGTATCAAAAGGACCACACGCTGTTTGATTGAGTGGCAACTTCACACCATGACTCGCCCTGCAGAAGCAGCCACCGCACGATGGGCAGATATCGACATCAGCAAGAAAATCTGGACGATACCGCCTGAGCGGATGAAAAAACGCCGGACTCACATCATTCCACTCACAGAACAAGCTTTGGGACTCTTGGAAGCTATAAAGCCCCTTAGCGGGCACCGCGAGTATGTCTTCCCAGCGGATCGAAATCCCCGTACTCATTGCAACAGCCAAACAGCGAATATGGCTCTGAAGCGCATGGGTTTCGAAGGCCGTTTGGTTAGCCACGGCATGCGCTCAATGGCTAGTACCATCCTCAACGAACACGGCTGGGATCCTGAACTAATCGAGGTTGCCCTGGCTCACGTGGACAAGGACGAGGTGCGCAGCGCCTATAATCGGGCAGATTACATAGAGCGCCGAAGGCCAATGATGAAATGGTGGAGCGAACATATACAGGAAGCGGCTACCGGGAACCTTTCTATGTCCGCAACCAATGACAGCCGGAAGTAGCCCACTAGTGTAATACACACGATTTTGCATGATATGACTTACATGTAAATCACGAGGCGCGGTGCCCAATCTTCCTCTCGAGACCAGGCTGGGGAATGTACTCATTTCCCACGTGAGGTATGTGAGATGGCTATGGAGCATGATAAAAGCGACCAGACCGAAGGAGCTTACTCCCGCTCGGACTTTCTCGGTAAGCGGCGCGCCTTGGTGGCCGACTGGAGCAAATTTACCAAAACTGCAAAAAGCCTACAAGTCTTGAGTTTGAGTTTGAGTTATCCTCCCACTACACGCGTGCAAAAGCAGCAGCATATTACTCGTCACCACAACGCCAGCTAATGAAGCGCGAAATTGTATTAATGATCAACAACAAGGAATAAATAATGACTAAACGAGCCCAGCCGCTATTTGCACCGCAAGAAGCTACAGCAAACATGAATGAACGTATAGGCAACACTACGATTTATGAAGCCATAGCTAGAAACCATGACTTAATTGCTCATCACTTCTTTGATTCCCTACTTAATCTCGACGAATATACTCAGTTGCTTGAGAGCATCCGCGCAGTCACGGACCACCCTGCACTACAAGCTGAATTAGAAACTTGCTGGGAAGAACAACACATACAGCAGGATGAGGAATTCAACACACTGTTGCATCAAGTGAGATATGCGTGCCTTTACCTTGAGCTGGGGAGCACCGCTGAGGCACAAAAAAACCGTGATCGAGCATGGGCTTTCACCAACTATGCCAGTGTAATGGTCGGCGAGATCATAGAAAAATCTGCAGCCTTCCAAAATGCAATCGAAGCAGATAATCGTTCGAGCCAGAACAGTAGAAATGCTCAAGCACGAAACAAATCTATCCTCCTGGTAAAAGACGAGGCAGCAAGACTACTAGAGGAGCGACAACCTGAGGATGGGTGGCCAACAAAGATTAAAGCCGTTTACCACCTTGAAGAGCCTTTGGCCGAGTTTATTGAAAAAAATAATATTCCTGCGCTAAAGATCACAAATATTGAAAAATGGCTGACCGCGTGGCTACGTGAAGATGTACTCGTTAATCAGGCGTGGGAAAAAACCAAGCATTCTAAAGCACGATAAAGTCTAGATTAGAGGCTTTGAATTTTATTCATCGACCAGACTGCCTTCAGTGCCTCTAAGGAGCCTCTGCGGTAATGCCCCTAGACCATGCACTCCCTTGACGACGAAACAGCCCTTGGCCTACCACGGGTGCCTTTGGGGGCAGGGCTTAACCCTTTGCCCATACCCCGGCCTTGAGTTTGCAGCTTCATGTAAAGGTCGGTTTTCGTGAGGTAGATCACCGCGCCTCGCAAAGCCTCACGTAACGCGGACTGAGTATGGTCGATCATCCCGACCCCACAGGTCTTGTAGGCGTGCTTGTTCGCATTGCAGTTGAAATACAGACCACGCCCTTTCGTGACTACATCCGCCCAATACTCCCCCACCCGCCTAGCCAGGGTCACGTCTTCTCGAACTTTGGATCCATCAAAGAAAAACATCATGTGGTAATGGAAGCCCTTCTCCGGCCCGTGCTCCAGCTTCCAGATGTAGCCCACCATATCGTCAAACAATTTGTTCGACCTCGCGTTTCCGAACAGGCGCTCTCGATCTTGCTTAGCAACTGCCTGCGTAGTTTTGGAGTTCTCTTTCGAGTAGGAAAGATCAACCCTCAGTACCAGCAGCCTGGAGTAGCGCTCAAACAAAGCATCAACGTACCCGGTGAGTTCCTTGTAGTTTTTGTTGCTCGACCGCTGATAGCTGTTGAGCCGTGCTTGGAAAGCTTTAGTCTTGACACTCTGACGAATCTGATTAACGCATTCATTTAAGTGCTTCATCAACATTTCAACTTCACTCACAGGCCCTGTAGCCCTCCAGGACGTGCAGAGCTGGTACAGACCGAACTCCTTAACCTTACCCATCGCCATCTCCAGATATGGCTCAAGCGTATAAAGAGCGTTAAACCGGTTATCGTCCGGCATGTGTAGCCTTACCAACCTGAGCAACAATTTACCTGCAGTGCAGCTTTCCAGACCTGCGTAACCTAACTCATCTGTCGCAGTAAGCCTGAACGCATCTCCTTGCGACTTGACTAGCGACCCTACAAAGGAAGTAGCGTCTTTCAATGTACAGATCAAGCCTGCGTCTCCTGCACCTATTTGACCAACACCTTCTACATGTAAGCCAACCTTACTCACGAGCGCCGTATAGCGCTCCTCAATGTCAACACTCATAAGCGCGCACCATCACTTCTCCAGAGACTCGTTAATCAATTGAAGTTACCGACCTACTTGGTTACTGACCAATCCCATCCACTTCGCTTGTCTAAACACACCTCCTACTCACATACTCATGCACATCAACAGTCACAGGTTGTCATTAAGAATGACAACACCTACTCACTAATAATACTATTAACACCACTAATAACATATAAACCAGAAATAATAGCGCGACAAAGTCCTGATCAAAGCACTATCAACAACGGGTTTTTCAATCTAAAAATAGCAGAATTTCATATGCAGAGTTAGTGCGAGATCTCAACACAAAATAGCTAAGGCTTTCCAGCCCCCCAGACCTTAACAACGTTCCAGCTCAATACTTAGCGCGCCTCCTTAGCAGACATTCGCTGCTCAATCCAGGTGGTGATTTCGGAGTCAATCCAGCCGATAGCCGCGGCCCCCAATTTGATCGGTTTTGGAAACGTAGCGTCGTACCTTGGTGACTGGGCGTCCATGCGGTCATAGATCGTTGACCGGCCTAGACCTATGCGTTCGCTCAACTCTTTGAGGCGTACAATCCTCGGGTGGAAAACAGGTTGCGTGCTCATCACTTACCTTCTCGTTATGTGCTTGGGAGTGATCGAACTTTATGTCTCTCTCAATCCAACGATAAGGCCGGCAGCGACAAGTATTTTTTTCCCGTGGTTCAAGAAGGTGCTCAGGCTCGATCAGAGTAAGTGCAGCAGCCATCAGGGTCGCCTGCTTTTCTGGCACCTGCCGACAGCAACATATCGACTTTGCCGTCCGCTTCTCGGCTGAGAAATGCCGTGGGCTCACCTCGCTCCGGCTGGAACACCCAGCGGCCAGTATTCGCCCGAGCTTCGACAGCGCGCCGTTTTTTGGAGGATCGGCACTGACCCAGCAGGAGTAGGATTTGATGTTGGCTCGTTGCGTATGTCATAAGCCATACAAGTATTTTTCCTCCAGCGAAGCGATCCGGGCCAAAGAGCTCTTCAAGGGTCAGCAATGACACGAAAAGAACTAACCCTGTACAGCAGGAACTAACTTCGCATTCGATAGGAACTAACTCCGTATAGCTTTGGCTAGCGAGCGCCGGCTGTTCGTGGTGCCACAAGGTGCTTACCTTGCTCCAGCCCCCCCACATTGAAACGAATTTCACGCCTATATCACGACACTGAACATTCACCATGGAATCCAAAACCATGTCATTTCAGTGCCCTCGCTGTGACTCCAAAGAAATCGCTTTACTCAGAACGGCCATGACGATCGCGGCCAGTGTTGGTGCCGTAGGCGGTGCTGCGCGGGGAGCGAGTACCGCACTCGCGGGTAGCCAAATAGGCGCTACTGTCGGCGCGCTTGCCGGACCGCTCGGCATCACCATCGGTACAGTCTCGGGCGCCCTGCTTGGCGGACTCGGTGGCGGTGTAGGTGGTTGTGCCATTGGCGCCCAGCTCGGCGAAAAACTGGATCGCCATGTATTGGCAAATAACCACTGCTTGGTCTGCGGGCATCGCTTCAACCTGCCTACTTAAATCCCCTCTTTCCTCAACATTAAACCCGGATCGTGCTGTGCTCTGTGCAGCACTTATGCCGACCTGCACTCAAAGGAATCTTTCCCATGGCTCACCTCATTGAACAAATAGCTTACGTTGGTGCTACTCCTTGGCACGGCTTGGGCAACCGCCTCACCGAAAAACAACCACTGGAAGTCTGGCAACGAGAAGCGGGCATGAACTGGCAGATTCAGGACAGCCCCGTTCATTTCAAGGCCGAGGCCGCCGGTCCCTTGGGCAGCATTCACACATTCCCGGAACAAAAAGTGCTTTATCGATCAGACACCAAAACCCCGTTGTCAGTGGTCTCCAATCGCTATCAAGTTGTGCAACCTCGTCAAGTGCTGGAGTTCTACCGAGACCTGACGGAGTTCTCTGGCTACGAGCTGGAAACCGCCGGCGTGTTGAAAGGTGGACGCAAGTTCTGGGCTCTTGCCAGAACGGGGCAAGCGACCACACTGAAGGGCAATGATCTGGTCAGCGGCTATATTCTGCTAGCAACCTCCTGTGACGGCACACTGGCGACTACCGCCACTCCCACCACAGTGCGGGTGGTTTGCAACAACACCTTGAGCATTTCCCTCAACGGCGCCACTCACGCCATCAAGGTGCCGCACAGCACGCGCTTTGATCCTCGAACTATCAAAAAGCAACTGGGCATCGCCGTCTCGCAATGGGACGAGTTCATGTATCGGATGCGCATCCTCGCCGAACGCAGAGTTCAGACGAAAGAGGCCCTAGGTTTCTTTATGGACGTACTGTGTGACACAAGCGCCCATGACCCCATTCCTGAAGTGCTGCCGAACAAGCGAGCGATGGAGAAAGTGCAAGGTCTGTATGAAGGAAAAGGTCGAGGTGCCGATCTATTGTCCGCACGCGGTACAGCCTGGGGACTGCTGAACGCGGTAACAGAATATGTCGATCACGAGCGTCGAGCCCGAAGCTCGGAGTATCGAATGGATTCCGCCTGGTTTGGTCAAGGTGCAGCGATCAAACAGAAAGCCCTGAATGCTGCACTGCAACTCGTGGCGTGAGCCTTGGCACATGCACCTGTACAAGCTCAATGAAAACGACACCGCTCAAGACCCAGAACCCAGCTAACCCAATCACAACCTTACATAAGGAAGACGTTCGCAGCCTGGTAGGCACCTGGACTCTGGACTATGTTGTTGTCGGTTCAGAAGTCCACGTGCCACTCGCCGAACCCCGCTTTTCGAGAGGCCACCCAATAAACATCCCCCCGTGACTCCCTCTTACAGGTTCCAAGACAGGAAATACGTCTATGACAGTACTTCGATTTTTCCTCACGTTGTTCATGTTCGTCTGCCTGCTTGCCGGTAGCACCATCGTGGTAACGACCATTTGCCTGATGTTGCGCTTCCCGACCCTACTGTTTGCCGTCGTGTTGGGCTGTGTTCTGTTGGTCATCATTCTAAGAAAACTTCGCGCGCATTACGGTCCGGCGGTTTGATACCCATAACGACATGCTTAGCACTGCATTCACTATTCAAATAGAGGCCTCGTATGAACGCACACTGCTTGATTTGTGAGTCTTCAGCTGTCCTTAGCCAAGACAGCGCCAAGGCGATCGTTCAGTTCTTTACTGCGCTAAATAGCTTCGCTCGCGAATGGCAAACAACCCTTCCCACCAAGAGCATGCACACAGTGGAGCCTATGGCGTGGTTTCTGCTGAACATGACGGCGGCTGTGGCCAGCGCCACCTCAGCGTTTAGCGCAAGTGACAGGTTTATTCAGGATATGCACAAATATCAATTCTGCTCGTTTACCTATTTGCGCTTACGCTGCGGCGCCCGCTTTGACTCCGTCGCCCCATGATCACGCTTTAAGTCGATTAACTAAACGCTCGATCAATTCGACCACCAGCTCTCTATCGGACTGATCCAAGGACACCAGTAAATGGTTGATCCGACTGGCTTGGTCATCAACGAGTGGGCTCACCTCACTCAGCAACTCTGCCGCTTGGCAGCCAAAGATGTCGGCGAACTCCAAAAGCCGAGTGATATTCGGCATCACAATCCCTCGCTCTATACGAGAAACCGCCTCGTTCCCCACGCCCAATCGCTCCGCAACCGCCTCCTGAGTTAGTCCGCTACGCACCCGCTGTTTAGATATGGCACGCCCAACGGTACCCGCTAATTGCTTCTGATCAATTACTGCCATTTCGCTCTCCCATCTCAACCTAGATGGTTGGGCACCACCTCATTGACATGAAGAACATCAAAAGTTGAAAATCACCCTAAAAGGTTGTTATTCATCTTAAATTCACATATCTGCCCTACTCGACAAGGAACATCCATGAATACGAAAACCCTACTGATGGTGGCGCTTAGCTGCCTGGCCGCAAATACCGCCTCTGCCGGAACCAATACTTGGACCACAGGCTGGGCGATGGGCACCACCGAATACGCCGTCGATGACGGCAATGGCAGCGAGCTGGTGATTGCATGTCCGAATGATGACGACCGCTATGTCTCGGCAAGCGCCTCTGTGAATGGCCAAGGGTATAGCTCAGAAGAAGGACAAGGCTTTGACCTCATCGTTGATGGCAAAACCTTCCACAACCCCTTCTATACCGACTGCCGCGCCTGCAGCAGCATCTTCACTCATGAGTTCTGGGGAGCCTTGCGCGAAGCCAATCGGTTGCAGCTCAGAGCTCAAGGCAAGGTCTTCAATCTGCCCACTAAGAACCTCAAGTCGGTACTGCCGACACTCAACGACAAAAACAATAGTTGCCAAGCTGCTTGGTAACTCATCGGCCAATCACCACAAAAGGAGAATCACATGCCTCAACAAGGTAAGAATCCACGGAGCGGCATCAAGAAAAAAGGCAGCATCAGTCCAGCCATGATTGGCTGGGGTGTGGCAGCTGCGGTGTTGGCAATCGTGAGTGTGACCTTCAACTCGTCGCCCATGGCATTGGGCGCCGGCTGGTTTGCTAAATGTATGGCCGTCTTGGTCGGTGCGTTTCTGGGTTGGCTAGGCGCCCTGGCTGGCGATGCCATCCGTAAGTTCGCTTACCCAGATGCAGTTTTCACCAGTGGTGGCATCCTGAGCCTGATTTGGATCAAAGTATTTTGGGCGGTCGGCCCACAAATACTTGGCTTGTGTATGGGAGTATTCTTCGGCGGCGCCATGGTACTGCACTGATGCACAAAGCCCGCCCCTAGTAACGCTCGATCAGAGCAATCAAACCCTTCCAGGGCACACCCTGATCCATCTCGATCAGGAACAACTCTTACAGGTCTGATTGCGTTTACCGGCGTACTCGGCGAGTGGAATCTGAGTATTTTGCCCAAATCAGGAACTCTTCTTTAGAGTTTCCCTAGCGGCACCTAGGACATCTGGTGCGAGCCACATGGCGATAGCCTGCGACCTGACGATTGGACGGTAGAATCGACCGATTAAGCCGCACCAGATTAGCTGCCTACGTACCGATGTCGTCCGACACAAGCAACTGCTCTATGGAGTTCAGCTATAACTGTGATCAAAATATAATCGGCCTTAACCCAAGCTATGCGTGGAAAAAAAGGCCAATTTTCTTGCGCGCATCAGCGGTGTGAGTATCGCTGTAGCGCTCGCTAAGGCGTCTCAAGCTCTTCAGCGATGTCCCCCAGAGCCACGTGCTAGGTGCGTGGAACGGTCAAGCAAAACACGATTCGTAATAATCCCCCTCCTCACAGCTTCTCCGGTGCCCATGGATACACAATTGTGTATCCATATGCTAAGATCGCAGGATGTCACTAAAAAACTGCGGAATGCGAATAAGGCTGGAAAAGGAACTGCGTGAAGCTTTCGTAGAAGCGTGCCGCGCCCAAAATATTGGAGCATCTGATGTTTTGAGGGATTTCATGCGCGTCTATACGGACAAGCACTACCACGGCCAACCAGATCTATTTTCCAAGCCAAAAGATAAAGTTCATGAGTCCAGTTAGGAAAAAACCTAACCTTTTTGAGCAAATCTTAGTTACGGCTCGGAGCATCTTAAATTAATTCTTAGAGGTCGTAATGGACTTATTATCAAAATTAACTGAAACGCAAAACACTGAAGCAGTCATCTCTCCTAGTCCACCCGGAATCATTAGTCGGTCCGGCTTTGTCACCAACAGCCACCATGTCGCAGGCCTCATTCATGGCGACTCAGCTACTGCCCTTAAAACATTACCTAATGATACTTTTAACGTTGCAGTAACATCGCCACCTTATTTTTGGGTGCGTGACTACGGGTACGATGGCCAATTGGGCCACGAAGAGTCAGTAGAAACATACATCAATAAACTTATGGAGGTTTTCGACGAGGTCAAGAGAACTCTCCACCCGGAGGGAATGTTTTTCCTCAACATTGGCGACACGTATTACTCCGGCAATGGCCAACCTCACGGGAGCGATCCTAAGTGCTCATCTCGTAATTTCTTCCGGACTAAAATGCGGCCTGTAGACGCTAGCGGCTGGGACATTCCAAAGAAGAGCATGATCGGGATTCCTTGGAAGGTCGCCTTTGCAATGCAAGAGCGCGGTTGGACGCTTAGAAGTGCGATCATTTGGAACCGCTGCAATGCCTTCGTGGAACCTACAGCGCGAGACAGACCACACCGCCAGTATGAACATGTATTCATGTTTACCAAAAGTAGATTTTATAGCTTTGATCGGTCAAAGCTAGTAGAGGAAGACGTCTGGAATATTCCCATCGAGCGCAGCCGCAGAGCGAAACATAACGCGGCATTTCCGTCCGAGCTGGTAAGAAGATGTATTGAAGTGGGCAGTCCTCCGGGCGGGCATGTCCTGGATCCGTTCGTAGGTAGTGGCACATCAATATTTACTGCCATTGCGAATGACCGTAATGTTGTGGGTGTGGACATGAGCCCGGATTATGTCGACTACATCCAATCGGCTCTAGAAGCTGATCGGCATAAAGATATTTCCTGGGAAAATTTGATACAGCGCGTCAAATCTCCCTCCGCAGCTTGGGAGCTGTGGGAAGGAAACAAGAAAAACTTTCGTAAGCCGGGCAAGCCTAAAACGGAGTAAGTTGTGAAATATTTTGGCATATCTACAATTCGCGAAGCGATAGAACACCTCCAAAACTACAGTGCGAACTGGTTATTACCTGCCTTTGTGTTTGCAGCGAATGACGTTGGAACTGAAGAACTTGTAGATATGTCAAAAAAAAGAGGGACCGACCAGTTTTTAGATCGGTACTTTCACGGTGATCTCTTAGGTTTGCCGCACTTGGCAAAAGGTAATAGCTTGCTTCGACCCAGGTTACAGGGCGTGACCTGGGACCGAGGCGATTTTGCTGACGATTACATAATCCAGCAAGATACTAAAATGTGGGGAAATCTTTTCTCTTCACGTGGCTACCGTGAGATGCGACTCAAAGGGTATATAGGCGGCGAGAAGAACCTCACAATTTTAACCGACACATTTCAAGATAAATTTGAAGAGATAATCTCCGATAGTTTCAGATTTGAATATTTTCTAGTGTGGCTTTACGCGTTCCGGGGCTTTCCAAACCAAATCGCGTCATGGCAAGAATTATATGATTTTTTCCTGACCAATGAGTTAGAACTAGAAGAATTTAAAGAAGCCTATCGAAACCGTTTCTGCATAAATGCCCAACCAGTGGCTTGGCCAGAGTTGCTCACTGAAAGGCCTTCAAACGAAGATCTCTTGAATTCTTTGGCTCCTAAGTTAGTTTCATTTATGGCAGGAGCCAAAGCGGAAGTCGTTCTTCCCCAAGAGTCTAATAGGCTGATTAGCTCTGACGACCCGGTGTTCGCGGAGGTGCTTGGAGCAATTGATGCCCGAGAGAGCTACGCATTTCTTCTCACCGGTCCTCCAGGGACAGGCAAAACACGCTACGCCAGACAGTTAGCGAACAAGCTAACGGAAGGAGATGAAACACAAACGCTGTTCATGCAATTTCATCCTGCCATTGGCTATGATGACTTTGTGGAGGGCTTTCGGCCTGGCAAGTCAGAAGATGGGAAAGGAATCCGCTACGACCTTGCTCCTCGCTTGTTCTTAAAATTTGCCCAAGACGCGGCACGGAATCCCGACAAAAAATTTGTCGCAGTTATCGATGAGCTAAATCGCGGCGACGTTGCGAGAATATTCGGCGAGGTTTTAACTTATCTAGAAGTTGATTATCGCGATGTAGAATTCACGCTGCCTTTCTCAGGTGACAAGGCAAAATTACCAAGCAATCTTATTTTAATTTGCACCGCAAACCCCTACGACAGATCAGTTACTGATCTAGATGACGCTTTACTTCGACGCTTTTGGGTAATAGAGATAGAACCAAACGAAGCTGCGCTGCGACTGCATCTTCAGGAGCAGGGCGTTGATATAGGAATCATAAATAGAACTGTCCAAGCGTTCAATATATTCAATATTAACTTCCCAAATGGCTTCGGCCATTCAAACTTCCTAAAAGTTCGCTCCATAGAGGATCTGTCCTCCGTGTGGAGTGGTCGTGTACGATTGCCTCTTAGACGGGCATTTATACATGACACACCTCAATTCAACGCAGTTTCAGATTTGATAGAAGCTTTGTTGAGGACCTCTGGCGACGCCGAGGGTGATGTTCTTAGAGAACATGAGGCTTAACTTGTCTTTGCCATCAATTAATCCTGTCAAAATCATAGAGCTTCATGAGAGGGAGGCAAGAATCTTTCCTCGGTCTGAGCTCTATGATGTACTCGGACAATCGCTGCTTTTACCTGAAACTAGAGCCTTATCTGCTATTGACCTTAGAGATGTTGCGGCGGGTGTCGAGTTAAGAGTACTAGGAGTCATTGGCTATTTGCCTCTCACTAAAACGCTTATTCTTCATCTCACTCCTAAGTTCCCGCTCAAAAATTTATGGGCGATGTTGGAGATTGCTGATGAGAAGTATGAGCGGATACTTCCCGTTTTGAGGTCTTATGAGTCGTCCAACACAACGGCACCACACCAGCTACTAGCGAAGAGCTTTTGCCACTACCTAAGAGATATCCTTACTACTGGCGTTGCCCGAGGTTATTACCAGGTTGCTGTAAAGGGTTACTACAAACCAAAAGTTAACTTTGGCCGTACTGTATCAACTTTTTTGTCTCGTGGAGATGAAGTAAATGTTGCATCAGACGCCTTTACCTTCTCTACTAACTTGTATCCAAATGGATTATTAAAGTCTGCTTGCCTGTCATTTTTAAGAATTATTCCAATTTCTAAAAAGTGGGAATCTGAAAGGCGGCTATTAGCCTCTGCCTTGAACGCATTAGATATGGCCAGCCCACGTGTGATGAAACCTGGCGATCAGGAGTTGTCCACAACGCTTCCGATGTGGCTACGAGAAGGATACTACGGAGCGCTAACTGTTTACTCCGTTCTTTTAGGCTTTACGAAAGTTGGATTCTCATACAACTCATCCGGAAGTACGATGCCATCGTTTTTATTTTCGATGGATTTTATTTTTGAGAGCTATGTGCGCAACTACATACGAAATTGCTTGGCAGAACAAAGAATCGCAGTTCTAGATGGCAACTCAGGAAAAAACCAGCGTCCACTTTTCATAGACAACAAACGCTTTCCGATTAAACCAGATTTGATTTTCAGAAAGGATAAAACGACGATTGCTTTAGGCGAGGTTAAATACAAACCTAGAATCGAAGAAAGTGATAGATACCAGGTGATAAGCCACGTTGTGGCTTCAAACTCACCCATTGGAATATGGATATCACCTTCTACCAATGGAGATGCTGGACTGGAATACATTGGAGCAATTGCAACCGGAGCGAAATTCTACCATTACAAACTAGATATTACGGGGGACATGGCCTCCTCTAGTTCAGCGATGCTCGGCGAAATCCTGTCGATAATCTAGAGCACACCCACTTTACTGCTCTAGTTGAACTCCCTATATCCAGTGCTGCGGTATCTCCAATCCGTAATTTTTAGCAACTGTGGTTAACGAAGCGAGAATTTCTCCATGTCTCTCCTTTTCTTGGGCTAACCAAGCGGCTCGACCTTCCAATAGCACTTGAAGTTCATCCAAGCGGTACATTCCTAACCGATGAAAGTTACCCCAAGTTGGAAGACCAAATAGATTATAGATTACGACCGTGGCATCACGCTCGCTTGCGAGACGTTTCTCACCGATCAACCGTTGTTCGGCGTTCTCTGCCTCATCGCGATCATCGTAGGTGTTGAGTAGCTTCATTTTCGGCACATGACTATTAGGTACATCCATTCTACCGAAAATTCCAGAAGTATGTGCTTACGAATCACATTAGGTGCAGGCGGAAAATTGATGATTGCCTTAGACGTTTCTCTGAAAAACCATCAGTCCGCCTCTACCCCATAGCCGCACAGGCCGCTGAGTTCCGCTATAAGAGCCCGACACGCGATCCATGAAGAAACGCATGATTATTCACCTGTAAAATTCAATGCATACAATCAAGACACAGCCCTCCCAGCCGACTTAACCTAAAATCTAGATGGTAAGAACTGAACGAAATATAGACGCGATGCTCGCGACAAACAGAAGGTATGCTTTGAGCGATCACCTCGTATCAGGTGTAATCTCATCAGTCCGGCAAATTACGAATCGAAGCATTACAAATGGTCTCAGTATTCCAAAATGTATGCCAAGAAAAAAATGGAAATTCAAAAATCCATATAAATCAACTAGTTAATAATCCATTTCAGATTACCCCGGCCCACCAATTGAAACACCAAAGAAGCCCGCCAAATACGGTTTTCTCTGCGTCTGGAACATTAGAAGCTCCTGAAAATCGTTGTGGGTTGATACAGATTCACGCAAGTATCAGCAGCTTTTCAGCAACATCCATCTACGGCGTTCTGCCGACCGAACTCAATCCCTACTCCCCAAGCCCATCATAAGCCCGCTCACACGTCACTCCCCTACCTCGGCTTGGGTCCGCGCGCTTGAGCACGTCAGCAAACACCATGCCGGCGCGGGTAGGCGATAGCACGCAGGTTCTGCTGCCGCGCATTGTTCGTGCGCCTTCCCTCCGCTATTTCGACCGCAGGTCAGTCCTGCCCGCCCTCCTCCCTCTTGTGCTTACGGTAACGGGAGAGCGAAATCCCCGTTTGGCGCTTGAAGTAGCGACACAAGTAAGATGCGTCGGCGAAGTTCAGTTCGTCGGCCACACGGCCAATAGCCAAGTCACTGTATGAAAGGAGAGCCTTGATTTCCAACGTTACCTGCCGATCGATCAGGCCCTTGGGGGTGTCATTGAAAAACGCTTTGGTCAACTGCGACAGGTAGGACGGCGTGATACTCAGTGCGTCGGCGTAGAACTTCACATCTCGGTGGCGGATACAGTGTTTGCCTATCAATTCCCAGAAGCGCCAACTGAGCATTTCCTTCCTGCTGAATCCCCTGTTCTCTATTTGGTTGGCTGGAAGTTGCTCGGCTATTTTCAAAAAGAGGGTCTGCAGTTGATTGCGCAACATGATGCGTTGGTAGGTGGGGCAGGTCTGCGCAATGTTCCGCATCTGCGTCACCCACCCCTCTATCAGCGGCATGTCGTCCTTGGATGGGACACAATGAGGATGGTCATGCAGAAATACGAACAAGGTATTTGGCAGTGGGTAGGCAACCTCCGCTGCAAAGTTTTTCGGCATAAGGCAGAAAAACACCTTGAAGCGGCGCGAGCGACGTTTGAGCAGGGCAATCGTGTCTTCAGCCAGCAGCATCACACCACCGCGCCTGACCGCATGCTCTTTGAAGTTGAGAGTGAAGTGGGCACTACCGCAGAGGCATACCAGCAGCGTCAAGTAAGCATGACCGAAGGAAAGCGGTAAACCTAGCCCTTGCGCGAGCGTGGTTTCTCCCATCCGCATCGATTCGTCAGGAGCGGAAAGTTTCGGAATGTGATGCATAGTGCCCCAGCGCTACAACAAACAAGTGCCACAATCGTATCAGCGCCTGGCGAAACTGTTTTGAAAAGTACCGAAAAAGCCGAGGTACTAGCGTGTACCGATGGTCTGTCTCCCAATACTCTGTCCCGAACGCACCAATCCATTACGAGTACAGGCCATGACACTTAAAACAGAACGCCTCTTGCTGCGTCCCTGGCAGGACACGGACGCCGCCGATCTATACGAATATGCCAAAGACACCCGAGTCGGCCCCATCGCTGGCTGGCCTCCGCACACCAGTGTGGAGAACAGTGCCGACATCATCCGCACAGTCTTCAATCACCCAGAGGTGTACGCGGTCGAATTGAAAGAAAATCGCCGTGCTGTTGGTTGTGTGGGCATTCTCATAGGTAGCAGCAGCAATTTTGAAATCAGTGAGCAGGAAGGGGAAATAGCCTACTGGATCGGCGTGCCTTACTGGGGCAAAGGCCTGATTCCGGAAGCAGTGCGTGAAGTGATGCGACACGCTTTTGAAAACCTGAACCTCAAAGCACTTTGGTGTGGTTACTTCGCCGACAACATCCAATCCCATGCTGCTCAATCGAAGTGTGGCTTTCGCTTTCATCACACCGAAGAAAACAAATATAACCAGTTCCTCCAAGACTATCGGACGGAACACATCAGCCGCATCACCTACCAAGAATGGCTGGAACAGAAAATGACTGGGTCTGAAGTAACAAGAGACTCTGCCTACCCTGACCCCGCAGCCAAGCACACCATTGCTCGCTGACATCCACATGACATCGAAACACCCCCATTTCGTCATATTTCTGCAATGAAACCATGCGAGTTTTGTCGGCGGAAATAGGACATAACAGTATGCTTTAGCACGCTAATACGCTGTTTTAATTATGGAAAATGGATTCTAAGGAAAGTCGATGTCGATGTTTTGTCAGATCATGGATAAATCTGAGAGTGGTGGGTGCGGGTGCAAGATCCCATCCAGTGTGTTAACGAAGATTCTGTCGCAAACTGCAGCAGCCAATACGGTTTCGGATGACAAGGTGGTGTTGGGCTTTGAGTCTTCTGACGATTGCGCCGTCTATGACGCAGGTGAAAAATATCTGTTATTCACCACCGATTTTTTCTCTCCGATAGTCAACGATCCTTATATCTTCGGCCAATTGGCAGCCAGCAATGCTGTAAGCGATATCTTTGCTTCAGGCGGGAGTCCGCTTATTGCCAACTCGATCATGGCGTTCGACCCGGAACAGGTTTCGGTCGAGCAAGTTACGCAGATGATCCTTGGCGCCCAGTCGGTGATGAACAGGTTCAATGTCAGCATCGTCGGTGGTCATACGATCAAGAACAGCCAGCCCTTGTACGGCTTCTCGATCATTGGCGAGGTGGAAAAACACCGGTTGAAGAAAAACAACACGGCCAGGGCCGGTGATTTGCTGGTCATGACGCGTCCGATCGGTGTCGGCATCCTCGCCAATGCCCTGAAGAGCGGAGTGATTGAACAAAAGGATATTGCTGCGTCGACGCTTGCCCAGATTACCGGCAACAACGCGTTTGGCCGCACGCTGAGCGAAAGCCCTGAGGTGAGCAGTTTGACTGATATCACGGGGTTCGGTTTGATCGGCCATATCAGTGAGATGGTCGGGCTGGGGCAACTGGATGTTGACCTGGATACAAGCGGTCTGGTTTTTTATGACGGCACAGAGTCATTGGCAGTGGCGGTGACTTCAGCTGACAGCGGTATTTTCTCTAACATTAAAAAGTACGCGCAGAACGTGGAGTACCTGACTGATCCTCCATTAGCTAGAAAGTTTCTGTTGCATGATCCGCAAACGAATGGCGGTTTGCTGTTCACGGTGAGTGCCGAAGGGTTTGAAAAGAACCGTCAGAAGTGGCAGGCGCTTTGCCCTGATCTGATTGTTATCGGTCAGATGACGGAAGGGACCGGCAAGATCAAGGTCTGCTGAGATGGTAGCCGTGACAATCTACCCGGTTATGGTCGGTGTGGGCATGGTGGCTGGTTTCATGTCAGGTCTGTTCGGTATCGGTGGGGGCATCATCGTGACGCCCCTGTTGGTGCTGATTTACCCGATATTGTCCGGTCAGAAACTGCCGATTGAAGTCGTGACGGGTCTTTCTTCCGCACAAGGCTTCTTTTCGTCCCTCGTGTCGTTCGCGCTGCACCGCATCAAGTTTCAGCCGGATTGGCGAGTGATCAGAAGCTTTGCTGTACCGATGGCTGTCGCCAACTTTTTTGCCTCGCTCCATGCTGATGCATTCAGCGAAAACTTCATCCTGTTCGTCTTCGGGCTGCTGGGGTTGATGTCGCTGTTGGTGACGCATCTGTTCCATAGACCGGTGGCCCTGTTGTGCAACCATCAATCGCTGTCGTTGCCACTGATAGGGCTGGTGCTTGGCGTATTGTGCGGGCTGGTCGGCCAGGGCGGCGGGTTCATCTACCTGCCTGTACTGATCAGCTTGTTTGGTCTGCAGATAAAGCAGGCCATTTCGACCTCGGCGCTGATCGGAATCATCGGAGCAAGTGGGGCTTTACTCGGCAGAGTGGGCTCCACCATGGACTTTCTCGGCTACACCGGTGAATTGGTACTGGGGATAGTGGTGGGTGGTTTCCTCGGAGCCATGCTTTCTCATCGGCTGGACTCAAGGCATCTGAAACAGGCACTGAATGCTTTCGTTTTGCTGTGCTCGATCCAGCTCATGCTGCGCCTTATTGTTTGACCCGTGAGTCTCTGTTCGCATTATGCGAGCAGCATCCTGAATGACATAAAACAGAAAACTGGAAGTGTTTGATATGGATATTGCTGTGGATGCAGTTTATGCCGACGTCTGTGGTTCGGCACCGGTTTCAATGGCTGTCAGCAACATGCTTCAGGCGTTGTTCTCGACCCGCCAATGCGCCAACCCCAACGCCAATCACGCCCTCGGCGTTCAATTGCTCGAACGAGTCGAACGGGCGCGTGGCCGCATCGCCAGCCTTTTGAAAGTGGACGCCGACTGCCTGATTTTCAACAGCGGCTCCAGTGAGGGCTGTAGCCAGGTGTTTCATGATTTTTTCGAACGCTACAAACATGAGCAACCCTTGGTGCTGTACTCAGCGATCGAACACTCCTGCACCCTGCAGAACATAAACCGCTACGGTCTGGAAGGTCTGCAATCCATAGCGATCGGGCATCAAATGAACGGACTGCTCGACACTGCACAATTGGAACAGCTGCTCCGCACCCATGCAGGTCGCCCGACATTGGTTTGCGTTATGGCGGTGCATAACGAAACCGGCGTGATTCAACCGATCGAAGCAATCGCCCGACAAGTGAAGGCTGGGGGTGGTTTGCTATTTTCGGACATGACCCAGGCCATCGGCAAAATCCCTGTGGATCTGCACGCATCCGGCGTTGATTTCGCTATTGCGTCAGGACACAAGTTCGGGGCGTTGCCCGGTGCCGGTTTTCTATACGCCAGAAACCGCTACGGTTTGTCGCCATTAATTGTTGGCGGTGGCCAGGAAGGCGGGTTGCGCGGTGGTACTCAGAACTATCCGGGCATTCTTTCGATTGAAACTGCGTTGCAGGAGAAACAGCACAAATACGGCAACGGTAAAGTCGCGGTACAACAGAGCCGGGAAACATTTGAATCTAAGCTGCAAGCGATGCTGGGCGAAGTGGTCGTGATCGGTCAGCAAGCACCGCGTGTACCGTGTGTGAGCTTTATTGCATTGCCGGGCGTCAATACAAAAAAACTGCAGCTTGCCTTGAACAGGCAGTCGATCTACATAACCGGTGGGTCGGCATGCTCGGACAAGACACTCAGCCTGTCCAACACGGTTACACAACTGGGATATTCCGAGCAGATCGCCGGGGCCACGGTGCGCATTTCCATCGACGAAGAACATTGTCAATTCGCGTATGAGCGGATTCTGGAGGGGATCGCTCAAGCGCTGAAGCTGTCTTCGACTGTCTCGGCAGCTCACGCTGTGGCCCACGTGTTATGAGGGTGGTGACCTCAGGCTCGGCGTACCTGGACATCGATGCGTATGCCTGCTGCATTGCGTACGCCGAGCTGTTGAATCGCCAAGGCATTGAGGCTCGGGCCGTCAGTAGCGCCCCGCTCAATGCCAGCATCTCCAGGACTGTGCTCGGATGGCAGTCATCTCTGGATGACTATCTGCCGAGAGCGGGTGATGAGTTCGTGTTGGTGGATGTCTCCGACTACCACTATTTCGACCCGGTGGTGGTTCCTGAACAGGTGGTGGAAGTCATTGACCATCACCCAGGCTTTGAAAACTATTGGGCGCAGAAGCTCGGCTCTGCGGCAGACATCCTGCCAATCGGCGCAGCGGCGACCCTGATTTTTCAGCGTTGGGAAGCGTTGGAGCTGTTGCCGCTAATAAGCGAAAAAAGTGCTGCGTTGCTGGCCACAGCTATTCTGGACAATACCCTGAATTTCACCGGGCAGTTGACCACCCAATCGGATATCCGGGCTTATGAAGTCCTCGCACGGCGGGCGAAACTGGAAGCGGGCTGGCCCGAGCGGTACTTGCGCGAGTGTCAAGCCACTATCGAGTCAGACTTGATTGGCGCGTTGGCGGTTGATATGAAGCGGCTGAAAGCCGATAGCAATCTGCCGCAGGTTTTCGCGCAGATGGCGGTGTGGGATGCCAGTGCGCTGATCCAAACGCATCGGTCAACGCTCGCCCACTGGATGGCCGCGCAGGGTGAAGACTGGCTGTTGAACGTCATCAGTATCAGCGAGTGCAAAAGCTACTTTCTGGCTGAGCCCTTGGCCAGCCAACAAAAGTTGAGCCATTTGCTGTCGATCCAATGGCAGGCCGGAATGGCTGTCCTTGAGCGCCCGCTACTGCGTAAGGAACTGTTGAAGTTGGGGTTGGCGCGCACCTGCGTTGTTCCAACAAGCCTTCGCGGCAGTTAAAGAGGCTGCCGTGGCTGGGGATCATGCGCAATTTCATTGACGCCGCTGACGGTGCACCCCGTCAGGGCCAGGGCAATACATCCTCCTGTAATGACCTGACAATTACGCAGGCGCCGCGCATTGTCATGCAATCGGCCGCCCCTGGCCATAAGTGAACAGGCGTCAGCTAGCGCCTGACGAATCATCGTTTGTCCCCGCCATAGGCCTGAAATCTAATCCATCGCAAACAACTAACAATAACTGCGATGGAGCAGACCCACCCATGTCCCCTACCTTTTCTCTAGTGATCCTTGGCGCGTCCATTCTGTTGATTGTCGTGCTGATCGGTAAATGCCGTGTGCATCCGTTCCTGGCCCTGATCGCCGCCAGTCTGCTGGTGGGGATCGGCACGGGCATGACTCCCACCGCGATTGTCTCGGCATTTGAGAAGGGCATGGGCAGCACGCTCGGGTTTCTCGCCGGCATCATTGGGTTGGGCAGTATTCTCGGCAAGTTGCTGGAGGAGTCTGGCGGCGCCAAGCGCATTGCGACCACGCTGCTGCGGCTGCTGGGTGAGCAGAACGCCGCGTGGGCGATGATGCTGGTGGGCTTTATCGCCGGGATTCCGGTGTTCTTCGAGGTGGGATTTGTGCTGCTGATCCCGCTGATTTATGTGGTTGCCCGTCAGACTCGGATCAACCTGTTGTACCTGGGTGTGCCGCTGGCGACTTCGCTGATGGTGGTGCATTGCATCCTGCCGCCGCACCCTGCCGCCACGGCCATTACCGGCATGCTCAATGCCGATATCGGCAAGGTGATTTTGTACGGGCTGATCGTCGGCTTGCCCACCGCCGTGATCGCCGGGCCGATCTGGGTCAAGCTGACCTGTGCGCGGCAGGCCCCGGCCAACCAGGCGCAGTTTTTGGCTGAGCGTGGTGAGGGGAGCATCGACGACAGCCAGGCCCCCAGTTTCGCGATGGCGATGGTCACGGTGCTACTGCCCTTGGCGCTAATGGTCGGCAAAACCCTGGCCATCCCCTTGCTGGCCAAAGGCTCGATGGCGTTTGAGTGGGTGTCCTTCATAGGTAACCCGCTGATTGCCCTGGCGCTGTCGATTTGTTTTGCCTACTGGTCCCTGGGCCTGCGCCGTGGGCTGGGCATGGGCGATTTGCTCGACCTGACCCACCGCTGCTTCCCGCCACTGGCCGGTATTCTGCTGGTGATCGGCGCCGGCGGGGCGTTCAACGATATGCTGGTCGGCAGCGGCATCGGCAAAGTCCTGGCGGACGTGCTGGGCCAGTCCAACATCAACCCGATCATCCTCGCGTGGTTGATCGCCGGGCTGATGCACTTCGCCGTGGGCTCGGCCACCGTGGCCATGATCAGCACCGCCGGCATGGTGCTGCCGATCCTCGGACAGAACCCGCAATACAGCCCCGAGATCCTGGTGATCGCCATCGGTGCCGGCGCCATCGGCTGGACCCACGTGACCGACTCGGCGTTCTGGGTCGTAAAAGAGTACCTGGGGATTTCCCTCTCCGAAGCCCTCAAGAAATTCACCGGCGCCACCGTGCTCGCCTCGGTGGCAGCCCTGGTCTTTACCCTCATCCTTTCCCGGTTTGTGTGATGAACCCCACTCCAAAGGCAGTTCCCATGATTCAAGGCAAAACCCTAGACGCCTGGTATGCAAGCCATCCCGTTATCCAGCAATTGGTCGCACTGGAGCCGCTCAGTTGGTTCAACCCCGCGATCGCCCCGGCCGCTGTAGCGCTTGAGGATGTCGGCCTGACCCTGGAGGATGTACAAGACGCCAGCGCGCGCCTGCTTCGCTTCGCGCCCTATCTCGCCAAGGTGTTCCCGGAGACGGCGGCGGCGGGTGGCATCATCGAGTCCGCGATCCAGCCGCTGAAGGCCATGCAGCACGCGCTGTTGAGCGAAGCCGCCCTCCCCGACTGCGGCGCGCTGTGGCTGAAAAAAGACTGCGACTTGCCGATCTCCGGCTCGATCAAGGCCCGTGGAGGTATTCATGAAGTGCTCAAGCACGCTGAAGACCTGGCCCTGCAAGCAGGCTTGATTACCCTCGACGATAACTACGCAACCTTGGCCGACGAGCGCGCACTGAGGTTTTTCAGCCAGTACAAAATCGCCGTGGGCTCCACCGGCAACCTTGGCCTGTCCATCGGCATCATCAGCGCCACGCTGGGTTTCCAGGCGACGGTGCACATGTCCTCGGATGCGCGCCAATGGAAGAAGGACAAACTGCGCGCCAGCGGCGTGACGGTGGTGGAATACGCTTCCGACTACAGCGTTGCCGTGGAAAACGGCCGCCAACAGGCGCAAAACGATCCGGCCTGCTATTTCATCGACGATGAAAACTCGCCCCACCTGTTCCTTGGCTATGCCGTGGCCGCCGAGCGCCTGGCCCGGCAATTTGAAGTGGCCGGGGTGCGGGTGGACGCCGAGCATCCGCTGTTCGTGTATCTGCCCTGTGGTGTCGGCGGCGGCCCTGGTGGCGTGGCGTTTGGCTTGAAGCTGGCGTTTGGCGATGCCGTGCACTGTGTGTTTGCCGAACCGACCCACTCGCCATGCATGCTGCTCGGTGTGTATACCGGGCTGCATGACCAGGTGAGCGTGCAGGACTTCGGCATCGACAATGTCACCGCGGCTGACGGCCTGGCAGTGGGCCGCCCCTCCGGCTTCGTCGGCAAGGCGATGCAGCGCCTGGTCGATGGCTACTACACCGTCACCGACGAAGAACTCTATCGCCTGATGTTCCTCGCCCACGACCTTGAAGGGGTAAAACTCGAACCTTCGGCCCTGGCCGGCGCGCCAGGCATTGTGCGGGTGCTCAAGGACGCGCAGTATTTGCAGCGCATTGGCGTCTCGGCGGCACAGTTGGCCAGCGCCACGCACTTGATCTGGGGCACCGGCGGCAGCATGGTTCCCGCCGAAGAGTTCGCCAACTACCTGGATAAGGGGCGCGCTCTGCAAACCACAATCCACCGTTGATCGCCGGCGGTTGACGCGAAGAGGGACACCCACATGGCAGCACTTGGCCTGGGCAAAGCGCCGAAGCTCACCGGCGCCCACCTGTCCAACCTGCATACCTTTCTGGTCGCCGCCCGCCACCTCAGCTTTGCCCGCGCCGCTGACGAGCTGTGCCTGACCGCCAGTGCGGTCAGTCACCGCATAGCGCGCCTGGAAGAAGAACTGTCGCTCAAGCTGTTCCATCGCTTGCCGCGCAAGGTCGACCTGACCGATGACGGCGAGCGGATTTTCAAGGTCATGCAGCACACCATGGACACCCTGTCCGAGGCCGTGCAAGAACGCTCCGACAGCCAGATCGAAGGCCAGCTGTGCTTCTACGCACGGCCCTCCGTCGCGCAATGCTGGCTGGTCCCCAGGCTGGCCGATTTCACCGCACGCTATCCCGGGATTCAACTGGATGTGCGGGTCGGCAACGAACCGATCGACTACCGCACCCGGCGCATCGACCTGGTGCTGTGCTACTCCAACGGCGAGCATCCGGGCCTGGAAAGCCTGCGCCTGATGCCCGAGCGGATTGCCCCGGTGTGCAGCCCGCAATATGCCCAGGCCCATGGCTTGATCGGGCATCCGGAACGCCTGGCACAGTGCACGGTGCTGCACGATGTGGCGGCATGGGACAACATTTCATTCGATGCAGAATGGCGTTTATGGCTGGATGCGGTGGGCGACAGCAGCGAACTGCCAAGCCGCTTCATGACCTTTGACCGCTCCGACTTGAGCACCCTCGCGGCGATCAACCATGCCGGCGTGGCCATTGGCCGCGAGCAACTGGTGCGCAAGCGTGTGCAAGATGGCGAACTGGTGCTGCCGTTCGGCGGGTTCAGGGAGGCGTTCAACTATGGCTACTATCTGGTCCACCCCGCCCACGAAACCCTGCCCAGACGGCTCAAGGCGCTGATCGACTGGCTGGTCGAGCAAGCCGACAATTGACGCCTCTACCCGCGCGCAAATCACGATGACCTCAGGACTTCGCCATGCCGCTGAACTTTCACAAGATGCACGCCAATGGCGATGATTTTGTCGTTGTCGACGCACGCAACGCCACCCACCCTATCACCAGCGCCCTGGCCAAGCGCATGGGGGATCGCCAGCGTGGGGTTGGCTTCAACCAACTGGCGGTGATGCTCGCTTGCGACGATGCACAGGCGCGGGTGGTGTTCTGGAATGCCGATGGTTCTGCGCTGGATACCTGTGGCAGCGCCACGCGAGGGGTTGCCGAGCGTTTGATGCGCGAATCCAACAGCACCTCGGTGATACTGCGAACCAACCGTGGCCTGCTGACCTGCGAACAAACCACCAGCGGCGCGATTACCGTGAGCATGGGCGAACCGCTGCTCAGCTGGTCGCAGATCCCCTTGGCCACGGCCTTGGATAGCCTACGGCTGCCACTGGCCGGAGAGCCCACCGCATGCAGCATGGGTAATCCGCACTGCACCTATTTTGTCGATGATCTGGCGAACATTGACATCGCGGCCGTCGGCTCGTTGATTGAAACCAACCCGCTGTTTCCCGCGCGCACGAATGTGCATTTCGTCAAAGTCATCAACCGCAGGCATATCCGGCTGCGCATTTGGGAGCGCGGTGGTGGCGTGCCGTTGGGGTCTGGCTCGTGCTCGTGTGGTGCGGCGATCAATGGGATACGTCGGGGGCTGCTGGACGATTGCGTTGAGGTTGAATGTGATGGAGGCAGCGTCACGGTGCAATGGCGTGGCACCGGCCCGGTGCTGCTTACCGGGCCGGTTGAATGGGTGTTTTCAGGGACGTTTGCGGCCTAGAAATCCCAGCGCGTAGTCACCATCACATTGCGCGGGTCGCCGTAATACGCCGAGTCGTAGAAGCCGATATTGGTGTAGTACGCCTTGTCGAACAGGTTGTTGACGTTGAGCGTGGCCGACAGGTTTTCCGTCAATTGATAACGGGCCATCAGGTCCACCAGCCAGTACGGGTCCTGGGTGAATTTTTCGCTCTGGCGCGTGCCGGGGTTGTTGACGTTTTGCCAACCGGCAGCCTGCCAACGCGCGCCACCGCCCAGGGTGAGTTTGTCCAGGCGGCCCTGGAGTTTGTAGCTGGTGTAGAAACTCAGTTGATCTTCCGGCTCCCAGGTGGCGACCTTTTTCTTGTCGGCATCGCGGGCGATCTTGTGGGTGTAGCCGGCCTGTAGCTGCCAGCCGGGGCTCAGTTCGCCGGAGATTTCCGCTTCGTAGCCCTTGGTCTCGGTTTTAGTGCCGATGTAGGAGTAGTCCACGCCCGGCTGGGAGTTGTAGGCCGTATCAGCAACCGGGCGGTTTTTTTCGTGGACCTCGAAGTAAGCCAGGCTGGCGTTCAGGCGCCCGTCGAAGAACTCACTCTTGATGCCCAGTTCGTAGTTCTTGCCTTCGTTGGGATCAAGCATGGTGCGCGTACGGTCGCGATACTGGGTTTGTGGCTGGAAGATTTCGGTGTAGCTGGCGTAGGCCGTGAAGTTGTCGTTGAGGTCGTAGGTCAGGCCGGCATAGGGCACGACCTTGCCGCTTTCCCGGGTGTCGCTGGTGCCCGTGACCTGGTAGTTGGCGATGCGCGTGCCCAGCAGCAGGTGCAGGTCATCCATCAGGCTGAAGCGCCCGGTGATGTAGCTGCCGGTCTGGCGCGTGGTTTCGTCGTTGATCCTGGTCGGTTGGTTCCACAGCGGCTCGATGGCTTCGCCGTGCCACTTGTAGAAGTCGTAGGAGTTGTCGAAATAGGTCGCGCTGCCGTAGTCCTTGCCCTTCCATTTGGAGATGGACAACGACTGGCCCACCACCAGTTGATGCTCACGGCCAAGCAACTCAAACGGCCCGGACGCGTACACATCGACGCTTTCACTGGTGGTCTCGCCGGTGTATTTACGCGCAAAGATCGAGCTGGCGCTCAGGGAGTCCTGGGAGATGTAGCCCAGGGGCGCGTTGTAGCCGTTGATCTGATGGTTGTACTGCCCCTTGGTCACCCAGCCATTGTCGAAGGTGTGTTCCAGGGTGGCGAACAGGGTGCGGGTGTACTGCTCCCAACTGCTCCACTTTGGCCCGTTGTTGAACGAGCGCGGCAGGTCCAGTTTGTTGCCAGCCGGGTCGAAGATGGTCCGCGTACCGGTCCAGCTGGAGCCTTTCGGATCGCTGTCCTGATAGTCGGCACCCAGGGTCAGCAGGGTGTCGGGATCAAGGTCGAATTCAAGGATGCCGTAGTAAACGCCGGTTTTGCGCGAATAGTGGTCGAGGAACGATTTTTTATCCTGGTACGCCGCCACGGCCCGGCCGCGCACGTTGCCGGTTTCGGTCAACGGGCCGCTGACGTCGATCTGCGAGCGGTAGTTGTCCCAAGAGCCGGCGCCCAGTTCGATGCTGCTCTTGAACTCCGAGGTCGGCTTCTTGCGAATCAGGTTGATGGTACCGCCCGGACCGCCCGCGCCGGTGAGCAGGCCGGTGGCGCCCTTGAGCACTTCGACGCGGTCATACAGGGCCATGTCGGTCAGGGTCTGCCCCGCCGAGTACTGGGCGTCGCGCAGGGTGGGAATGCCGTCGTACTGGAAGTTGACGATGGAAAAACCGCGGGAATAGTAGTTGGTGCGCTCGGTGTCGTAGGTCGACACGGTGATGCCGGGCGTGTGGCGCATCACGTCGTCGATGGCATTGAGGCCGAAGTCATCCATCACCTGGCGCGTGACCACCGAGATCGATTGCGGCGTTTCCCGTGGGGTGAGCACCATCCGCGTGGCGGTGGCAATGGTGCCCGGGGTGTAGGAGCCAGTGCCTTCGGTGATCGAGCCCAACTGGTTGGCGCTGATCTGCGTGGCCTGCAATTGCACTTGCCCGTCTACGGCGGCCCGCGCCACCACGCGATAGCTGCCCTGCTCATACTCGGCCTGCAGGCCCAGCGGTGCCAGCAGGCGTTCAAGCCCCTCGGCCAGGGCAAAACTGCCGTGCAAGCCCTGGCTGTGCACACCCTTGGCCAGCGCCGAATCGATGGCGATCATCACGCCCGCCTGATTGCCGAAAGCACCCAGCACGCGGTCCAGGCTGCCGGCAGCAATGTCGTAGGACTGGCGCGAGGCTTGTTCGGTCGCCGGTTGCGCAGTGGCGGCCATGGCGCCGTGGCTGGCCGTTGCCACAGTTAAACCAACGATTATGGCGCGCAGGGCGCTGGCAAGCGGAGTGACGCGGCTGTGCATAAAGACTGTCCTGTGGTGAAAGGTTGGGGGCGCTCTTATTCAGCGTCTTCCCTGTCTTGATGCACGAGATGGCAAATACTGCCGGCCCCATGGAAATTTTTTACCTAGGCCGCCACCACCGTCGCCAGGTAGCCGAAGACCCGCTGCACGCGCACCGGCAGCACCTTGGCCAGCAGGTCGAGGCTGGCATCCGGGCGGTCGAGGGAGAACGAACCCGAGACTTGCAGACCGGCAACCGCCGGGTCACAGCGCAACACCCCGCGCCGGTAACGGTTGAGCTGATCGACCACCTGGGCCAGCGGCATGCGCTCGGCAATCAGCAAGCCACGGCTCCAGGCATCGGCGGCGGGCGCGAGGGGTTGTGCCGGGCCGCTTTGGCGGCTGTCGAAGGCCAACTGCTGGCCGGCGCCGATCGACACCCGGCCACCTTGCTGCGGTTCGATCGAGACATGGCCTGCGAGCACTTGCACCAGGGTCCCGCGCTGGCCTGGCAGATCCTGGCTGATGATAAGCCGCGACAGCGCCACCGGCCGTACCCAGCCATGGGCGGTCTTGACGCCGACGAAGGTGTCCGCCGCCGTCGCCAATAGCAAGCGCCCCTGGTTCAGGGCCAATTGCGGGCCGCGCACATCCACCGCCGTCTGGGTGTCCAGTTGCACCGCGCCAGCGCCGGCCAACTGCAAGGGCCGCCGCTCGCCGGTGGTGGTGCGGTAGTCACTGAACAACTCCGGCAATACCACGCGCTCGCGCACACCCAGGCCCATGGCCGCCGCAATCCCCAGGCCGGCGAAACCCTTGAGCAGCGTGCGCCGCGAGGTCAGGCTGCGCGCCCGCAACAACTGGCGGGCGGCGGGCGCCGGCAGGGCAACGGTGCTGCTACGCAGGTCGCGGCTCAAGCCGGTCAAGCGCTGCCAGGCCAGTTCATGCTGGGGATTTGCATTGCGCCAGGCTGCACACGCGCGTTGCTCGGCGGTGCCGCTGACGCCCGATTGCAGGGTGACCATCCACATCAGCGCCTGGTCCAGCACGTATTCATCCAACAATTGATCGTCGGTTGGCTGGAACATCGTCATGCCTGGTACACCGCCAGGTAACAATGCCGATAGGCCTTGAGCATGGCCTTTTGCACAACATTCACGGTCAGGCCCAGTTGCTCGGCGATCTGTGGATAAGTCAGGCCGTCCAACTGCGACAGCAGGAAAATCTCCCGCACCTTGCTCCCCAGCCCGTCCAGCACCTGCCCGACCGCATCCAGTGCTTCAAGTACCAACAAGCGGGTCTCCGGCGACGGCGCGTGTTCCGGCTCGAGGATCAACAGGGATTGTTCGTACGCACGCTCCAGGGCCTGGCGGCGAAAATACTGGCCGCACAGGCGGCTGGCGACCGTGGTGAGATAAGCCCGCGGCTCACGCAACAGCGGCAAGGGCCCACTGCTGAGGATGCGCACGAAGGTATCCTGAGCCAGGTCCAGTGCCTGCTCCTGCCCACCCAGCTTGCGCCGCAGCAACTGCACCACCCAGCCGTGATGCTGGGCGTAGAGCTCACCCACAGCGCGGTGGGAGGAAGAGGATGAGGCCATCGAGGTGATTTCCGGACTGGCAGCTGACGGGAAGTGCGTATGATAATACTTCTCATTAGAGACAAGTAGAAGTTTATACTCCCTGCTGTTTTATCCGACCCAAACACAGTGCCTGCCGCGTTTACCCCTTTCCTTCAATGCATGGAAGCCATTTGAATTGAGAAGACCGCTGACCTCTACACGCCTGCTCGTCGGCCTGGGCGTACTACTTTTCGTGGCAACAATCGGGTTATGGGTGTTCTGGCTCGACCGCATCGTGTACTTCAATACGTTGAGCGTGATGATCTGCCTGGTGACATCGCCCCTTTTGGCTGCGGTGGCATTTGTGATGGGGGTGCGGCGCAGGAATCCGCGCCTCAAATTTACAATAATGGACTCGCTGGAAGAGGCGATCTCGGCGCTCGCCGTTATCGCCGTGGCCGAATTTTTCGTGTTGTCATTGCTTGTGTTTTTTTCCAGCACAAGACCGGGTGACTACATCGCCCGCTACGAATACACCTCCGGCGGCAAGGGGTGCAGCGGGTTGCAGGTCTACGATCGAGAACTCGAAAAACATATAAAAATCTGCCACCCGGATGCGCTTGGGGCGGGTGGCAAGGTCAGGGTCGAAAAGCTCAGTGGCCCGCTGGGTATCACGGTGAAGCGCGCCGAACTCCTTTAGCCCGCCGCACGCGTCTCAACCCGGCGCCCACCGTGAATCACCCCATGCACCAGCAACCCCGCCACCAGCCCCCAGAACGCGCCGCCAATGCCCAGCAACGTGACATTGGCCGCCGTTGCCAAAAAGGTGATCAACGCGGTTTCCCGGGTGCGTGTATCGGCCATCGCATTGGCCAGGCTTGAACCGATGGCACCGAGCAGCGCCAGGCCCGCCAAGGTGGTGATAAACGCGCGGGGCAGGACCATAAACAAGGTTGCCAACGTCACGCCAAACACCCCGACCAGGATGTACAGCGCCCCACACACCAACCCGGCGATGTAGCGTTTGGACGGGTCCTGATGAGTATCGCGCCCGGTGCAGATCGCCGCCGTAATCGCTGCGACATTGAACGCGTGGGCGCCGAACGGTGCCATCAACAAAGACCCCAGGCCGGTGACGGTGATGATCGGGTTGGCGCTGGTCTTGAACCCGTCGTTGCGCAGCACCAGCATGCCGGGGATGTATTGCCCGGTCAGGGTAATCACGAACAGCGGCAAGGCCACGCCAAAAAACGCCGCGATGGAAAAGTGCGGCATTTCAAACACCGGGGCGGCCAGTTGCAGCTCCAGGCTGTGCAGGTCAAGGCGCTGCTGGGCGAGCAGCAGCCCCAGGCCAATCAACAGAACCCCGACCATCGCATACCGTGAAGTGAAGCGGCGCAGCACCGCGTAGGACACCACCAGAACAATCACCAGCAGCGGGTCCGCACTGGCGCCACCAAAGGCCGCCACACCAAACTGCAGGAGAATCCCCGCCAGCAAACCCGCCGCAATGCCACCGGGGATCAGCCGCACCAAGCGCTCAAACGCACCGCTCAGTCCCAGCACGATAAAACCGAGGGCACACATCACATAGGCGCCGATCACTTCGGCATACGGTGTAAACGGCATGACCGTCGCCAGAAAGGCCACCCCCGGCGTCGACCACGCCGTGATGATCGGCTCGCGGTAGCGGTAGCTCAACCACGCGCCGGTCACGCCCACGCCAATACTCACCGACCAGACCCAGGAAGCGGTTTGCGCCGCGCTCAACTGCGCCAGGTGGGCAGCCTGGAACACCAGGACAAAGGTGCCCGCGTAATTGACGATGACCGAAATCAGCGCGCTGATGCTGGGGGACAGGTAGTCGGCGAGGCGTAGGCGTGGGGCGGGTCGGTTCATGGCGCGTTCCTTGTGTTGAGGCCGCACAGGCTAACAAGCACCGGCCCGGCCTTTCAGTCCACTTCGCCGCCTTGCGCCAGACCACTCTTGAGCACCTTGGCCAACTGCCGGCTGGCACTCTCGATTTCACTGGGTGTCAGCGCCGAGAACCCCAGCAACCAGCCGCCCCGTGCCGGTGGCCGGGCATAGAGCCGCGTCAGGCCCGGCAACTGGATACCCACCCGCGCCGCCTGGCGAATCGTCTCCAGCTCCGACCATCCCTCATGCAGCACACAGGGCAATTGCAAGCCACCGGGCGGCAAGCTGGCGGTGACCACATGGCTCAAGTGGCGCTCCACCGCCTCGGCCATGGCATCACGTCGCTCGCCGTAGATTTTGCGCATTGCACGGATATGGCTGCCGAAATGCCCGTCGCTCATAAACCGCGCCAGGGTCAGTTGGGCGATTTGCGGGGTATGGCCGTCGAGGATGCTGCGGGCGTAGGTCATGGGTTTGACCAACTCCCGGGGCAGCACCATAAAGCCCATGCGCAAGCCGGGGTACAGGGATTTGCTGAAGGTGCCGAGGTAGATCGTGCGCTGGGAGCTGTCCAGGCCCTGCACACACGCGGTCGGCAAACCTTCATAGTGAAACTGGCTGTCGTAGTCGTCCTCGATAATCCAGCCTTGGCGCTGTTCGGCCCAGGCGATCAGGTCCAGGCGCCGCTCCAGCGCCAGGGTGGCGCCAGTGGGGTATTGATGGGACGGCGTGACATACACGGCGTTGGCGCCGCTGCGGTCGGCGCGCAGGGCGTCGATACACAGGCCTTTGGCGTCCACCGCAACCGGTACCACCTTGAGCTGGGACATTTCAAACGCCTTGCGGGCGCCGAAGTAACCGGGGTCTTCCATCAGGATCGGCTGGCCTTCATCCACCAGCACCTGCGCGCACAAATACAGGGCCTGACGCGTACTCGACAGCACCAGCACCTGATCCGGCGTGACCCGCGCCCCGCGTTCCAGGTTCAGGTAGTCGGCGATGGCCTGGCGCAGGGGTTCGGCGCCTTGCGGGTCGCCATGCAACAGCAGATTCGGGCGGTAATCCTTCAATGCCTGGCGGTGCAGGCGCTCCCAGATGCCCACAGGGAAGGTGCGCGTTTCCGGCAGCCCTGTGGCAAACGCCTTGACCACTTGCTGGTCAGTCACCCCGCCGCTGGCAAGGATCTGCGCGCCCCTGGCACTCAGCGCCGCGACCTGGTTCGCCACCACTGGCTGGCGCTTGCGTGCGCCCAGCAGGCTCGGCCCGATCTTCTCGGAAACGTAACTACCCGAACCTTCACGCCGGCACAGGTAACCGTCCAGTTGCAGTTGGACGTAGGCCATTTCTACGGTATCCCGGGAAATGCCCAGTGACTTGCCCAACGTACGCGTGGCGGGCAACCGGCTGCCGGGCGCAAGAATGCCCTCCAGGATCAACTGGCGCAGCACGCGCTGCACCCGCACACGCAAATCCAGGGAGGCCAGCTTGGGGTCCGTCAGGCGGATCTTCAGCGTGTCCATTTCAAGGTTGTGGGTCATTGACTTGGCCAAGGGGTAAAAAAGCATGCATCTTTGTGCGATGCCGCCGATATGTCCACGAGCAATATCGGCGAGCTTTGCCGTCGGGTGTTACAGAGCCATCCGATACTCAATGCAGCCCGAGTCCTCGGCGATCCAGTTGTAGAGTTTCTGCGCACGCTTATTGGTCTGCTGGGTATGCCAGTACAACCGGGCGCAGCCGTGGTGTTGCGCATAGCGCTGGACCCATTCGATCAACAGTTTGCCGGTACCGCCGCCGCGTACCGTGGGGGCCACGTACAGGTCTTCGAGGTAGCAGAAGTCGGCGACCGCCCAGGTCGAACGATGCAACAGCGCATGCACCAGCCCCACCAACTCATCGCCCTGCACCGCCACGGCACAGGCCATGGCTTCATTGGTATCGAGCAAGCGGCTGAAGGCAGTGCGGGTGGTGGTCTCATCCAGGCTGACTTGATAAAAGTCCTGGTACGCCAGCCACAGTTGCAGCCATTGCTCATAGTCTTCAGGTTGCACTGCCCTGACCACGATTGCCTGTGGATCGTTACTCATCGCGTTCTCCTATCGGGAAGCCCGTTCCGGGATGGATCGGGACCCGGCAATGGTAGGTTTCCAAGGCGGCGGCGAACCGACCACTTCCAGACCACCTGGCAGGCCAATCCGCAACGGGCACTCCGTTCACAATTCGTTAAGGATTGCCTTCGTATACTCCAACGCTGCCCCCTAGCATCCGGTAACTCACCCCATGACACGCCCTGCCCCGCTGTTGTTGCTGCTTGCCGGTCTGCTGTTCTTCGTGGCCCTGGGCAATCACGAGTTGCAAGGCTCCACCGAAGCCCGAGTGGCCGGGATTGCCATGGCCATGCACTTGGACAATGACTGGGTGGTGCCGCGCCTGTTCGGTGAGCCCTTCCTGGAAAAACCACCCTTGAGCCTATGGCTGGATGCCGGGGCGATCCGCCTGTTTGGCGCCAGCACCGGCGCGGTACGACTGGCCTCGGCGTTTGCCGGGTTGTTCAGTGTGATGCTGCTGTACGGCATGCTGCGCCGCTTCGGCCGGCCTACGTCCCTGGCGTTTGGCGCCGCGCTGGTGCTGGCGACCATGGCCAGTTACTGGAGCAACGTGCGCGGCGTGGGTGAGGATGCGTTGCTCAGCCTCGGCGTGACCCTGGCGCTGCTAGCGTTCTACCAGGCCACCCGCCCGGAATCCCAGCCCGGCGCCAATATCGGCACATGGCTGCTGTTTACCTTGGGGATGGCCATCGCCACCTTGAGCAAAGGCGTGCTGGGCCTGGCGATGCCGGGCATTGTGATTTTTGCCTACCTGGCCTGCACCAGCCTGTTGGACAAGCGCGTGCGGCCCAGCCAATGGCTGCGCCCGGGCATGTTCACTCTACTGGCGCTGGTGCCGTTATTTATCTGGCTGGGGTTTCTGTATCAACGGGGTGGGATGCAGGCGGTCGGTGAGGTGTTGTGGACCAACAGCGTCGGACGTTTCAGCGGCTCCTTCGTCGAAGCCGGGCATTACGAGCCGATCTACTACTACCTGGCCAAACTGCCCGAGGCCTTTTTGCCGTGGAATATCCTGGTGTACCTGGGCCTGTGGCACTTTCGCAAAAGCCTGGCGAGCAATCGTTACCTGCTGTTTTTCAGCCTGTGGCTGGTGGCGCAATTTACCCTGCTGACCTTCGCCTCGAGCAAACGCATCGTGTATCTGATGGCCCTGACCCCGGCGGCGGCGGTCCTCGCGGCCGAATATGGCGCGGTTCTGCTCAGCCGCGTGCCCGCCTATCGCCGTGGCTTGATCAGCGGCGTGTTTGCCGTGGTGATTGCCTGCTACCTGGGCGCTGCTATCTGGTATGCGCCCAAGGCCGACCGGCGTGAGTCCTTTGTACCGCTGACCCGCCAAATCCAGGCATTTCAGGCCCAAGGCCACAGGGTGGTGCTGTACCAGCCCAACGAGCGAGTGGCCGGCGCCACTGTGTTTTACACCCTGAACAACTTGCCGATCCTGCAGACCGAGGCACAACTGCGTGCCTATCTCGATGCCAGGCCGGGCAACCTGGCGTTGCTGGACCGTATCGAGCAACTGACCACCCCGGTCACCGCTCTCAAGCAGATCACCGTGGGCAGCCGGCCCTACTCCTTTGTCGAACAGTAAGGCCTACCAAAGCGCCAAATCGTACGTCAGGTAGACCCGGTAGTTATCGCGGTCACTGGCATAGGTGGAACGGTAGGTGGCCTTGCGCAACTCCACGCCCAGGCCTTTGAGGGTGCTGTCCTGGATCACATAGCGCAGGTGGGTGTCGGACTCCCACTCGCGGGCTTCGCGGCCCTTGAAGTCGCCGTTCTGGCCCTTGTAGTAACGGGTCATAAAGCTCAGGCCCGGCAACACGGCGGCAAAGTCGTAGTCATAGCGCAGCATCCAGGTTTGCTCACCGGCCTGAATAAACTTGCCGACCCCGGCGTTGCTGAACGAGTACACCGTGGACACGCTGGCATAGGGCAGCGCGGTGTCGCCACTGACTTTCTGGTAGCCCACACCCAACGCCTGTGGCCCCAGCCGATAGGTGAACAGACCACTGAACATGTCGCTGTTGACCTTGCCGTTACGCGCCTCGCCGGCCTCATTGCTGATGAAGTAGCGCAAGTCACTGGTCAGGCTCCCCGCGCCCAACGGCTGCTTATGCACCAGGCCGAGGAATTGCTGGCGATAGAACTCGCGCATTTCCCCGTAGTACCAAGTGCCACTGAGCGTAGGCGTGAAGGCATAGGTGGCACCGGCGAAGTCGAAGTCGCTGCCCTTTTTGCCGCTGTAGCCCTGTGGATAAATATCCACGCTGTCGCTGGAGTTACGCAGTTTGAATTGATCCAGGTGCCCGCTGTGCAGGTACAGGTTGCGGATGCCCGTGTATTCGACCTGGGTGCCGCGAAATGTCTGGGGCAGCAGGCGCCCGTCGTTATGCACCAGTACCGGGATCTTGGGCAGCAAGGTGCCGGTTTTCACCACGGCAGCGCCGATGCGCATTTTTGCGGTCACGCCGAGGCTGGAGAATTCATTGGCGGCGCGCCCATCATCGTGGACCGGCAACAAACCGGTGCCGGCGTGGGTGCGGCTGGAGTCGAGCTTGATCCCCGACAGCCCCTGGGCATCCAGGCCAAAGCCGACGGTGCCCTCGGTGTAGCCCGACTGCAGGTTGAGCAAAAAGCCTTGCGCCCATTCCTTGCGGTCCTCGCCACCGTCGCGATAACCGTCGTTGAAATAGTAATTGCGCAGGGTCAGCTTGCCATGGGAATCCTCCCAGAACCCCTGGGCCATCAGCGACGGCGACAGACTCGCCAGCACCCCGACGGTGACCACGCCACCCCTGGTGAAAAGCTCACGCATAACTGTTTCCTCAATGCCGTATTGTCGATTTTTATGGGCAGTTGCTCCGTGTGCCAGGCTGGACGCCAGGTCACATTGGGGCGGACACTAACGGCTTGCCGAACGCCCCACAACGTTATGCGAGAAGCGCATGACGCTATGCGCAAAGCCGCCCTTCGACAGGAAATCCACGGTGAATCTCAAGCAACTCGAAGCCTTCAAGGCGATCATGTCCACCGGCTCGACCATCGGCGCAGCCACCCGTATGGGCTTGTCGCAGTCTGCGGTCAGCCGCCTGTTGAGCCAGTTGGAAGACGCCCTGGGGTTTGCCCTGTTCCTGCGCAAAAAGGGCCGGTTGATGGCCACGCCAGAGGCCGAGGAACTGCTCACCGAAGTCGCCGGCCTGGTGGACGGCATGCAGCGGATCCAGCGTCTGGCGGACGAAATGCGCGTCGGCCGCTCGCGCAAAAGCCTGCTTAAAGTCGGCGTGCCCACCAGCATGACCCAGGAATTGTTGCCGCGTATTGTTGCGGACTTTCTCAAGGACCATGACGACACTGTGGTCGAGCTGCTGACCGGTTCCTACGACATGATCGAGCGCGCCGTGCTGGACCGCTCCGCCGACCTGGGTTTTGTACGCCTGCCCACCGAGATCCCCGACTTTGATATCGAGCCGGTACTGCACACCGAAGGCGTGTGCGTGATGCCGGCCGACCATCCACTGAGCCGCCACCCGTTCATCGAGGTGCAGCATCTGCGCAATGTGCCGTTGGTGATGCTGGGCCGGCAACGGGCAGTGCGTACCGAGTTGAACCAGATGTTCCGCGCCGCCAACCTGACGCCCCAGGTACGGGTCGAAGTGCACTCGGTGGGCGCCGCCTGCAGCTTTGTCGCCGAAGGCCTGGGGGTGTCGATCGTCAATGGTTTGCTGGCCAGCCACTTCATGCACCTGCCGATTGTCAGCCGACCGTTTCGCCCGGCGTTGCCCTATGAGTTTGGCCTGGCATTTCGTGCCGACGAACCGCGCCCGCAGTTGGTAACGGCATTTGCCGAGCACCTCAAGCAGCGCCTGAATCCCATTGCGAAAATCCCGTAACCCTCTGCGCGGTCGGAGACCAGAATCCCCTCTCGGTATCCCGAGCGCTGCGTAAAACGCATACCCCAACCCGCACCACGCATAACGTTGTGGGCCTGCGCGCGATGCCCTAGTGTCCGCCCAACCAAGCGTCACTACCCACAACAATAACAGCGCACGCACCCCGCTCAGACGGGGGCCGCGCCGGGGCCGCCAGCATGACCGAACCGCAGATCCTCCGTACCCCGTCGCCCACCGAGGCGGCCGCAGACAAACCCGTGCAACGCAAGCAAATCAACCCGGCGATCATTCTGCTGAGTATCGTCCTGCTCGCCGTCGCCTTCACCTACGCGGTGAATGCCGGCAAGTTCCAGCGTCAGAATGGCCTGGTGGTGCCGGGCTCGTATCAGGTGCTGGAAAAGCAGGATTCCTTCAGCCAACTGTTCTCCCTGGAACCCCGCAAGGCCGGCGACACAACGGCCCGCCCGGTATCGTTGGTGGAAGGTTTCATGGCCATTCCCCAAGGCATCGAAAAGCGTGCGGCGTTGATTTTCATGGTGCTGTTCATCGGCGGCATGTTCGGCGTGCTGAACAAGGCCGGGGTGATCGACGCCGGGCTGGAGCGCCTGCTAGGCATGACACGAGGCAATATCTACGTGCTGGTGCCGAGCCTGATGCTGGTGTTTTCCGCTGGCAGTACCTTTATGGGGTTGGCCAAGGAATTCATCCTGATCGTGCCGTTGATGGTGGCCATGGCCAACCGCCTGGGGCTGTCGAACCTGATTGGCCTGGCCATCGTCACCATCTCGGTGAAGATCGGCTACCTGGCGTCCATCTCCAACCCGGTGGCCTTGTCCGTGGCCCAGCCGATGGTCGGCCTGCCGATCTTCAGCGGCTTGAGCATGCGCGTCGCGGCCTATTGCACCTTCCTGTTGGTGGGTATCGCGTTTGTGCTGTGGAGCATTCGCAAACACGGCTTTGATGCCAGCGCGCAGATCACCTTTGAAAGCAAACCCCTGCCGATTCGCCACCTGCTGAACCTGCTGGTGCTGGGCGGCGGCATCGGCTTCCTGGTGTATGCCTCGAACCGCTGGGGCTGGAAATACCATGAGCTGTCGGCGTTCTACCTGCTGCTGACCGTGGCCTTCGCTGTGATCGCCGGCCTGGCCGCGAGCACTGCCGCCAGCGCGTTTGTCGATGGCATGAAGAAGGTGCTGATCGCCGGCGTCCTGATCGGCCTGGCGACCGCCGTGGAAATCATCCTCAGCACCGGCCAGGTGCTGGACACCATCGTCAACAGCCTGGCCAACCTGGTGGGCGACCACGGGCCAGTGGTCTCGGCCTACGGCATGTTCTTCGCGCAACTGGGGCTGGACGTGCTGATCCCCTCCACCTCCGGCCAGGCCGCAGTGACCATGCCGATCTTCGGGCCACTGGGCCAGTTGTCCGGGGTCAGCCCGCAAACCACGGTGTTTGCCTTTTTGATGGGCAACGGCCTGACCAACATGATCACCCCGACCTCCAGCGGCCTGCTGGTGCTGCTGGCCACCGCCAACGTCGGCTGGGGCCAATGGGCGCGCTACATCCTGCCGCTGTTCCTGATCTATGCGGTACTGGCGATGGTGCTGCTGGCCATTGCCGTGCAAACCGGATACTGAGTCGATGAGTGTTTTACCTATGCAAACCCTGCACAACCAGATGATCGCCATGCGCGACGGCATCCACCTGGCCACCGATATCTACCTGCCGGCGGGCGGTGAAGGGCCGTATCCGGTGGTGATCGAACGTACGCCCTATGACAAGTGCAAACCGTCGCGCTCGGAAAAACAGCTCGACGGCCAGCACATCTCCCGCGAGCAAATGGCAGCGCGTTTTACCGCCCAGGGATTTGTCGCGATCTTCCAGGATTGTCGCGGGCGCTACGCTTCCGAAGGGGTGTTCACCAAGTACACCGCCGAGGGCGAAGACGGTTTCGACACCCTGGCCTGGATCGTTCGCCAGCCATGGTGCAACGGCAAGATCGGCAGCATGGGCCTGTCCTACGCGGCCCACACCCAACTGGCGATGGCCTGCCTGCACCCGCCGGGCCTGAGCAGCATGGTGCTCGACAGCGGCGGCTTCGCCAACGCCTACCAATGCGGGATTCGCCAGGGCGGTGCGTTTGAACTCAAGCAGGCCACCTGGGCGTTTCGCCAGGCCAAAGAAAGCCCGCTCGCCCTGGCCGACCCACAGGTGCGCCAGGCGCTGGAAGACGAAGACATCCATGAATGGTTCCGCCGCATGCCCTGGCAGGCGGGCCAATCGCCGTTGCGTCATGTGCCCGAATACGAAGCCTATCTGCTGGAGCAATGGGCCCAGGGCACCTTCGGCCCCTACTGGCAGAAATCGGGAATTTATGCCGAAGGTCACTACGGGCGCTTGCCGGATATTCCGGTGCTGTTCATGTCCAGTTGGTACGACGCTTATGTCAGCTCGACCCTGGCCAACTACACCGCCTTCAACCGCGCCAGCAGCGCGCCGCAACGGTTGATCATGGGGCCGTGGTTGCACGGTGACCGCAATATCAGCCATAGCGGCGATGTGGAGTTCGGTGCCCAGGCCGCGTTTGACGGCCAGGTGGCGCAGGATTGGTTGAGTTGCCGCCTGCAATGGTTCGAGCAATCACTCAAGCCCGGGACGCAGCCACCGCCGGCCCAGGTGCAGGTGTTCTTGATGGGCGGTGGCAGCGGTTTGCCGGATGAGCAGGGGCGCCTGCAACATGGCGGTCGCTGGCTGCAGAGCGAGCAATGGCCACTGCCTGGCACCCAGTCGCTGACCTTGTACCTGGATGCGCAACGGCAATTGACCGAGGTTGCGCCCAGCGCTGACGAAGCTGTGTTGGGTTACTACGCCGACCCGGCCAACCCGGTGCCGACCGTGGGCGGTGCGTTGACATCCGGCGCGCCGATTTTTGTCGGCGGCGCCTTCGACCAGCGTGAACGCCCGGACTTTTTTGGCACCCGGGGTGACAATCGCCCCCTGTGCGAGCGCGACGATGTGCTGAGCTTTCAGACCGCGCCCCTGAGCGAAGACCTGATCGTCGCCGGGACGGTGCAGATCGAGCTGTGGATCGACAGCGACGCGCCGGACACCGACTTCACCGCCAAGCTGGTGGATGTCTACCCGCCGAGCGCCGCTTACCCGGAAGGCTTTGCGATGAACATCACCGACGGCATCCGCCGCTGCCGCTATCGCGACGATTGGGAGCAGCCCAGACCGTTGACACCCGGCGAGCGGGTGAAGGTAAACATCGAGCCATTTGCCACCTGCAATCTGTTCAAACAAGGCCATCGCCTGCGCTTGGACATTTCCAGTAGCAATTTCCCGCGCTTCGACGTCAACCCCAACAGCGCCGAGAAAGAGGGCCAGGCCAGCCATCCGCGCATTGCGCACAATCGCCTGCACCTGAGCCGGGATGCGGCGTCGTGCCTGGTCCTGAGCATCCTGCCCACAAGCTGATCCCCCTGACCAGCGGCCGTGTTGTGCCGAGCGGGCTTGTTGTGGCGAGCGGGCTTGCCCGCGTTGGACTGCGCAGCAGTCCCCTCTCCTGGGGGGGCGCTACTCCTCCCCCAACGCGGGCAAGCCCGCTCGCCACAAAGGGAAGTCAGCTTTTCAAAAGTGACCACTCATCCACGAATCCCACATTGATTAAAAAACCGTTTCAGCTCTCGCCCTGCCTGCCGATATCCCCAGACTATCCATCGGCTGGGCGACCTTCCAGCAACTGATGTACACGCAATCTGTTCCTGGAGGAATTCGATGAATACATGGTTTGGCAACATCAGCGTCAACTTGAAACTGGGCCTGGGCTTTGGCCTGGTGCTCGTGCTCACCTCGATCCTCGCACTCACCGGCTGGACCAGCCTGGGCAGCCTGATCGACCGCAGCAACTGGATGAGCGACATCACCCAGCTCAATTCATCGCTGACCAAACTGCGCATCGTGCGCCTGCAGTACATGCTCGCCAACGGCGACGAAGCCGTGGCGCAGAATGTGCAGACCACCCTCGACAGTTTTGCCGCGCAGCAGCAACAGTTGGTCAACAGCTTCAAGAGCCCGGAAAACCTCAAGCTGCTCAACGAGCAGAAAGACACCATCACCGCCTACCGGCAGTCGCTGAACAAAATGCGCGAGGCCTACCGCAACGGGAACGCCGCACGCCAGACCATGGGCGAACGCGCCGACGCAGCCGGCCTGGTGATTGCAGCCCTGGACCGCAGCGTGCGGCAGATGCCTGAAAGCAGTGAGCGCTTCGCCCAGTACGAAGCCGTCAACCACGCCAAGGAAGAGTTCCAGGTGGCGCGCTATGAAGTGCGCGGCTACACCGGCAACGTCAACCCGGACACCGAAGCCCGTGCAGAAGCGCAAATCGAATCGGCGATCAATGGCCTCAAAGGCTTGAAGAACGTGTTCGGTGAAGCCCAGCAAACCGAGCTGACCGCCCTGGAAAACGCCCTGGGCGCCTACCGCACTGCGCTGCAGGCGTATAAAGCCGCCAACGCCAATATCGTTCTCGCCCGCCAGGAAATGACTGTGCAGGGCGCCGATATCGTGTCGCGCAGCGAAGCGCTGTATGACATCCAACTGCAACGCCGCGACGCCGAAAGCGTCCAGGCCCGCAGCCTGCAACTGATCAGCACCGTGCTCGCGCTATTGGTGGGGATTATCGCCGCGCTGGTCATCACCCGGCAGATCACCCGCCCGCTGCAGGAAACCCTGGCGGTGGTCGAGCGCATCGCTTCCGGCGACCTGAGCCACAACATCCAGGTGACCCGTCGCGATGAGCTGGGCGTGCTGCAACAAGGCATCCAGCGCATGGGCAGCACCTTGCGCGAGCTGATTTCCGGTATCCGCGACGGCGTCACGCAGATCGCCAGCGCTGCCGAAGAGCTGTCGGCCGTGACCGAGCAGACCAGCGCCGGGGTCAACAGCCAGAAGATCGAGACCGATCAGGTGGCCACCGCGATGCATGAGATGACCGCCACCGTGCAGGAAGTGGCGCGCAACGCCGAACAGGCTTCCCAGGCCGCATCCACCGCCGATGGCCAGGCCCGCGAAGGCGACAAGGTGGTGGCCGAAGCCATCGCCCAGATCGAACGCCTGGCCGACGAAGTGGCGCGTTCCACCGACGCCATGGCGCACCTGCAACAAGAGAGCAACAAGATCGGCAGTGTGATGGACGTGATCAAGGCCGTGGCCGAACAGACCAACCTGCTGGCGCTCAACGCCGCCATCGAAGCCGCACGTGCCGGTGAAGCCGGCCGTGGGTTTGCCGTGGTCGCCGACGAGGTCCGCGGCCTGGCCCAGCGCACGCAGAAGTCCACCGAAGAAATCGAAGGCCTGGTCGCCGGTTTGCAGAACGGCACCCAGCAAGTGGCCACGGTGATGAACAACAGCCGCAGCCTGACCGACAGCAGCGTCGAACTGACCCGCAAGGCCGGCGTCTCCCTGGAGAACATCACCCGCACGGTGTCGAACATCCAGTCGATGAACCAACAGATCGCCGCCGCCGCCGAACAGCAAAGCGCCGTGGCCGAAGAAATCAGCCGCAGCATCGTCAATGTGCGTGATGTGTCGGAGCAGACCGCAACGGCCAGCGACGAGACCGCCAAGTCCAGCGTCGAACTGGCACGACTGGGCAGCCAGTTGCAGCAGATGGTCAGCCATTTCCGGGTGTAAACAAAAAGCCGCCCCGGCCGAAACCGGGGCGGCTCCACTTCTCAGGCCTTGACGGTCATCGAAGCTGTCTCGCAGGAATCGCCAGACGTGATAAACACGCAGGCCATTCACTACGAGGTGTGACAAACAGCGGCTGATGCCCCTGCCATTTGTCGATCAGGCCTGGCCTTCCTCGACAAACACCAGCCGATTACCAAACGGATCCTTGATGCTCATCTCCCGCGAGCCCCAGGGTGTTTCCTCGACGCCCGGCTTGGCAAAGCGATAATTCTTGGCCTGCAATTGCTGCTGGAACCCATCCACCCCTGGTGCCTGGATCCGCACCGCCGCGCCCGGCGAGGCGTCGCCATGGTGCTCGGATAGATGCAGCACGCACTCGCCCAGCGACACTTGCAGGTACAACGGAAAATTCGCTTCGAACCGATGCTGCCAATCCACCTTGAACCCCAGGAAGTCGACGTAGAACTCCAGCGCCTTGGCCTCGTCGAAAATCCGCAGGATGGGGGTGACTTTTCCTAACTGCATAAGGCTCTCCAAATCCACAAAACATCCTGTTGTCAGGCTACCACCCTACCCCAAGGCGAGCGTGCTGTGAACGCCAGTCGAGGCTGGATTCAACCGTGGGCCCTGCCGGCGGTGCCATAGCGCTGTGCCGAAAAGAAATCGCTGGCGACCGCCTCGGTGAGGGTCATGGAGGACTCGGGCGTGCCGCTGTGCGCCCAGCCGGTCACCGCGCCACTGCTGTGCGTGCTGTTGGCGGACGAAAATTTATGCAGGTAGACCTTGTCAGGGTCGATCCATTGATGGGTCAGGCTCCAGACTTTTTCCTGGATCCAGCCTTTGATCGTATCCCGGGGAAAAGGAAAGGTGGCCAGCGTGTTGGCGGCTGGCACATTAGCTTCGCCCGTATGGTCACCGACGCGCACCGAGGCAGTGAAGATGGATGGGTTACCGAAATGACTGACGCTTTCATATTGATTGTGCATACAGGCTCTCCGTAAGAAGTCCCGTCCATCTTAGATAGCGCTCCCACAGCCACAACCTGCGTTTTGTAAGCCCTCATTGAGCACAATCTGACACACCTCATGCCCTATCACACCTGGGCAAAACCCCGCCGCAAATCACCACTGCGCGCCAGGAAGCGCCCCGCCCGCTGGCCGTTCGCCTGCCCGTCGCAGTAGCTCAACACACCATTGACCCACACCCCATCAATGCCCTCGGCGGCACGTTGCGGGTCCTTGAAGTCCGCCACATCCCTTACCCGCAACGGGTCGAACAGCACCAGGTCGGCCCAATGCCCCTCGCGGATTTCCCCGCGCTCGGCCAGGCCAAAGCGCGCGGCCGACAAGCCGGTCATTTTGTGTACCGCTGTGTGCAGCGGGAAAAGTCCCAGGTCACGACTGAAATGTCCGAGTACCCGCGGGAATGCGCCCCACAAGCGCGGATGGGGGAACGGGTCTTCCGGCAAGCCGTCGGAGCCCACCATCGACAGCGGATGGGCAAGAATGCGTTGCACATCGGCCTCATCCATTCCGTAGTACACCGCCCCCGCCGGTTGCAGGCGGCGGGCAGCGTCCAGCAGGGATACACCCCACTCGGCGGCGATGTCCTGCAAGTCACGCCCGCCCACTTCCGGGTGCGGCGTGGACCAGGTGATGGTGATGCGGAAGGCATCGGTGACTTGCTTGAGGTCCAGGGTCGAGGAACTGGCGGCATAGGGATAACAATCGCAGCCCACCGGATGGGTCTTCGCCGCCTGCTCCAGGGACGCCAGCAATTGCGGGCTGCGCCCCCAGTTGCCGGCGCCGGCACATTTGAGGTGGGAAATAATCACCGGTGCCTGGGCATGGCGGCCGATCAGAAACGCCTCGTCCATGGCCTCCAGCACCGGCTCGAATTCACTGCGCAGATGGGTGGTGTACACCGCGCCAAACGCCGTCAGTTCTTCACTCAATTGCAGCACTTCGTCGGTGTCGGCGTTGAACGCGCTGGCGTAGGCCAGGCCGGTGGACAAGCCGAGGGCGCCCGCTGCGAGGCTTTCCTGCAGTTGCTCGCGCATCGCCGCGATTTCGGTGGCAGTGGCGGTGCGGTGCAGGTCGTCCATATGGTTGCTGCGCAAAGCGGTATGGCCAATCAATGCTGCGACGTTGAGGGCCGGGTGAGCGTTTTCCACCGCCGCGCGGTAATCGAGGAAACGCGGATAGGCAAACGCCTCGGCATTGCCCAGCAGGTTCATCGGATCTGGCGGATCGCCACGCAAGCTGACCGGCGAGGCGCTGATGCCGCAGTTGCCGACGATCACCGTGGTCACGCCCTGGCTGAGCTTGGGCAGCATCTGCGGCTGGCGGATCACCACCGTGTCATCGTGGGTGTGGACGTCGATAAAACCCGGCGCCAGTACACGGCCATCGGCTTGGATTTCATGCTCGCCCTGGGCCGCCGACAAGTCGCCGATCTTCTCGATACGCCCCTCACGCAGCCCCACGTCAGCGAGATACCCCGGCGTGTTGCTGCCATCAATGATCAGCGCCTGGCGAATCAGCGTGTGGTACTTCATCTCAATCTCCAAGCGGCAGGCTGTCAGGGCCGCCGCGATAGTCGTCCAGGGCCAGCTTGATCCGGCGCAGGCGTTCCTGGTTGTCGTCCGGCATGGCCAGGGCCAGTTCAGTGGCGAGCAAATCAATGGCCAGCAGCATGCCGTAGCGCGCCGCCGTGGGTTTGTAGATAAAACTGGTTTCGGCCGGTTGCAACGGCAGCAGCACGTCGGCCAACTGCGCCAGCGGCGAGTCGGCCAGGGTGATGGCGACAATCCGTGCGCCATAGTTGCGGGCCAGTTCCACCACGCCCAGCAGCTCGGGCGTAAGGCCGGTCAGGGAGCAGACAATCAGGGCGTGCTCGGCACTCAATGTGGCGGCCGTGACCCGCATCATCACCGGATCGCGGCAGGCAGCAATCGAATAGCCAAGGCGTACCAGACGCACCTGCAACTCTTCGCTGCACAGGCTCGAGGGGCCGCCCATGCCAAAGGCGTGGATCATCCGCGCCTTGCCCAGCAGGTTCACCGCATCGACAAAACCGGCCTGATTGAAGCCGGACAGGTGCTGGCGCAGCGTCCCTTCGATATCGCCGAGGATCTGCCGATGAAACGCCGACTGCTCGGGCAACCCCGCCGGGTCGAGGAAGCGACTGCCCACACCGCTGGCCTGGGCCAGTTGCAGGCGCAGGTCGCGCAAATCACGGCAGCCGACGCTGCGGGCAAAGCGCGACAAGGTCGCGGTGCTGACCTCGGCCCGCTGGGACAACTCTTCCAGGCTGGCGGATGCGGCAAAACCCACATCATCGAGCATCAGCCGGGCGATACGCCCTTCGCCAGCGCTGAAGGAATCCTGGCGGGCGCGGATCTGGTAGAGGATGTCCATGGGGTCTCCGGGTTACAGGATGAGGCTCATAAAACAAGAGAAAGGCCGTAGGTCAGACCGAAGGCGACCAGCGAAATCAAAGTCTCCAGCACGGTCCAGGTCTTGAAGGTCTGGATCACCGTCATATTGAAGTATTCCTTGATCAGCCAGAAGCCGCCGTCGTTGACGTGGGAAAAGATCACCGAACCGGCACCGGTCGCCAGCACCAGCAATTCCGGGTGTGGATAACCCAGGCCCAGGGCCACCGGGGCGACAACGCCCGACGCGGTGGTCATGGCCACGGTGGCCGAGCCGGTGGCGATGCGCATCAGCGCGGCAAACAACCAGCCCATCACCAGTGGCGACAGGTTGAAGGCGTTGGCCATGCCGAGGATTTCATGGGTCACGCCGGCGTCCACCAGGATCCGGTTCAAGCCGCCGCCCGCGCCCACCAGCAGGGTGATGCTGGCGGTCGGCGCCAGGCACTCGTTGGTGAACTTGAGGATCGACTCGCGGTTGAAGCCCTGGGCCAGGCCCAGGGTCCAGAAGCTGACCAGGGTCGCCAACAGCAAGGCGATCACCGAGTTCCCGATAAACAACAGGAACTGGTTGAAGCCGCTGCCGGGCGTGGAGATCAGGTTGGCCCAACCGCCGATCATCATCAGCACCACTGGCAACAGGATGGTGCCCATGGTCAGGCCGAAGCTCGGCAGGCGGGTACGCGGTTCGCGCTCGATAAACTGGCGCTCCAGCGGGTTTTCGGCGGGCAGGTGGATGCGCGGCACGATGAACTTGGCGTACACCGGGCCGGCGATGATCGCGGTAGGGATGCCGATCAAAATCGCATACAACACGGTTTGCCCGACCGAGGCGTTATACGCCAGCACCGCCATCATTGCCGCCGGGTGTGGCGGCACCAGGGCATGCACCACCGACAGACCGGCGACCATTGGCAAACCGACCATCAGGATCGACACGCCCACGCGCCGGGCCACGGTAAAGGCAATCGGCACCAGCAATACAAAACCGACCTCGAAAAACAGCGGCAGCCCCACCAGGAAGGCAATGCACACCATGGCCCAGTGGGCATTGCGCTCGCCGAAACGGTTGATCAGGGTGCGCGCCACCTGCTCGGCGCCGCCGGACTCGGCCATCATCTTGCCGAGCATGGTGCCCAGGGCCACCACCAGCGCGATATGCCCCAGGGTCTTGCCGACCCCCGCCTCGTAGGAACCCATGATCGTATCCGCCGGCATCCCGGCCAGCAGCGCCAGGCCGATGGACACCAGGGTGATGACGATAAACGGGTTGAGCCGGTAACGTGCAATCAGCACGATCAATGCAATGATGGCGATGGCAGCGTATGCCAACAGCCAGACGCCCGGTGATGCGGCCATGCGGTACTCCTCGGAAAGGGTCACGTCGAATTGGTTGTGAAACTCATAAATCATTACCGAGGAGCATTTTCAAATTTTATGAAAGTAATTTTCGCCCACAGATAAGCGCTGTCGCTTTGGGACATGCCCGCAGACTCAGGATGAAAATCAGGGGATCGTTCTTACATGCAGGCCGGGCCCAATGCGGGAAACTCAACGGCCACTGTCCGGTCTCAGATTGCACACCGAATCATCTTCAGGAAGCCCGTCATGAACCGTAGAACCTTTGCCCTCAGCGCGTTACTGCTGGCGTTGTCCGGCACCGCAGCGGCCGCCGACAGCAGCCCGGCCCTGCAAAAGTGCCTGGACGCCGCCAACACCACGGCCGCGATGGTCGGCTGCAACGCCCAGGAAACCAAGGTGCAGGACAAGCGCCTGAACAGCGCCTACCAAACCGCACTGCAGGCCCAGCAGGGCCCGCGCAAGCAGCAACTGCAAGATGTACAGCGCCTGTGGATCAAATACCGGGATGCCAATTGCGCCTTCGCCGGCTCCGCGACCGGCGGCAGCATTGATCAGGTCAACGGCTCGGGTTGTGTGCTGGACATGACCCAGACCCGCGCCGATGAACTGGAAAACCTCGTCGGCCCATAACCCCCCTCGCCTACACCTGCAGGATCAGTCGTGCTGCACCCGCGCGCGCTTGAGCAGCTTCTTGCAGCGCTCCGACAAATGCAGCACCCGCAGGTGCTTGCCGGCCTTGCTGTAGCGTTCGCGCAGGGTCATCAACGCGGCAATCGCTGAGTAGTCGACAAAACTCAGGTGACGGCAATCCAGCGTTACCTGGGCCGGGTCGTTGGCCGGGTCGAACTGGTTCAGAAAGGGTGTGGTCGAGGCAAAGAACAGGGTGCCGTGCAGCCGGTAGAGCTTGCTGCCATCGGCCTCCAGATGTTCATCGGCGTACAACTCCCGCGCCTGCTGCCAGGCAAAGTTGAGCGCGGCAATCACAATCCCGCACAGCACCGCCGTGGCCAGGTCGGTGAACACCGTGATCACCGTCACCGCGATGATCACCAGCACATCATTGAGCGGCACTTTGTTGATCACCCGCAGCGACGCCCAGGCAAAGGTCTGCTGGGACACCACAAACATCACCCCCACCAGCGCTGCCAGGGGAATGCGCTCGATCAGCGGCGACAGGAACAAAATAAACAGCAGGATCATTACCCCGGCAAACACACCGGAGAAACGCCCGCGCCCGCCCGAGCTGAGGTTGATCACCGTCTGCCCGATCATCGCGCAGCCACCCATGCCGCCAAACACCCCACTGACCATATTCGCCGCACCCAGGGCCACGCTTTCGCGGTCGGGGTAACCACGGGTCTCGGTGATTTCGTCGGTGAGGTTGAGAGTCAACAGGGTTTCCAGCAGCCCGACCATGGCCATCAGGAAAGCGTAAGGCGCGATGATGCCCAGGGTTTCCAGGGTCCAGGGGATCTGCGGCAGGGCAAAAGTCGGCAGGCCGCCGGCGATATGGGCCATATCGCCCAGCGTGCGGGCGGGCAAGCCCAGCAGGTACACCGCCAGCCCCACACCAAGAATCGCCACCAGCGCCGGCGGCACCGCGCGGGTCAGGCGGGGCAACAGGTAGACGATGGCCATGGTCGCCACCACCAACCCCGTCATCACATACAACGGCGTGCCGCTGAGCCAGGTCTCACCGCTCTTGAAATGTTCCAGTTGCGCCAGGGCGATGATGATCGCCAGGCCGTTGACGAAACCGAGCATCACCGGGTGCGGCACCATGCGCACCAGCTTGCCCAGGCGCAGCAGGCCGAAGGCAATCATGATCAGACCGCCGAGCAACACCGTCGCCAGCAGGTACTCCACGCCGTGTTGCACCACCAGCGCGACGATCACCACCGCCATCGACCCCGCCGCCCCCGAGACCATCCCCGGCCGGCCGCCGAACAACGCGGTCAGGGTGCAGATGATAAAGGCGCCATACAGGCCCATCAGCGGGTTGAGGTGGGCCACCAGGGCAAAGGCGATGCATTCGGGCAACAAGGCAAAAGACGTGGTGAGTCCGGCCAGGGCGTCGGCGCGCAGACGAGAGAGCTTCATGGGTTTACCGGGGGCGTTGCGGGAAATGAGGGGGCGATGGTACGGAAAACCACCGCACCGGACCAGTAGGAGCCGGTCAACAGGCGTAGCGCGCGAGCTTTTCCTGGATAAAGTCCAAAAAGCACTGGATACGCAGGGCCAGTTGCGAGTTGCGGTAATACACCGCGTTGATCGGTTGGCGATAACCACTGTTGAACGGCGCCAGGATCGACTGCAGGCGGCCGGCGTTGATGTCTTCGATGGTCATGAAGTGCGACAGGCAGGCAATCCCCTGCCCCTCCAACGCCAGTTGGCGCAGGGTTTCCCCGCTGGACGCGGCAATGCCCGGCTCGATCTGCCAGCGGTCACCCTGCACATGGCGCAGCGGCCAGTGGTTGAGGGTTTCGGTCTGGGTAAAGCCGAGCAAGGTGTGATTGGCCAGGTCCGCCACTGTGGTTGGCGTGCCGTGCTGCTCAAGGTACGCCGGGCTGGCGAGGATATGCAGCGGGCTGCAGCCCAGGGAGCGAGCATGCAGGGTCGAGTCCGCCAGGGCACCGATGCGGATAGCAATGTCGGTGCTCTGTTCCAGCAAGTCGATGATCAGGTCGTTGCTGTTGAGCTCCAACTGGATATCCGGGTACAGGCGGCGGAACTCGGCGACGTACGGCACGATGGCATGCAGCATGAACGGCGAGGCGGCGTTGATCCGCAAGCGCCCAGACGGGGTTTTCTGCCGTGACGACAGGCGCTCTTCCAGCTCGTCCATCTGCTCCAGGATCAGCTTGGCCTGCTCGAAGAAGTACTTGCCCTCTTCGGTCAGGTCCATGCGCCGCGTGGTGCGGTTGATCAGGGTGGTGTCGAGCTTGGCTTCGAGCCGCGACAAAGTGCGGCTGACCGCCGAAGGCGTCTGCCCGACTTGTTCGGCGGCAGCGGAAATCGAACCGCATTCAATCACGCAGACGAAGATCTGTAGCTCATCGGATCGGGCTTTCAACGTGAATCCTCGTGAATACGGCTGCGTGGATACTAGCCGTATTACAGCGTCAGGTTAAACACCTGGGCCAGATGCTGCTCGTAGCGCAGCACATCAGCCTCGATGGAGGGGCGCTTCATCACGTCCACACACAGGAACGTCGGCAGGCCACTCATACCGAGGAACTGGTTGGCCTTGTGGAACGGGAAGTACACCGCGTCCACGCCCTTGGCTTCGAAGAAGTCGCTCGGGTCATCGAATGCCGTCTGTGGTGCGTTCCAGGTCAGCGACAACATGTACTGCTTGCCCTGGATCAGGCCGCCGCTGCCGTACTTCTGCGACGCGTCGGAACGGGTGCGGCCATCGCTGGCGTACAGGCTGCCGTGGCCTTCGGTGAAGACTTCGTCGATGTACTTCTTGACGATCCACGGGGCGCCCATCCACCAGCCGGGCATCTGGTAGATGATCACGTCGGCCCAGAGGAACTTGGCGACTTCTTCGGCCACGTCGTAACCGGCGTCGATATGGGTGACTTTCACGTCGAGCCCACCCCGATCCAGCACGGCCAGCGCCGCATCATGCAGGGTGTTGTTGTAGCGGCCATCGGAGTGGGCGAATTTCTTGCCGCCGTTGAGCAACAGAACTTTTTTCATGGGGTTGTACCTGAAGGTTGAAAATGGATGAGCGCAGGCTACGGGCAACCCCTCGGGTGAGTAAGCCACGGACCGGCAAAACACTTTTGACCTTCAGGCACGAGTGACCATCTGATTATTGCGTCAACCACCTATCAGCAGATGCCCGCCCAGGGCCGCCATGCCCATAAAGAACACGCGCTTGAACAGCACAGCACTGATGCACTGGCGCAGCTTTTGCCCCAGCCACATGCCCAGCAGCGCCGGCACCAACGCCAGCAGCGAGGCATTCAGTTCGCCGGCACCGAGATTGCCGCGCCAGAACAGCCCGGCGGCCAGGGCCAGGGTGGACACGCTGAAGGACAGGCCCAGCGCCTGCACCAGTTGGTCACGGTGCAAGCCCAGTGCTTGCAAGTAGGGCACGGCCGGGATCACGAAGACGCCGGTGGCCGAAGTGACGATCCCCGTCAGCAGACCACACAGCGGGCCCAGCCAGCGCTCGCTGCCGACGGGCACGCGCAACGTCGGCAGCAACAGTCCGCACAGCGCATACACCAGCAACGCCCCGCCCAAGGCCCGCACCACCCAGGGACCGCCGTCCATGCCCAGCCACAGCGAACCGAGCCCGGTCCCCAGAAAAATCAGCAACAGCATGGGCCACAGGCGTTTGCTCAGTGCGCCCAAATGCCCACCGAAGCTCAGTTGCCAGAGGTTGGTGATGGTCGAAGGAATGATCAGCAGGGCCGCAGCCTGCGCCGGCAACATAGCCAGACCGAGCAGGCCCATGGCGACGGTGGGCAGGCCCAGGCCAATCACGCCCTTGACGGTGCCAGCTAGCAGGAAGGTGCCGATCACCAGCAGGGTCAGGGCTGGGCCGAGGTCTTGGTAGAACGCGAGGAAGGTTGTCATGGGGGGATTTTGCGGGTTTGGCGTGGGGTTGGAAATTCACCATATACTGAGGCAGCCTCTTGTTTTGCGTGAGGCTGAGACCGCTATCGCAGGCAAGCCAGCTCCCACATTCTGAATATGATCACCCTTCCAAATGTGGGAGCTGGCTTGCCTGCGATAAGGCCCGTCCAGGCACCCGAGAACCCCAGCCATGCACTTTGACCTGATCGACCTGCGCCTCTACCTGCACATCCTCGACACCGGCAACATCACCGCCGGCGCCGCCCGCAGCCACCTATCCCTGGCCGCCGCCAGTGCGCGCATTCGCGCAATGGAGGCTTCACTGGGCGTCGAGTTCCTGCAGCGCGGCCGCCGTGGCGTGACCCCAACGGCCGCCGGCAACGCCCTGGCCCGCCACGCACGCCTGCTGTTGCAACAGGCCGAACGCCTGCAACAGGAGCTGGCGGAGTACGCCAACGGCGTCAAAGGCCAGGTGCGCCTGCTGTGCAACACCACCGCCCTAAGCGAATACCTGCCGGAGTTGCTGGCGGATTTTCTCTGCACCCACCCCAACCTCGATATCGACCTGCAGGAACTGCCCAGCCTGCGCATCACCCACGCCTTGCGCCAGGGCGCGGCGGACCTGGGGATTATTTCCGATGCAGTGGACAGCCACGGCTTGCAGACCCGGCCGTTTCGCGACGACCCGTTGGTGCTGATCCTGCCGACAGGCCACCCACTGACGGCCGGCGCAGTGAGTTTTATCGACAGCCTGCCCTACGACTATGTAGGCCTGGCCGCCGACAGCGCGTTGGCGGTGTACTTGGAGGAACAGGCGCTGCACGCGGGTTTTCGCTTGCAGACCCGGGTGCGGGCCGATGGCTTTGATGGGGTGATGCGCATGGTCGCCCGTGGCGCGGGCCTGGGAATCGTGCCGCTGGCCGCGTTACAGCGCTGGCCCCACACGCAGCCATTCCAGGCCCAGCCCCTGAGGGAAGACTGGGCCTGTCGCAGACTGCTGTTATGCGCGCGTTCGTTCGAGCAATTGCCGGCTTACGCCAAGGCCTTGCTCGATGCCTTGTCCGTGCCTTTGCGGAAAAACACGTAATACACCACCGAGAGAATCAGCAGGAACGGCACGCCAAACACCAGGGTCATCTTGAACGCCTCGGTGAAGTACGTGGTGATCATCACCGCGCCCATCAGCACCAGCCCCAGCAGCGTGCTGTAGGGAAACAGCCGCAGTTGGAAGGACAACTTCGGCCCGCCGTGGCGCTTGCGGTAGCGGCGGAAGAACAGGTGCGTGAGGAAGATCATGAACCAGGTGAAGATCGCGCCAAACATCGAGATGGCCATCATCAAGGTGAAGGAGCTTTCCGGGTACACCACGTTGAGCAGGGTCGCCAGGGCGATGCCCGAGCTGGACAGCAGCAGGGCATTGAGCGGGATCCCGCTCTTGCTCAGGGCGCCCATGGATTTTGGCGCAAAGCCGGCGCGGGACAGGCTGAACATCATGCGCGTGGTGATGTAGAGCTGGCTGTTCATGGCCGACAGCGCGGCAATCAGGATCACGAAGTTCATCACCCCGGTGGCGCCGGGAATGCCGATGGTCTGCATCACCGTGACAAACGGGCTCTGGCTCTGCCCGGACTGGTTCCACGGCACGATGGCCAGCATCAGCGCCAGGGTCAACAGGTAGAACACCACCAGCCGCACAATCGTCGCGCGGAAGGCTTTTTTCACCGCCTGCTCCGGGTCAGCCGCTTCACCCGCCGCCACCGCGATCATCTCCACGCTCAGGTAGCTGAAGATCGACACAATCACCGCGATCCACATGCCACTCAGGCCATTGGGGAAAAACCCGCCGTGGGCCGTGTAGTTCTGCACCCCGTAATCCGGGTTGCCAGAGCCGAACACCACATACACCGCGAGGATGATAAAGCCGACAATCGCGCTGATCTTGATCGTCGAGAACCAGTACTCGAAGTTGCCAAAGGTCTTCACGCTGATGGCGTTAAGCACGATCAGCACGCTGGAGAACGAGACGATCCACACCCATTCCGGCACGTTGGCGAACCAGTACTTCATGTACATCGCCACCGCCGTGACCTCGGCGCCCACCGCCAGCACAATCGCCGCCCAATAGGCATAGCGCACCAGGAACCCGGCCAGGGGGCTGATATAGAACTCGGCATAGGCGCCAAAAGAGCCGGAGGTGGAATGGGCCACCGTCATTTCCGCCAGGCAGCCCATCAATAGCAGGGTGATCAACGCGCCGATGGCGTAGCTGACCAGCACGCTGGGCCCGGCATAGCCGATGGCATAGGCGCTGCCCATAAACAGCCCGGTGCCGATGGCGCCACCGATGGCGATCATGCTCATCTGCCCGGAAGTGAGCTGGCGCCGCAGGCCCAGTTCGCGGTTGGTGATTGCTGCAAAGCCGTTGTCTGGCGTGGTCACGTGCGTGCCCCTTTTATTATTGTGATTGTTACTGCTGGCCAAGCACCTGTGGAAGCTGGCTTGCCTGCGATGCAGACAGCTCGGTAGGTCAGTGCGACCGAGGCGATTTCATCGCAGGCAAGCCAGCTCCTACAGGGTTTTGTGGTGTTTTCAGGTGACGCTGTGGCGCACTTTGAATTGCGGCTGGTCCCAGGATTTCTCATCGAGGATTTCGCCAAGGATTTCTACCGCATCCCACACCTCCGTGAAGCTGGTGTACAGCGGGGTAAAACCAAAGCGCATGATCTTCGGCTCACGGTAATCACCGATCACACCACGGGCGATCAGGGCCTGGACGATGGCGTAGCCTTCAGGGTGTTCAAAGCTCACATGACTGCCGCGCTTGGCATGCTCGAGCGGGGTGATCAACGTCAGGTCATGGTCGGCGCAGCGGCGTTGTACCAGCTCGATAAACAGGTCGGTGAGCGCCAGGGATTTGCGGCGCAGGCTGGCCATGTCGGTCTGGGCGAAGATATCCAGCCCGCACTCGACCATCGCCAGCGAGGTGATCGGCTGGGTGCCGCACAGGTAGCGGGTGATGCCCTTGCCGGCCACGTAGTTGGACTCCATGGCGAACTGGCGGCTATGGCCGAACCAGCCCGACAACGGCTGCGTCACCAACTCCACCAGCGCCGGGTTGACCCAGACAAACGCCTGGGAACCCGGGCCGCCGTTGAGGTATTTGTAGGTGCAGCCAATGGCGTAGTCGGCGCCGGCCTGGTGCAGGTCAATCGGCACCGCGCCCGCCGAGTGCGCCAGGTCCCAGATCGCCAGCGCGCCGCACTCATGGCTCAGGGCAGTCAGCGCTTGCATGTCGTGCATGTAGCCGGTCTTGTAGTTGACGTGGGTGATCATCACCACGGCAGTGTCCTGGTCGATGGCCGCCGGCAGTTCGTCCGGGCTGTTCACCAGGCGCAGGCTGTAGCCCTGTTGCAGCAGCGCAGCCAGGCCTTCGGCGATGTACAGGTCGGTGGGGAAGTTGCTTGCCTCGCTGACAATCACCTTGCGCTGCGGCTGGCGTTGGCGCTGCACGCTCAAGGCGGCGCTGAGCACTTTGAACAGGTTGATCGAGGTGGTATCGGTAATCACCACTTCAGCCTCGCCCGCGCCGATCAGCGGCGCCAGGCGGTTGCCCAGGCGCTGGGACAGGTCGGCCCAGCCGGCGCTGTTCCAGCTGCGGATCAACCCATTGCCCCACTCCTCGGCAATCACCGCTTGTGCCCGTTCCAGTGCCGCCACCGGACGTGCGCCGAGGGAGTTGCCATCGAGGTAGATCACCCCTTCCGGCAGGGCGAATTGATCGCGCAGGGGCGCCAGCGGGTCTTGGGCGTCGAGGGTCTGGCAATGAGTTCGGCTGGTCATGGAAAGTCCTGTTTTTATAGATGACGATGGACCAAATAATGAACGAAGATTTGCAGAATTTTCGTGCAAAGTGCGCTACAACTGGCTTAATAAGCTGTAGGAAATTCGAATTTAACCTCTAAATACGCGGATTAATTCTAAGCATGATTCTCGACGCCACCGACCTGCGCCTCCTGCATTTCCTGCAACAGGATGGCCGTATCAGCAACCAGGAACTGGCGGAGAAAGTCGCCCTGTCGCCATCCGCCTGCCTGCGCCGCTTGCGCCTGCTGGAGAGTGAGGGGGTGATCAGCGGGTATCGCGCGGTGCTCAATGCCGAGCAATTGGGGATCGAGCTGGAAGCCATCGTCCACCTGTCGTTGCGCCAGGATATGGAGGACTGGCACGAGACCTTTATCAAGAAGGTCCAGGGCTGGCCGGAAGTGGCCAGTGCCTATGTGATCACCGGCGCCAGCAACTACGTGCTGCGGGTGCAGGCGCGCAACCTCAAGCACTTTTCCGACTTTATCGTGAACCACCTCAACCGCACGGCGGGGGTGATGGATATCCGTTCGGAGATCGTGTTGCAGAAGATCAAGGACCGGGATGAGGTGCTGGACCTGGTCGTACGCAAATAGGCAAAGCACCGCTGAACACCTGTGGGCGCTGGCTTTTGTGGGAGCCGGGCTTGCCCGCGATACGGACACCTCGGTTTATCTGCAATACCGAGGCGAGGCTATCGCAGGCAAGCCAGCTCCCACAAAAGCCCGCGCCCACATTGTTTACTGCGTTCAGTCTTCGAGGGCGCGCACGCGTTGCATGCGTTTTTGCTCGACCGGTGCCACCGCTGGCTGCAACTCGAAGTCAAAGTCGATCTGCGCAAACTTGCCCTCCACGCCAAACTCCCGCGCCAGTTGCGGGTCTTCGCTGAAGCGAATTTCGGCAATCAGCTCATCCCGAGTAGCGTAGGCAAAGTCATCATGCAGGTACGGATCATCCGACAGGTTGATCTGCGTGGTCAGGTGCCGATGCCCCGGTGCCGAGATAAAGAAGTGGATATGCGCCGGCCGCTGGCCGTGACGCCCCAGTTGATCGAGCAACTGCTGGGTCGGGCCGGTCGGTGGGCAGCCGTAGCCAGACGGCACGATGCTACGGAAACGATAATTGCCCTGGGCGTCGGTCTCGATCCGGCGACGCAGGTTGAACTCCGATTGCGATGGGTCGAACCAGGAGTAAGTGCCGCCGGTATTGGCCTGCCACACATCCACAATCGCCCCGGCCAGCGGCTTGCCGTTGATGTCGCGCACTTGCCCGCGCATAAACAGCGGCACGGCCGCATCCAGGCCATCGTCCAGGCGTGCTTCGTATTTGGACAGCGGCGCACCCGCCACGTACAGCGGCCCTTCGATGGTGCGCGGGGTGCCGCCGGATTTGCCGGCTTCCTCGTCGGCGGCGTCCATCAACAGGTCCAGGTAATGCTCCAGGCCCAGGCCTGCGGCCAGCAGCCCGGCTTCCTGGTTCTTGCCCAGTTCGTTGAGGTAGTTGACCGCCTTCCAGAACTCTTCCGGGGTCACTTCCAGGTCTTCGATGATATTCACCGTATCGCGCAGGATCCGGTAGATCAGCGCCTTGGCCCGTGGGTTGCCGGCGTCATTGAGGTTGCCGCTGGCTTCTTCGAGGAAGCGCTGGGCGTGGGCAGTCTGGGACAGTCGAATGGACATGGTGCAATCCTCATCTTGTAATTATTAGGGGGCTAGACAGGCTCAGCGGTCATCCTCATGGATCGACGACGGATGCCGGCACAGGGCATTCACTTCAATAGCCATGTAGGGATAGAGCGGCAGTTGCATCAGCAGGTCATGCAGTTCCTGCACGCTGTCGACATCGAACACGCTGTAGTTGGCGTACAGCCCGGCGATGCGCCACAGGTGGCGCCACTTGCCTTGCGCTTGCAGGCGTTGGGCCAGGGCTTTTTCGTCGGCCTTGAGGGCCGCTGCGCGCTCGGGGTTCATATCGACAGGCAGGTTTACGGTCATCTTTACGTGGAACAACATCGCAGGCGTCCTCTTAATGTTTGTCGCGACGGAAGAACGCCAGGCGCTCCTCATCAATGGCCAGGCCCAGGCCCGGGGCGGTCGAGACATGCAGGTGGAAATCGCGATACAGCAGCGGCTCGGTAAGAATGTCTTCGGTGAGCAGCAGCGGCCCGAACAGCTCGGTGTCCCACGCCAGTTTATTGAGGGTGAGAAACGCGTGGGCCGAGGCCAGGGTGCCGATACCGCCTTCAAGCATGGTGCCGCCATACAGGCCAATACCCGCCGCCTCGGCAATCGCCGCCGTGCGCAGTACGGCACGCGGGCCGCCGTTTTTCGCGATCTTCAAGGCGAACACCGAGGCCGCACCTTCGCGGGCCAGGTTGAAGGCATCTTCGACACACTCGATGGACTCGTCGGCCATGATCGGCGCCGGGCTCGAGAGGTTGAGCCGGGCCATCCCACCACGGTTATTGCGCGAGATCGGCTGTTCGATCAGGTCGATAGCGTTATCGCCCAGCACCTTGCAAGCGCGCAGGGCCACGGCTTCGTCCCAGGCCTGGTTGACGTCGACACGCACGCTGGCGCGCTCGCCCAGTGCTTTTTTGATCGCAATCACATGGGCCAGGTCCTGGCTGACTTCACCGGCGCCGATCTTCAACTTGAAGATGCGGTGGCGGCGCAGGTCGAGCATTTTTTCGGCTTCGTCGATGTCCTTTTGCGTATTGCCGCTGGCCAACGTCCAGGCCACCGGCAGGGCATCGCGCACACGGCCGCCGAGCAGTTCGCTGACCGGCAGGTTCAGGCGCTTGCCGAGGGCATCGAGCAAGGCGCTTTCGATGCCGGACTTGGCAAAGGTGTTGCCACGAATGCTGCGCTCCAGGCGCAACATGGCGGCGTTGATGTTGCTGGCATCCTGGCCAATCAACAGCGGCGCAAAGTGTTGGTCGATATTGATCTTGATGCTATCGGGGCTTTCGTTGCCGTAGCTCAGGCCACCGATGGTGGTGGACTCGCCGACCCCTTCGATACCGTCGGCGCACCGCACGCGGATGATCACCAGGGTCTGGTTTTGCATGGTGTGCATCGCCAGCTTGTGCGGGCGGATGGTGGGGAGATCGACGATGATGGTCTCGATCGACTCGATGGCGCAAATCGGCATGGCAATACCCGTTGGGTTCTTTATAGGTCTTGCCCGATTCTGTCGCCCATTGTTGCTGGCTTCCAATATAGAATTGGTCTTGAACAATACCCTCAAGGTATGAGAGGAATCCGTATGGAACTGCGCCACCTGCGTTATTTCCAGGTGCTGGGGGAAACCCTGAACTTCACCCGCGCCGCCGAACGCCTGCACATCGCCCAGCCGCCGTTGAGCCGGCAGATCCAGCAATTGGAAGATGAGTTGGGTGTGGTGCTGCTGGAGCGGGGCCGGCCGTTGCGGCTGACCGAGGCCGGGCGGTACTTCTATGAACACGCCAATGTGCTGCTGGAGCAGTTGGCCAAGACCTGCGACAACACGCGGCGCATCGGCCTGGGGCAGAAGACCTGGCTGGGCATCGGCTTTGCCCCCTCGACCCTGTATGGCGTGCTGCCGGAACTGATCCGCCGCCTGCGCAGCCATGACGCGCTGGAGCTGGAGCTGGAGCTGGGGCTGTCGGAGATGACCACCCTGCAACAGGTCGAAGCGCTCAAGGCCGGGCGCATTGATGTGGGCTTCGGGCGGATTCGCATTGATGACCCGGCCATTGTCCAGCGGGTGTTGGTCGAAGATCGGCTGGTGGCGGTGTTGCCGGCCGGGCACCCGCTGCTGGGCGCACCGGTGACCCTTGCGCAGTTGGCCGCCGAACCGCTGGTGCTGTACCCCGGCAACCCGCGCCCCAGCTATGCCGACCATGTGATCGCACTGTTCGACACCCATGGCCTGGCGATCAAGGTCGCGCAATGGACCAATGAGTTGCAGACCGCCATCGGTCTGGTCGGGGCCGGCATGGGGGTGACGCTGGTGCCGGCGTCGGTGCAGATACTGCATCGGGCGGATATCGGCTATACGCCGATTGTCGAGGTTACGGCGACCTCGCCGATCATTCTCAGCCGGCGGATCAATGATCAGTCGCCGGGGCTGGGTCATTGCCTGCAACTGGTAGAAGAACTGATCTGAAATCTCCCAGTCACCTCCAATACCCTGTGGGAGCTGCATTGTGTTCAGGCACCCCGCATGCGCCGCGCATCGTTGCGCTGCAGCGTCTGGCTGGGGGATTCGTCGAACAGCTTGCGGTACTCCGCCGAAAACCTTCCCAGGTGGGTAAAGCCCCAGCCCAGGGCAATCTCGGAGATGGTGCGGGTAGCGCCATGCTCGAGAATTTCCTGGCGCACCGCGCTCAAGCGGTACTTCTTCAAGTAGGCCATGGGCGACAGCGCGAAGTATTTGCGAAACGCATCGAACAGCTTGAACCGCGACACCCCGGTGGCCGCCTCGAGGTCTTCCAGGTGCAGCGCTTCGCGGGCGTTGGCGTGGATGTACTGGCGGGCGCGGATCAGGTAGTGGGGCAGCTTGACCCCCAGCACGTCGCGCAGCTCTTCGGAATAGTTGTTCGGCTGGGCCAGGATCAGGCCCTTGATCAGCGAGCTTTCCAGGTCGCGGGTAAACGCGGCCTGGTCATACAGTTCGCTGCTGTGCTCCAGCTCCGCAATGAAGTGCCGTGCCATACGCCACCACGCTGCCGGCGCGCCCTGCACCGCATCCATCACCGACTCAAAGCGCAGCGGCGCATCAATCGGCCGCTGCAACAAGCCCTCCAGGGTTTCGCTCATCGCCGCACGGGTGATCACCACTTGCAGCTTGCGGCAGTCGCCGGAGATCGCCAGCACCTGGTGTTCATTGGGCGAAATGATCACGCCCTGGTCGCGGTTGGAACTCAGGCGCTGGCCACCCTTGCTCAGCTCCTGCTCGCCCACCAGCGGCAGGCTCAGGCTGTAGCTGCTGAAGTGCTCGGCGTCTTCGATGTCGATGGTCACGTCGGTGCCGTATTCGATCACCCCCAGGGTGGTGGCGCGGGACTTGAACACATTGGCACTGTGGTGGAAGCGCAGGCGCTCCGGGGTGGCGGTTTCCAGCCGGTGGGGCCCGCAGATGCCGGACATCCAGCTGCGGGCGCCTTCAAGGTCGAAACGTTCAATACGGATATCGCGTGTATGGCTACTCATCAGGGTGCACTCACGGCGGTTGTGGCCAGCGCGCTCTGACGGCGCGTCCGGTGGATCAAGGCAAGTTCTGCGCCACGTCGCGCACTTGGCCACTGGGTGGATAGCGAGCGTCGACTATGTGGATAAGAAGCCGGCTTTTTCGACAATTGCCTGGCCTGACAGTAGCGCATTCCCCGGCGTCGTTGCACGGATGTGGGTATTTGCGCCCCAACTATGCGGCCCATCTTCCCCCATTAAGCGGATAGCTGGCCGCCCCCCTGCCCGCCTCTAATGAACCACCGATTAGCTACCCAATAAAAGGTGCCTCCCATGAGTGGTGCAAGAAGCGTCGAGCAATGGAAAACGTTTATCGAAAGCTGCCTGGATTTCCGTCCGGCCGAGGGTGTGTTCCGCATCGCCCGGGACATGTTCACCGAACCTGAGCTGTTCGACCTGGAGATGGAACTGATCTTCGAAAAGAACTGGATCTACGCCTGCCACGAAAGCGAACTGGCCAATAACCACGACTTCGTAACCATGCGCGCCGGGCGCCAGCCGATGATCATCACCCGCGACGGTGAAGGCCAGCTCAACGCCCTGATCAACGCCTGCCAGCATCGCGGCACCACCCTGACCCGGGTCGGCAAGGGCAACCAGTCGACCTTTACCTGCCCGTTCCACGCCTGGTGCTACAAGAGCGACGGCCGCCTGGTGAAGGTCAAGGCGCCGGGGGAATACCCGGAAGGTTTCGACAAGGCCACCCGCGGCCTGAAGAAGGCGCGCATCGAAAGCTACAAGGGCTTTGTGTTTATCAGCCTCGACGTGCACGGCAGCAACAGCCTGCAAGACTTCCTCGGCGACTCCAAAGTGTTCTTCGACATGATGGTCGCGCAGTCCGCCACCGGCGAGCTGGAAGTGCTGCCCGGCAAGTCGGCCTACACCTACGACGGCAACTGGAAGCTGCAGAACGAAAACGGCCTGGACGGTTACCACGTCAGCACCGTGCACTATAACTACGTGGCCACGGTGCAGCATCGCCAGCAGGTCAATACGGAAAACGGTAGCGCCTCCGGCAGCACCCTGGACTACAGCAAACTCGGCGCCGGCGATGCCAATACCGATGACGGATGGTTTGCCTTCAACAACGGCCACAGCGTGTTGTTCAGCGACATGCCCAACCCCAGCGTGCGCTCCGGCTACGCCACCATCATGCCGCGCCTGGTGGCAGAACACGGCCAGCAAAAGGCCGAGTGGATGATGCATCGCCTGCGCAACCTCAACGTGTACCCGAGCCTGTTCTTTCTCGACCAGATCAGCTCGCAACTGCGCATCATCCGCCCGGTGGCGTGGAACAAGACCGAGATCATCAGCCAGTGCCTGGGGGTCAAGCACGAGTCCGATGCCGACCGCGAAAACCGCATCCGCCAGTTTGAAGACTTTTTCAACGTGTCCGGTATGGGCACCCCGGATGACCTGGTGGAATTTCGCGAAGCCCAGCGCGGCTTCCAGGGCCGCCTGGAACGCTGGAGCGATATCTCCCGGGGCAGCCATCGCTGGGAAACCGGGCCGACGCCCAACAGCGAGGCCATCGGCATCCAACCGGCCATGACCGGTACCGAATTCACCCACGAAGGGTTGTACGTCAACCAGCACCGCAACTGGCAGACATTCCTGCTGGACGGGCTTGAGGCGCAATCGTTGAAACTGCACGAGGTGAAATGATGAACGCGCAATTGCAGTATCAGATCGAGCAGTTTTTCTACCGCAAGTCCGAGCTGTGCGACGCCCAGGACTGGGACGCCTACGTGCAGTTGTTCGACCCGCAGAGTGAGTTCCACCTGCCGCAATGGGACTCGGAACACGTCTACACCCGCGACCCCAAGCGCGAGATGTCGCTGATCTACTACGCCAACCGCTCGGGTCTGGAAGACCGGGTGTTCCGCCTGCGCACCGGCAAGGCCGCGTCCGCCACGCCGATGCCGCGCACCTTACACCTGATCAATAACGTACGGATTGCCGAGCAGGCTGATGGCTGCCTGGAGGTGCGGTTGAACTGGCACACGCTGTTCTATCGGCTGGCGATGTCGGAGCAGTTCTATGGCCACGCCACCTACAGCCTCAAGCCCTATGGCGACAGTTGGCTGATCACGCGCAAGCATGCGCTGCTGCTCAACGACACCATCAACTCGGTGCTGGACTTCTATCACCTCTGACCGTGCCCCTGTGGCAAGGGGCAACCTCGCCAGTCATCAATCTATCTACGCGGAGTGCGGTGGATGAATCACAAAGTGGCCTTCAGTTTTGCCGACGGCAAGACCTTGTTCTTTCCGGTGGCCAGCAACGAAATCCTGCTGGACGCGGCGTTGCGCAACGGCATCAAGATCCCCCTGGATTGCCGCGAAGGCGTGTGCGGCACCTGCCAGGGACGCTGCGAGTCCGGCGACTACAGCCAGGACTATGTGGATGACGAGGCCCTGTCCAGCCTCGACCTGCAACAACGCAAGATGCTCAGTTGCCAGACCCGGGTCCAATCCGACGCGGCGTTTTACTTCGATTTCGACTCAAGCCTGTGCAACGCACCGGGCCCGGAACAACTCAGCGCCACGGTGTGCGAGGTGCAGCAGGTGTCGGCCAGCACCGCGATCCTGTCGGTGCAACTGGAGCGCGCCCTGGACTTTCTGCCGGGGCAATATGCACGGCTGTCGATCCCCGGCACCGAGCATCAGCGCTCCTACTCCTTCGCCAACCGCCCGGGCAACCGCTTGCAGTTCCTGATCCGCTTGCTGCCGGACGGGGTGATGAGCAATTACATGCGCGAGCGCTGCCAGGTCGGCGATGAAATCAAGCTGCAGGCACCGCTGGGCGCGTTTTATCTGCGGCACGTCACCCAGCCCCTGGTGCTGGTGGCCGGCGGCACCGGGTTGTCGGCGCTGTTGGGGATGCTCGATGAATTGGCCGAGCGCGGTTGCGAGCAACCGGTGCATCTGTATTACGGGGTGCGCGGGGCCGAGGATTTGTGCGAGGCCGAGCGCATCAAGGCGTATGCCGAGTCCATCCGTGGTTTTCGCTACACCGAAGTGCTCAGCGACCCATCGCCGCAGTGGTCCGGCAAGCGCGGTTATCTGACCGAACATTTCGACGTGGCCGAATTGCGGGATAGATCGGCCGATATGTACGTGTGCGGCCCCCCTCCAATGGTCGAATCCATCAAGAACTGGCTGCAAGATCAGGCACTTGATGGCGTTCAGCTGTATTACGAAAAGTTTACCGAGAGTAATATCTGACCCCTCAGCAGTGAGGGGCGGATCTGGCGTGCAGGATCAACCCTGAAAAAAACAAGTAGAAGGGAATGTTAATGGCGGATGACATGGTTAACCCGGTTGGCCTCAAGCGTGGCCTGAAAAACCGGCATATTCAGCTGATTGCCCTGGGCGGGGCGATTGGTACGGGTTTGTTCCTCGGTTCGGCCGGGGTGCTGAAATCGGCGGGGCCGTCGATGATCCTGGGCTATGCGATAGCCGGGTTTATCGCGTTCCTGATCATGCGCCAGTTGGGCGAGATGATCGTCGAGGAACCGGTCGCCGGTTCCTTCAGCCACTTCGCCCACAAGTACTGGGGCGGCTATGCCGGCTTCCTCGCCGGCTGGAACTACTGGGTGCTGTATGTACTGGTGGGCATGGCCGAGCTGACAGCGGTGGGCAAGTACATCCAGTTCTGGTGGCCTGAAGTGCCGACCTGGGTCAGCGCGGTGGTGTTCTTCGTTGCGGTGAACCTGATCAACACCCTGAACGTGAAGTTCTTCGGTGAGACCGAGTTCTGGTTCGCGATCATCAAGGTGGTGGCGATCATCGGCATGATCGTGCTCGGCTGCTACCTGCTGTTCAGCGGTACCGGTGGCCCGCAAGCCTCGATCAGCAACCTGTGGGACCACGGCGGTTTCTTCCCCAACGGCGGCATGGGCCTGCTGATGGCAATGGCGTTCATCATGTTCTCGTTCGGCGGCCTGGAGCTGGTGGGTATTACGGCTGCCGAAGCCAGCGAGCCGCGCAAGGTGATCCCCAAGGCGATCAACCAGGTGGTGTACCGGATCCTGATTTTCTACGTCGGCGCCCTGACCGTGCTGCTGTCGTTGTACCCATGGGATCAACTGCTGCAAACCCTCGGCGCGTCCGGCGATGCCTACAGTGCCAGCCCGTTCGTGCAGATCTTCTCGTTGATCGGTAACGACACCGCCGCGCACATCCTCAACTTCGTGGTGCTGACCGCGGCACTGTCCGTGTACAACAGCGGCGTGTACTGCAACAGCCGCATGCTGTTCGGCCTGGCCGAGCAAGGCGACGCGCCCAAGGCGCTGATGAAGCTCAACAAGCAAGGCGTACCGTTGCGCGCCCTGGGCATTTCAGCCCTGGTGACGTTGCTGTGCGTGGTGATCAACTACGTGGCACCCAAGGATGCACTGGTGCTGTTGTTTGCCCTGGTGGTTGCTTCGCTGATGATCAACTGGGCGCTGATCAGCCTGACGCACATCAAGTTCCGCAAGGCCATGGGCGAGCAAGGCGTGGTGCCGTCGTTCAAGACCTTCTGGTTCCCGTTCAGCAACTACCTGTGCCTGGCGTTCATGCTGGTGATCGTTGGCGTGATGCTGGCAATCCCGGACATGCGCCCATCGGTGTATGCGATGCCGGTGTGGGTGGGGATTCTCTTCCTGGCGTACTGGTTGCGCTCCAGGAAGAACAAGGCCCTGGCTGTCGCGCAATAACCTGTGTAGAAGCCGGCTTGTGTAGGAGCTGGCTTATGTGGGAGCTGGCTTGCCTGCGATGGCATCGACTCGGTCTAACTGAATGACCGAGCCGCCTGCATCGCGGGCAAGCCCGGCTCCCACATGAACGGGGCCACAATAGGTATGCATTGCCAACAAAAAGCCCCGGTACTCAATGAGTGCCGGGGCTTTTTGTTGGGTTTCAATCAGAGCGTCGAACGCACCCGCCACAGCTCGGGGAACAGCACGGTGTCGAGCATCTTGCGCAAGTACCCCACGCCCTCAGTGCCACCGGTGCCCGGCTGGAAGCCGATGATCCGCTCCACCGTGGTCACATGGCGGAAGCGCCATTGGCGGAACGAGTCTTCCAGGTCGATAAACTTCTCGGCCAACTGATACAGGTCCCAGTAACGGGTCGGATCGCGGTACACCTCGCGCCACGCCGCCTCCACGGATTCGTCATGAACCGTAGGCGCCGTCGGATCGCGTTGCGCACGCTGCGGGTCAATCGCCAGGCCCGCCTTGATCATCAGGTTGATCGCTTCGTCATACAGCGACGGCGTGGCGATCGCCACTTGCAGCTCCTTGAGCAACTCCGGGCGATGGGCGTGGGGCCGCAACAGCGCCGCGCTTTTATTGCCGAGGATGAACTCGATTTCCCGGTACTGGAACGACTGGAAGCCCGACGACTGCCCCAGGTACGGGCGGATCGCCTTGTATTCCGACGGTGTCATGGTCGCCAGGACCGCCCAGGCGTGCACCAGCTGATCGAAAATCCGCGAGACCCGCGCCAGCATCTTGAACGCCGGCGCCAGCTCACCCAGGCGCACATGCTCGCGGGCAGCCTTGAGTTCGTGGAGCATCAGCTTCATCCACAGCTCGGAGGTCTGGTGCTGGATGATAAACAGCATTTCGTTGTGGTCCGGCGACAGCGGGTGCTGGGCCGTGAGCACTTTGCCCAGGTCCAGGTAGTCGCCATAGCTCATGGACTCGGAAAAATTCAGCTCGGCGTTATGCCATTCTTCCGGCGGCTGGTAATCAGGGGAGAAAGGACACTGGCTCATCGCGTGGGCTCCTTGAGCGGGCGCAGGATTGCTCGTACCGGGCTGGCATCGAGGTTGGCAAAACGCAGCGGCAGCGCGATCAACTCGTAATCGCCCTGCGGGACGTCATCGAGCACGATGCCTTCGAGAATCGCCATGCCATGACGGGCGACGGCGTTGTGGGCATCCATGGTCTTGGACTGCTGCGGGTCCAGGGACGGCGTGTCGATGCCGATCAGGCGCACGCCGAGGCTGGCCAGCAGCTCGATTGTTTCCTTGGCGACGGCGGTGAAGTTCGCGTCCCAAGTGGTCAACGGCGCCTGTTGATAAGTGCGCAGCAGCACGCGCTCCGGCAGGTTATCCAGGCGACCTTGCAACTGCTCGGGCTGCACCAGCGCGCCGCTGTCCAGGCAATACAGCACCCGACACGGCCCCAGGTACACATCCAGCGAGACTTCGCCGATGGGCGCACCGTCGGCGCTGTAGTGCAACGGCGCATCGACATGGGCGCCGGTGTGGGGCGACAGCGTAATGCGGCCGACGTTTACCGGGCATTCGGGGCCGAACTGCCAGACGCGCTCTTCCTGGAAGGGCGTATCGCCCGGCCAGGTCGGGGTGGCGGTGCTCAAGGGTGGGCTGATATCCCACCACGTTTTTATTGGGTTCATACGAGGCTCTCGGTCGTTTCTAAGGTGAATGATACGAGGGCCAGCGGTAAATATTCTTGCGAATTCCAGCGCGAAGGCTGATTTCTTTCGTAGTTACTGCGAAGAAACGCCTGATTATTGAATGGATCCATCAGCCGCCCCAGATCAAATGTGGGAACGGGCTTGCCCGCGATAGCAGTGGACCAGTGAAAAATGTGTCACCTGACACACCGCCATCGCGGGCAAGCCCGCTCCCACAGGGACGGTGTAGGTTTTAAGATCGTATTCCAATGCGCTTCTGGGCATCCCAGTGTCGAGTTCAGACCACTGGCATCCGGCCTGGGGCTATAGGGTGGGGTTTCATTTCCCTGCCTTGGAGCCATCATGTCCCAGCCGATCACCGTACTGCGCGATACCCATCCCCTACCGGTCCTGGATGCCTGCAAGTGGGAGAAACTCGAAGGTGACCCGCACACCGTCAACCTCAACGCCTACACCAGCGAAGACGGCAGCAAGATCATGGGCACCTGGATCTGCACTCCGGGCAAGTGGTACGTGGAGTACGTGAAGTGGGAATACTGCCATTTCCAGGAAGGCTACTGCGTGATCACCCCGGACGGCCTGGAGCCGATCCATTTGCGCGCTGGGGATATCTTTGTGGTGGAGCCCGGCATGAAGGGCACGTGGGAAGTGGTCGAGACGGTGCGTAAGTACTTCGTGTTTGCCTGAGCACGAAAAACCCGGGAGCCCACCCGACGCGGGCTCCCGGAAAATCCCCTATTGGGGCTTGCGATAGCTGTTGATGATCGCCGAGAAGTCCTTGCCCCCTTCCCCACGCTGGCTCATCGCTTGATACAACTGCTGCGCCACCGCCCCCAGGATCACCGGCTGGTGCGCCTGGCGTGCCGCTTCGGTCGCCAGGCCCAGGTCCTTGAGCATCAGGTCAGCGCCAAACCCCCCGGTATAACCCCGGGATGACGGCGCGGTCTCGATCACGCCCGGCCATGGGTTGTAGGTGTCGGAGCTCCAGCAGCGCCCGGTGGAGCTGTTGATGATGCCGGCCAGCACCTGGGTGTCGATGCCCAGCGCATCGCCCAGGGCCATGGCCTCGCTGACGCCGACCATGCTGATCCCTAGCAGCAGGTTGTTGCAGATCTTGGCGATCTGCCCGGTGCCGACTTTACCGCAATGCACGATGTTGCGGCCCATCTGCGCCAGCACCGGTTGCAGGGTGGCGAACAGTTCCGGGGTGGCACCGACCATAAAGGTCAGCGTCCCCGCCTGCGCCCCGCCCGTGCCGCCGGAGACCGGCGCATCGGCCATCGCCACGCCGTGCTTGGCTGCCGCAGCCGCCACATCGCGGGCGGTCTGAGGGTCAATGGTGCTGCAATCCACGGCCGGCACGCCTTTGCCGATACCGGCGAGCACACCGTCTTCATTCAGCCAGACGCTGCGCACATGGGCGGCAGCGGGCAGCATGGTCAACACCAGTTCGGCGCCTTCTGCTGCTGCGCGCGGTGAGGCACTGATGGTGCCGCCCAATTCGGCCAGTTCCTTGAGCACGGTCTGGTTCAGGTCAAACAGGTTCAGCGCGTGGCCAGCCTTGATCAGGTTGCGGGCCATGGGTGCGCCCATGTTGCCCAGGCCGATAAATGCAATCTTCATGGTCGTCTCCTTGATCAACGCAGGTTGATGGTGGTGTTGACGCCATCATTGACGCTGTCGTCGTCAAACCAGCGGCTGGTGACGGTTTTGGTCTGGGTGTAGAACTGCACCACTTGCTTGCCGTACGGGCCCAGGTCGCCGAGTTTCGAACCACGGGAACCGGTGAAGCTGAAGATCGGCACTGGCACCGGGATCGGGATGTTGATGCCGACCTGGCCGACGTCGATCTCGCTCTGGAACTTACGCGCCGCCGCACCGCTCTGGGTGAACAGGCCGGTGCCGTTGCCGAACGGGTTGGCGTTGACCAGGGCGATGGCTTCGTCGAGGGTATCGACTTCCAGCACCACCAGCACCGGGCCGAAGATTTCCTGGGTGTAGATCTGCATATCGGTGGTCACGCCCGAAAACAGGGTCGGGCCGACGAAGTTGCCTTGCTCGAAGCCCGGCACCTGGATGTCGCGGCCGTCCAGTTCCAGCTTGGCGCCTTCTTTCACGCCGCTTTCGATCAGGTCGAGGATACGCGCCTTGGCGCGCTTGGAAATCACTGGGCCCACGTCGGTCCCGGCTTCGCTGCCAGCGTTGACTTTAAGCTTCAGCGCCAGGGCCTTGAGGTCCGGCAGCCACTGCTTGGCCGCGCCCACCAGCACCACCACCGAGGTGGCCATGCAGCGCTGACCGGCCGCACCGAAACCAGCGCCGACCAGTGCGTTGAGCGTCTGTTCACGGTTGGCATCGGGCAGCACCACCGCATGGTTCTTCGCGCCCATCATCGACTGCACGCGCTTGCCGTGCTTGCCCGCCAGGTCGTAGACGTGGGTGCCGACGGCGGTCGAGCCGACAAAGGACACGGCCTTGATATCTTTGTGGGTGCACAGGGCATCCACCACATCCTTGCCACCGTGGACCACGTTCAACACACCGGCCGGCACCCCGGCTTCCAGCGCCAGTTCCACCAGCATCAGGGTCGACAGCGGATCCTGTTCCGAAGGCTTGAGCACGAAGGTGTTGCCGCAGGCGATGGCCATCGGGAACATCCACAGCGGGATCATCGCCGGGAAGTTGAACGGGGTGATGCCGGCGCAGACGCCGATGGGTTGGCGCAGGGTGTAGGTGTCGACGCCACCGGCGACGTTCTCGGCGAACTCGCCCATTTGCAGGGTGCCGATGGAGCACGCGTGCTCGACCACTTCCAGGCCACGGAAAATATCGCCCTCGGCATCGGCAATGGTCTTGCCCTGCTCGGCACTGAGGACTACGGCAATACGTTTGGAGTGTTCACGAATCAGCGCCTGCAGCTTGAGCATGATGCGCATGCGCGCGCCGATCGGCGTCAGCTTCCAGGTCTGGAAGGCGCGATGGGCAGCGTCGATGGCCGCGTTGACTTCATCGGCCGTGGCAAAGGGCACACGGGCCAGGACTTGTTGGGTCGCCGGGTTGACGATGTCTTGCCATTCGGTGGTCTTGGACTCGACCCATTCACCGTTGATCAACAGTTTGGCCTGTTTGACGGTGGTATCGGCAGACGTAAGCGATGCGTTCATTGTGGTCTCCAGATCTTGTAGTTATGCAGAGAGCCAAGGCGTGAAGCGCCTTGAGGATGAGGCGTTCGGACGATTTTTGGAGTATAGATGTGCAAACTTCCAATAAGAACCCACATAAAAGCCGGTCCAACATGCAAAAAAACATCACGTCTTTAGGCTCGCTGAACTGGGATGACCTGAAGTTTTTCCTCGAAGTGGCGCGTACCCGCAAGGCCAGCGTCGCTGCCAAGCGCCTGGCGGTGGACTACACCACCGTGTCGCGGCGCATCAGCTCGCTGGAAGGCTCGCTGGGCACCCTGCTGTTCGAGAAATCCCGGACCAGCGGGTTTGTGCTGACCAATGAAGGCCAGCGTTTACTGGGTTACGCCGAGTCCATCGAAAGCACCCTGCATATGGCCTGCGAACAAGTATCGGGCTCCGGCGTGGCGCTGTCGGGGCATGTGCGCATGGGCTGTACCGAAGGGTTCGGTAGTTTTTTCGTCACCCCGCAACTGAGCCACTTCGTCGATACCTACCCGGCGATCTCGGTCGACATCCTGCCCCTGCCCCACTTCATCAGCCTGTCCAAGCGCGAAGCCGACATCGTCATCGCCCTGGAACGCCCGGAACACGGGCCCTACGTGTGCTGCAAACTGTGCGACTACAAGTTGCAGCTGTACGCGACCCAGGAATACCTCGACCAGCACCCGCCCATCCGCCGCCCGGCCGACTTGGCCGACCATCCGTTTATCAGCTACGTGGATGACCTGGCGTTCAGCTCAGAGCTGCTGTACCTGGCCAATGTCGTCCCAGGTGCCAGCGCCAGCCTGCGCAGCACCAGCGTGATTGCGCAGTACGTGGCGGCGCAGCAGGGGCGTTCGCTGGCGATCTTGCCGTGCTTCCTGGCGGCGCAGGACTCGCGGTTGCTGCCGGTGTTGGGGGAGGAGATCAATATTACGCGGCAGTTCTGGATGTACTGCCGGGAGGATTTGCGCAAGCTAAAGCGGATTACCCTGTTGTGGGATTACATCAGGGAGGTGACTGAGCTTAACCGCCCGTTATTGCTGGGCGAAACGCATGTCCTTCGGTTCGCAGACTGAGAGTCTACAAGGCGTAAGGGAGCCCCATCGTAACGACCTCAGCAGGTACTTGGCAACGGTTTTTGACAGGGGTTGTACACCACTTGTGACAGTCCGAAGGGTTCATACAGTGGCGCACATGGGCGCGATAGGGGCCCCATGAGGGCATCAGACTGAGCACCTGCGGGAGGGCGCACCGGGGGAGTCTGCGAGGGAATTAATCAATGAGGTGATGTCTCGAAAATTTCTGCCCGATTTCCGTTAAGGGCCACGCGATTGGAGCCAAAAATAAGCCTGATTGCAAAGTTGCATCCAACTAACGACTCGACTAACCCCATATTGACCAGCCAGTCACGTCCTTGATGACTCTCGCTTAGGACGCAAACAAGGTCACCGGCGAAAAACGCTAAGACAGGCATTCAAGACGCACGGCGTCCCCACGCTTGTATTCGGACCGCTCGTACCATCCAAAGCGGCCCTATTTTTTAGAGAGCCCAACAACTCATAAGGCAAGCTTTTTACGGTATTTCGTGCCGCCACGCTGGGTGCCTTCCACCGGTTCCAAGAGATTTTGCCCCACCATGCGCTGCATGATCGATCTCATACGATGCTGCGTTTCGACAGGATAGAGACGCCTTGCTTGCTTATTCGTTATTGAATCATTGTGCTGGAGAAACTCAAGAATAACTTCCTCGGCAGTTGCAAGAGACTCATGCGGAATGGTCACCACGAAAGAGGTCGCGAGCTCACGAAAAATCGGATCTTTTAACCTAACGCTCCGCATTGCTTCGACTGCGGTGTTTAATCCTTCCCCCATATCTTTGTTTGGCGGATCGGGAAATTTATTGATTAAGCGGTTGATCTGACCATTACGTATGGCCCTCGTATCCAGAAGGTTCTCCACCGTGACCTGGCCAGCAAGGCGTCCGGGGCTTTCAACCTCAATCCGATTGTCGAAAACTCGAATGTGTACATGGTCCTGAATGCTGTAATCCCTATGAATCAGGGCATTAGCAATGATCTCGTGCAGTGTTTCGTGTGGATACTTTGCCGGTTCAAGGCCATTGGGGCCCTGTACTCTGTGTGTCTCAACCAAAACCTTCGTTTTATCGACCGTATGATGGATCAAATCGTAAAGAGGTCCTTCGAGCGTCTCTGCCGGACCAACCAATGCCTCTCTCGCAGCGGGCCCTGAAGTACGATACCGCGCCAACTTTACGCTGCTTCTGTCTGGCAATGCGGCTTGTGGAAGATCAGCAAAGAGCAATACACCTGCGACCTTTGGCATCCCGCGACGAATCAACAGTTCCATACGTAGGAACTCAATGGCTGTTCGATTTGGAATGTTGGCTGCGAGAAAGCGAGCCATGATCTGAGATTCTGATAATAATTCGACATCTATATCGAGTGTTTCACCCTCAAACGAATAGATACCCTTATCGAGTTCGAGTCTCCGCCGAGCCTCCTCCGAATCAATCTTGATCTTCTGGGCGTTTCGACGGAGATAGGGGAAACCGTTGCTGGCAACCATGATGCGCGCAGTCTTCTTAGCGGCAACATGCAGTATGAGACCCTGCCTTTCTGGGCAGGCAATGAACTCATAACTAAAGTCGTCACCGAGCGGAAACAACTGCTCAAACACCAAGATGAAGGCGTTTGCGTCCTCCGCATCAGCGAACCCTTGCCATGTGAAACCAGCGGGATTTTCTGCAACACCGATGTAGATGTCGCCACCCTCAGCGTTAGCAAATGCAGCAATCGACTGCGTTAGCTTCGCTGGTGCTATCTCCTTAGCCTTAAAGTCAAGAAAATGGCTTTCAGATTGTGCAAGAAGGCGTTGTGCCTGATCATCTGTGATCTGAATGATCTGAATTGGCAAGAGTTTCTCCAGCTGAAAACAAGAACACAGGCCAACCTTTGATAGGCTGAACTGCCCAAAAACACATAACCGAGGCCGAGTTATACATCGCAACCGCGCCGCATCGGAAGTGAGATACCTACACCTTCGTAATTCGAGCTTATGCGAGCACAATCCAACAAACAAGCCATCCTTTAGCCATCACTGATAAACCGCCTTGATCGCACTGCAAGGACTCGCTTTGGTTCAGTGCAACTCATCACCACTAAAGGGTGTAACGCTGTGTCTCCTAACAGACACATAGACAAGCCGTGACGCATGGGCGCCGAAGACCAGAGACCAAGGAGTTAGCCACTCCAGCGCCTTCACGGCTTGTATATATGTTCTGGGTTTGAGGGATGTATTCGACGACTGAGGTAAAGCTTTTGCTGGTCGTCAAGGGACCTTCGGGCAGTATGGCGGAATGACCTAATGGGCTCTTTTGGGGGCGGACTTACGAGTCTTGCGGGTGTAGTCGTTAAGCGACTTGAACGGACTCAGAAGAGAGATCCAGGACTCGGCTATGCGCAATTGGTTGACGGTTCAATAGCACGAACAAAGGCACCGTCAAGAGAGCGTCAAGATGGGCACCAGCGCCGATCAGGCTGTGCATGAAGGTCACCAAGTAGGCTCCGTGTTTCTCCTTCAAGGAAGCCTAAAGGGCCGCTTCATTGACCACACGACCACCTTCGGGATGGGGCATGGAAATGGCCTTCGCTTGTAACTGTCGGTCTATTGATTGCGGACCGTTGATGAGCTTCATGTGTGAAGCTGGGGTCGGGCACAGGCTGTTGAGTAGGTCGAGGTAGCTCACCTCAGCAAGCCCCTGACTTTCGATCATTACGCTGGGCAGCGCGGAACAAACGATGCTGTTCCTGTTGCTGAGCAGTCAGTTTCTTTGGAGTCCGACGACCCAAGCTATTCCAGTCGCTCTTATCGTTGAAGATATGGCGTTCAAGGATGGCTGCACTGTGGTCGTGGCCGATATTGCGCATCTTGTCGGCAACCAGTAGGGCGACCTCGGGCATCTCAAGGATGGCCTCGAAGGCGTCGTAGACCATATCCTTGAATTCAGCAGACACCCAGCCAGCGTACTCAATCGTTGCTCTCTTGGTCGCTATTACTTGGTGACCAGAGTTACCTAAATTGCGCACATCCAAATTTTGGCTTTGGGAAAGTCGTTCTTTCTCTTTACCGCGCCACCGACCCGGCTGCTTGGCTTTGGGCAGCTTCAGCGTCTGCCACATGTCGGTAAGGTCCCACATGCCCGAGTCGTTAGCCTTAAAGGCCTGACCGTCGATGATGATTACGTGACCTGCGTGCTTGTGCTTGATGTTTATACTCATGGTTTCCTTTTGATTGCTCCCTGAGTTCGCATCCACAGGCCAGCACAGAGACCCCATGACGGGTTCTGGCGAGTAGCACAGGGAGCAATCTGAAAGACTCTGTTAACGAAGTGACCATGCGAATGGTCATAGAGGTGGACAGTGTGTCCGTGTTGGTGAGGGGGTTTAATTCTGAGGCCAAATGTCGAAGAGACGGCGTTGCGTACTCAACGAGGACCTCGGAACTCTACGACCCCTTAAAGGAATGGGAATCTGGGTCGGAAGACCAGTCCCCTACTTAAAGGTTCGTAAAGGAAAAACGAAGGGAGTAGATGAAAAGAACAATATCCCGAGACCACGCATGGCCCCCAGAGGTGTCCTTAAAGTTCGTCTTATACATGCGGCCGTAATTCAATCGCTACCAAACGTCCGAAGGTCATGGTGCAACTTGGCCAGCTCAACAGAACTCGGCTTCGTCAGTTCGTCGATGTCTTCCCAGCCATGACTCCCAGACTCATACGTGTCACTCATCTCGTGGACGAGTGATTGGGGTCTCGCCTTCATCATGTACGGGGTAATCAGCTCGACGGCCTTAACGTATCTCCTTGCGTGCCGCTCCGATATTCGCAGAACCTCACCAACCGATTCCGCTGTGACACTTTCGAGCCCCACAAGGATGATCGCTATGTTCCGAACGGACAGAGGCATGGATTTACCACCCGATCCGCTGGGTCGATCATGCCAATCCAATCGGGCGACACCTTCAACAATATCTAAGGCGAACTCGGGGTAGCGACCATAACGGGTAGTGGAGCCAATATAGGAAAAGAAGGGATTAACGATGGACTTGGGTGGTCTACCACGTTTACTTGAGCCGCTGCTCCGGGGTCGATCTAAAACGATGGTCAAATGTGGCGCCCTCCAACTGCCGGGAACACGGGATGTGTCCACTCGGTATATGTGAGGGTTTTTGCAGGCCACAGTTTACAAGGGCTGTAGAGGAGCCCACCTGCATGATTCTGCTAATCAAAACCAAGTGCTGCTTGAAATCCGCAGGGCCAAGCCCCTATCGACTCCACAGAATCGACACAGCATCGCCTTCAATTCATCCATAACCCTTTGGGCCACCGGATGGACGGACTTTGCGGCGTCATAGGAGCCCGTCTTGCGGATCATAGGGAGGACCTCTTCGGTCACCCACCGGCGAAACGGCTCAGTCGTTGCCGATTTACAGCGCAGGAGGATTCCGTAGACCTCTCCCTAAGTGAACAACACAGTGGTGCAGCGCATCCGCTTAGCGTTCTCATCGAGCGGGGCATTAGTAGAAGAAAGATCCACCAGTGCAGGTATAGGTCGCCCTTCCTTGAGCTTTGCCCTTGCGTGGTGGATCGAACCTTTAGGGTCCTTGAAACCAGCCGCACGGGCCACTTGGGTCGCAACGAACAACAGGTCGTGTTCAGAGTGCCCAACGAGGACATCAAGTTCGATGCCCCCTTGGGTGTTAACTATCGCCTTTCGGGCTGAGCGATCATCTGCACGAGATAACAGCAACCTGTGACTGTCAGACCTATAAGTCCCGGTAGGGCCGCCATCGCGCAGTAACCAATTGCCCTGTTGAAGTTTTGCTTGAGGTAGTAGGAAGGGATTGCCCATCCATTAAAGCTTTGCAAAATAGATAGACCAACATAAAACAAAAGGCTGCCTACAAGGCCGACCAGTAAAAGTGCTGTTGAAAACGCCAGAGCTTTCCGAAGAGTAATCATCCGTTTGATACCTCCATTTGTAGGCTCCCACCAAGCAATCCAAGGAGCATTTCAGCGATCACCTCAACGGGAACGCCAGAGCCGTATGTATCAAACGTAATGGTTCCTGAAGCATGTCCCATGACAGCCTGAGCGTGAGTTGTAGGAACCCCCTTGGCCTGCATTAGGGAAGCCAACGAGTGACGTAAAGAGTGGAACGTCAGCCCCTTCGCAAAGGTGTCTCCCAGAGCTGCCGGAATGGCCTGTTGGTTAGCCCATTCACCCGCTGTCTTGTAGCCAATCTGAGCCAAGTCTTCTGATCCAGAGAACTTGCACGCTTCGACATACCGCAAGAATGCCGCAAGGTCAAACCCATAGGCTCCATCGGTCAACGGCACCAGTCGCTCACTGCGCTTGTTCTTGATGGACTTACCTTCGCCAACCTCATTGATGTGGATGACCGTGATGCCCGATTCAAGGGTCTGGATATCACTCGTGGTCAACTGAGAGACCTCGTTGAGTCGCCCACCTGTAATGATCCCGAGGCTAAGCAGCCAGCGCTTCCATGAGGTCTCTGGGAGATAGTTCGCGTAGTCCATCAGCTTACTCACCTGAGCCTGAGAGAACGCCTTACGGGTGGACTCAAGGCCCTTGGTGAGCTTGAGCTTCTTGTCATAGGTATTGACCAAGTGACCGTTGTCCTTCGCCCAGGTCAATACAGCCGATAGTTTCACCAGCAGCTTGTTGACCGTGGACGGCATACGACCATCGGACAGACGATCACGAAGGGCCACAAGGTCCTCCCTTGAGTGGCTCCGCAGGTCCAGCCCACCCAGCGACGTGGCGAGTGTTCCGTGGCACACCTTGGTTTCCTTCAAGGTAGAAGCCTTCTGGTCCTGCGCACGGTCAGCCAAGTAGAGAGCGGACAGGGCCTCAAAGGTAAGCTCAGGGGCACTTACAGATTGGGAGAGGGAGAGAGGCTCGTTTGCGGAGAGCTTCAAGCTGGGGTCAGTACGGCCCTCAAGATCCCTGATGATCCTAACCAGTGGCACAGAGTCACCCTGCAAGCGCATCTGGGCGGCGCTCATTACCTCACGGGCCTTGGCAACATGTTCATGCTGGTCAACGCTGAGAGGCATCGTAGCGGCGATCTCCGTTAGGTTTGTCCTAACGTCCTCATACAGGTCACCCCAGTCACGTAGCGAGTGAACATCGTGCGCACAGGCCAGAAGACCTTCAGCGACCCAGACCAGATGCTCACGTAATTCATTCCAAGAGGCGTCAGGGTGGTCCAGATGGAAAGACTTAATGGTATCTGCAAGTCGGCGTGAAGCGTCCATAGCGGCCTTACGGTCAGTGGTCTTGAGGGAGACGGAAACAGTTTCAGTAGTGCTTCCTGTCCGGCGAAGGCGCAGATAGTAAACGCCGTTGCGTCGGTAGTGATAGAGCTTAGCGAGTCGTGTACGTGGACTCAGCAAAGCCAGCGTATTTGTGACAGCACTTGTAACAGGGTAGAGCTTATCGTTGACCTTCATGGCGTTAGGGTCCCGTATTCATTGGGTGGAACCCTTACGTCCTGTAGTTCTGGATGTATTGCCGGGAGGATTTGCGCAAGTTGAAGCGGATTACGTTGTTGTGGGATTACATCCGTGAGGTGACGGAGCAGAACCAGGGGTTGTTGATGGGGGAGACGCGGGAGATGGTGTTTGCCGACTGAATGGCTGCTGCGGGCACAGAACGTTGGGTCGGCACTACTAAGTGTAGGAGCGGGCTTGCCCGCTCCTACACTTGAGCGTGTTTGAAATTCAGACCGGCCTGTCGGCTCAGTCGGCGATCACTACAATCGACACCCGGCGGTTTTCGGTACGGCCCGCGGAGGTGCTGTTGGAGGCCACCGGCTCGCTGCTGCCCAGGCCGCGCAGTTGCACGTTTTCTTCCTTCATACCCACGCCCACCAAGACCTTGCCCACGCTTTTCGCCCGGCGCAGGGACAGTTGCTGGTTGTAGGCTTCCTTGCCCGAGGCATCGGTGTGGCCGTCTACGCGCACGCGTTCGATGCCCACGCCGGTGAGGGCCTTGCCGATGCGTTCGACGATCTCGGTGCTGGGCGTGTTGAGTTTTTCGACGTCGCTGCCAAACAGCACTTTGCCCGACAGGCCAAACGCCCAGCCTTCGTCGGTCAGTTCGAAGCCTTGTTGTTTGAGCACCGCCACTTGCACCGGGGTCAGGCCTTTGGGGGGGGGAGTCTGGCAGCCACTCAGGGCCAGTAGCGCAATAAACAAGGTGATAAACAGAACGCGTGTGTTAGCAAACAAGGGATCAACTCCTGTGTTGAACATTGGCGGCCGAGTGCTCCGACTCCGCCGTGTGCTGGCCGCCCTGGGAAAGGCGTTTGGCCTGATACATCGCCACATCGGCGGCATTGAGCAAGGCGCCGGGAGTGGCACCATGATCGGGATATACCGCGATACCGATACTGAGTGAGGTCAACACTTCGGTGTTGCCCGGCAGCGGGATGGGCTGGTCCATGCTGGCGATGATTTTGTCGGCGATGCGCTGGGCATCTTCGAGCTTGTGCAGGGGCGAGAGCAGGATGGCGAACTCGTCACCGCCCAGGCGGGCCACCAGGTCGCTCTCGCGCAGTTGCGCCCGCACGCGCGCGGCGACCGCAACCAGGACGGCGTCACCGGCGGCATGCCCGAAATTGTCGTTGATGTCTTTGAAGCGGTCACTGTCGAGGAACAGCACCGCCACTCGCTCGTTGAGCTTGGCCGCGCTGCGCAAGGCGCGAATCAGGCGGCCCTCAAAGAAGGCGCGGTTGGGCAGCCCGGTCAGGCTGTCATGGCTAGCCTGGTGGGCAAGGGTTTCGTTTTCGCTTTGCAGGTGGGTTTGCCAGGCTTCCAACTCGTCGAGCAGGGCATTGAAGTCGTTGCCCAGGCTGTCGAGCTCGGCGATCTGCGCCGGTGGCACACGGCGGTCGAAGGCCCGCTCGCTGCGCGCGGCGTGGGCCACGTCGGCCAGGCTGTGCAGCGGGCCGGTGATGCCGCGCAACATGCGCCGCGCCAGGTAAATCGCTACCCAGCCACTGATGGCAGTACAGATGATGATCCCCGCCAGGCCACTGAGCAAAAAGCGCAACAGACTACCGCCGTGGCCACTCAACTCGACGGTGCCAATTTTCTGGCCTTGATGCAGGATCGGCTGGCGGATGGGCTCTTCCAGCAGTGTGTGGGCCAACTCCAGCTCGATCCTGGACAGCACCCCCGTTTCCGGACGCACCCAATGGGCCAGGGTGTTGCCGTTGAGGTCCAGCACCCGGGCTTCAGCGACTTCTTCAGTGGAGGCAATCAGCGCCAGGGCTTCGGTGGCCGCCACGCGGTCCTTGAACACCACTGCGGCTTCCACGGTGTAGTTGATCGAACGGGCGATCAGGTGCAGGTTATGGTCGGCATACACCCGCAGGGCCAGCACCCCCAGCAGGGTCAGGGAGACGCTGGCCATGGCTACGGCCACCAGCGCCACACTCAGGTGCCCGCGACCAAGGACCGAACGTAATGTAGGGCGGGTTTTGGCGTTACGCAGTTTCATGGCTCCGGCGCCCGACGACGGGATAACTGCAGGACGCTGGGGTGGATGCGCACACCGCTGCGGGCGACGGAGTCGAGGTTGACCTCGAACGAGACTTGCTCATCACTGACCCGCAGGCAAAACAGGCTGCCCACAGTGCATTGATCGCCGCCTTCGCTGATGCTCAGCACCGGATGGCCAGTCAACGCGGTGAACAGGTGGCCACGCTCGTCAGGAGTGAGCTTGCCGATGTACAGCGCGTCGCACGCATTGACGATATTGGGGTTGTCCGCCAGCAAGCGCTGGACCACCACCGGCCGGCCGGTGGCCTGGGTGGTGCCCTTGACCAGGTCGTCGGTGTATTGGGTCGGGCCAACGATGCACAACCGCAGTTGCGCGGGCTCCACCGGCCAACGGGCGTAGCTGAGAATCCCCAGTATCACCTGGGTGACGGCCTGGGCCCGCTGGTCGGCTGCACTGGCTGTGGGCGTCTGGGCAAAAGCCAGAGGCGTGACGAGACACAAAACGGCCGATAGCAGCAATCGTCTCCAGCTCCAACTACGCTCTGCGGGCGAGACAGCCACGTTCATGCAGCGATTCTCTATGATCTTCTCGGGATAATGCCGCAACGATAGCATATTGGCGGAAACCCCATCGAGACGGGCTCTAGGTAGATTCTGCCATTCATTACGAAAAACCCGACATATCGGTCAGGTTTTTCCCACATTCTCACGCACCCAACTCCAACATCAGCCCGCTCAACCGTTTTACCTTGCGCCGCACCGCCTCTTCGAAAACCCCGCCACGGGTCTCGATCAAGCTGAAGCGATCCTTGGCGCGGGTGATGCCGGTGTAGATCAGCTCCTTGGTCAGTACCGGGTTCAGTGCATCCGGCAAGATCAAGGCCGTGTGGGCAAACTCCGAGCCCTGGGACTTGTGCACGGTCATGGCGTAGACGGTTTCCACATCATTGAGACGGCTGGGCAGCACAAAGCGCACTCCGCCCTGGCCATCGTTGCGCGGGAAGGCCACGCGCAGCACCTGCGGCCCACCGTCGCTTTCGGGCAGCTTCAAGGCGATACCAATGTCACCGTTCATCAAGCCCAGGCCGTAGTCGTTGCGGGTCATCAGTACCGGGCGGCCTTCGTACCATTGCTGGTCACTATCGATCAGCCGGGCCTTGAGCAGCGCCGCGGTGATCCGCTGGTTGAGGCCTTCCACGCCCCAGGGGCCCTTGCGTACCGCGCACAGCAACTGGAAGGCATCGAAGGCTTGCAACAACTGGCGCGCCCAGTCGGTCCAGCGCGAGTCGTCGCGGGGTGTCTCGGCTGCCGGGCGTGTGGTGCGCAACAGGTTCAGGTAGTAGCGATAGCCCTGGGCATCGCTGCCCTGCCCGTCCAGTACCAGGCGCTCCAGGGCGCGGTCATGCTCGCCCTTGAGGTGCAGGCAAAACAGGTCGTGGCTGCCGGCGTCCAGCAGTTGGCGAGCCTGCTCGGGGTTTTGCTGGTTGACCCAGCGTGCCAGTTGGCCGATGCCGCTGCCTTCGCCAAAACGCCGGGAATAACGCAGCATGACCACTTGTTGCGCCAGCGGATGACTGGTGTCGAGATCTTCCTGCAGGCCGCTGGTTGCCAGGGTCTCGCCGCTGACGTTTTCCAGCCATTGCCGGGTGTCGGGGCTGTACCAACCCGCTTCGGCATCGCGGCACAAATCGCCGAGCACCGCGCCGGCTTCCACCGAGGCCAATTGGTCCTTGTCCCCCAGCAGTACCAGGCGCGCATGGGGCGGCAAGGCATCCAGCAGGTTGGCCATCATTTCCAGGTCGATCATCGAGGCTTCATCCACCACCAGCACATCCAGCGGCAACAGGTTGCCCGCGTGATGGCGGAAATGCCGGGTGCCGGGGCGGCTACCCAACAGGCGGTGCACAGTGGTGACCTCGGTGGGGATTTTTTCGCGTACAGCGTCGGGCACTTGCAGCGAGCGTACTTGCTGGCTGATGGATTCGGTCAAACGTGCCGCCGCCTTGCCGGTGGGCGCCGCCAGGCGGATACGCAAGGCCGTGCCCTGCTCCACTGCGGGTGCCTGCAGCAAGGCCAACAGGCGCACCACCGTGGTGGTCTTGCCGGTGCCGGGGCCGCCGGTGACGATGCTGAACGCACCGCGCGTGGCCAGGGCACAGGCGAGTTTCTGCCAATCTACCACGCCGTCCGGGGGCGGTTGGTCGAACAGGCCACTCAAGCGTTGGGGCAGGTCGGCCGAGACCGCTTCCTGCACGGCAAGACGCTGACGCAAGGCGCTGTCGATGCGTCGTTCATAGGTCCAGTACCGCCGCAAATACAGGCGCTTGCCCGACAGTACCAATGGCCGGCTTTGCGCCGCCGCACTGCCATCGACGGCCAGCGCCACCAGCGGGCTTGCGGCCAGGGCATGGCACCAATGGGCGCCGTCCAGGCCCTCGAGCAATTGCGAGGGCAGCAGCATCACGCCACTTGAAAGATCCCCTTCTGGGGGCAGCGACAGAGCGAAATCCGGGGCCTTCAGGGTTTCGAACAGGTCCAGGCACACATGGCCGTGGCCCAGTTGGTGACTGGTCAGGGCGGCGGCCAGCAGCACCAGGGGATCGGCCTGTGGATCCAGTTCGTGGAGAAAGCCGACGAACGCCTTGTCCAGCGCCCGCAGCCAGCCGCGCTCGACCCAGCGCTCCAGCAGGTGCATCAGGTCGTCAGCGCGATCCAGCGGTGCCAGTGCCTCCAGCGGCATTGTCGAGAGGCTCATAGCAGGACTCCTTGTTCCCAGGCCGGTTCGACCTTGGGCGGTTGCGGCTTGCCCTGGAACAGCAGGTCCAGGCGTTCGATCAGTTCCCGTGGCGGCCGGGCGAAATACGCGCCCTGGCTCACGGCTTGGCTACCGCGCAGGAACAGATAGAGCGCGCCGCCCACATGCCGGTCGTAATCGTAATCCGGCAGGCGCGCCTTGAGTTGGCGATGCAGGGCCAGCAGGTAGAGGACATATTGCAGGTCGTAGCGATGGTCGAGAATCGACTGTTCCATGGCCTCACGGGTGTAGGCCGCGTCGTCGGCGCCGAGCCAGTTGGATTTGTAGTCAGCCACGTAGTAGCGGCCGTCATGTTCGAAGGTCAGGTCGATAAAGCCCTTGAACATGCCATTGAGCAACACCGGCTCGGCGGCGACCCGCGACACGCCGTCATGGGTGTATTGGCAGACCAGTTGGTCGAGGGCGAGCACATCGACTTTGTGGCTGGCGAACCAGAACTCCATTTCAATCTGATACTGCTGCAGGTCGCTCAGGGTCACAGATGCCTGCCCATGGCCCAGGCCCAACGGCACTTGCAACAGGTGCCCGAGCCAGCCGCTGAGGGTGCCGATCCAGCCTTCCCAGCCACGTCGGTTGCAGCGCCGGGCAACGGCATCTTCGATGGCTTCGGCTGTTACGTTGAAGCCTTCGTTACCGGCCCACTCCAGCAGCCCGTGGAGAAAGGTCCCGGGGTTGGGGCCCCGTGGGAAACGGTGAATATCCCCGCCAGACGCGGCGACTTCGCGCGGTGCATCCGGGTCCAGGCGTTCGTCGTCGAACAGCTTCTGTGCCTGGGGGCTTTCCGGGGCTTCCAGGCTGGCGGCGCTCATGCTTTCGCCGATGCGCAGGGCGCTGTAGGACGCGATCCACCAGTTTTCCGCGGCCTTGCGCTTGGGCAGCAGCGGCGCGAGCAAGGTCGCGTCATTGCGCGGAGGTTGGTAGGTACTGGTGTCAGCTTCCGGCATTTGCCCGTAGGCAATCGCCGCGCAGCCGTCCTGCAAATCCATCAGCCAACGGGCCAGGGCTGCGGACTCACCCAGGGCCGCGCCGCCGCCCAGCAGATAACCCAGGGCTGACAGGTGCAACACCGAACTGTTGTTATTGCCGCGTTTGAGGTCGGCCACGCCCAGCCAACAGGCATGCTTGGCCCGAGTCAGCGCCACATAGAACAGACGCAGGTCTTCGGCCAGGCGCTCGTCATCAGCCTGGGCGATCAGTTCGACGGTGGGTTTCAGGCTGACCTGGGACTTGCCGTTGGCATCGTGGTAATGCAGCGGCAGGCGGCTGCCGTCGACCGGCTTGGCCGAGCAGATAAACGGCAGGAAGACCAAGTCGTATTCCAGGCCCTTGGACTTGTGGATAGTCACCACTTTGACCAGTTGCTCATCGCTTTCCAGGCGCAGGATCTGCTCTTCGCCGGCCTGCCCCGACAGCGCCAGGTGCTCCGCAAGATGGCGGATCAGCGCTTGTTCGCCGTCCAGCTCTGCGGCGGCCTGTTGCAGCAACTCGCACAGGTGCAGCAGATTGGTCAGCACCCGTTCGCCATCGCTGCGGGCGATCAGGGTTTGCGGCAACTTGAAGTCATGCAGCAGGCGCCGCAGCATCGGCAGCACGCCCTGGGTGCGCCAGATCACGCGGTAATCGCGGAACTGCATGACTCGCTGCTCCCAGACCAGTTCGTCCTGGTTCAGTTGCTCCAGCTCGGGCAGCGACAGGTTGAGGGTGATGCAGGCCAGGGCCGCGCGCAGCGGGCGCTCGACATCCGGTTCGGCACAGGCTTTGAGCCAGGCGAGCAGGTCATGGGCTTCCTGGGAGGCGAATACCGAGTCCTTATCGGACAGGTACACGCTGCGCACACCGCGCGCAGCCAGTTCACCGCGTACGGCCTGGGCTTCCTTGCCGTCACGCACAAGGATGGCGATGTTCGACGGTTGCACGGGAGTGAAGTCTGCCCCCTTGATAAACCCAGCCGTGCCCTGCTGACCGCCATTGAGCAACGCGACAATCTGGCTGGCGCACGCGCCGGCCAATTGCTGGCGATACCGCACATTGGAGATCGGCTGGTCGGTGGGCAGGTGCCAGATATTCAGGGCTGGCAGTGTGTGGCCATCGACCTGCAACTGCTCCTTGCGACCCTGGGACGACACTGTCTGGAAAGGCACCGGGTTGTCGCCGTCGGGCGTACGAAACAGAAACGCCCCACGCCCGGACTCCGCACGCTCGAACACGTGGTTGACCGCCTCGACCATCGCATGGCTGGAGCGAAAGTTGGTGCCCAGGGTATGCAAACGCCCGGCGGTGGCCTGGCGGGCGCGCAGGTAGGTGTAGATATCGGCGCCGCGAAACGCATAGATCGCCTGCTTGGGGTCGCCGATCAGGAACAGGCCGCTGTGCGGGCTGTTGTCTTCGATGCGGTAGATGCTTTCGAAGATCCGGTACTGCACCGGGTCGGTGTCCTGGAATTCGTCGATCAGGGCCACCGGGAATTGCTCGCGGATTACGCTGGCCAGGCGTTCGCCACCCTCGGTTTGCAGGGCGGCGTCGAGGCGGATGAGCATGTCGTCGAAACCCATCTCGGCACGCCGGCGTTTCTCTTCTTCAAAGCGTTTGCCGACCCAGGCCGCCGCGTGTTGCAACACTGCAGCATCGGGCGTGGGCAAGGCGTCGAGGCTGGCTTTGAGGCCCGCCATGGCATCCAGGCCGGGGTGACGGGGGGCGTCGCCCTTCCAGGCTTCGGCCATACCCTCGGGGGTCAGGCGGGTGAAGCCGGTGCCGATGTCCAGTTGTTCCAGGGTCTCGTCAGCGGCCCAGGCGCTGATTTTCTCGAACCAGGGCTCGAAATAACGGGCCTGCATCTTGCGACCATCCACAGCCTTGGCGGCGACAGCTTGCAGGCAGATCTCGCGCAACTCGGCGGCCCATTGCTGCCAGGGGGCCTTGAGCGCCACCAGGGCCTCGCGGCGCTCGTGCAAGCAGGCCTCGATCAGCTCGGCGGGCTCACGGGGTTCATCACCGGGGCGCTCGCTACCGAACAACGCGCGCACTCGGGGCATCAGCGCCGCAGGGCCCCCCCAGTTGCTGCGGACCCAGTTCAGGGCATCGCCGTGCATCGGGTAGCAGAACAGCCGCCAGTAGTCGCGCAACACTTCGCCAAGCAAGTCGCTGTGGTCGGTTTCCAGGGTCTGGGTAAACAGGCTGCCACTGTCGAAAGCGTGCTCGCGCAACATGCGCTGGCACCAACTGTGGATGGTCGAGACGGCGGCCTCGTCCATCCATTGCGCGGCGATGTCGAGGCGGTTGGCGCAACCCTGCCACTGCTCGGCGCTGTACTGATCACGCAGCTCGGCGATCAGGGCATCGGGCTGTTCGATTTCGTCACGAAAGAAACGCGCCGCTTGTGCCAGGCGGGTGCGGATGCGTTCACGCAGCTCTTTGGTGGCGGCATCGGTGAAGGTCACCACGAGGATTTGCGGCGGCAGCAATTCGCGGCCAAAACCCGCCTCATCGCCACCGTGGCCCAGAACCAGGCGCAGGTATAACGCGGAGATGGTGAAGGTCTTGCCGGTACCGGCGCTGGCTTCGATCAGTTGGCTGCCACGCAGGGGGAAGGCCAGGGCCAGGGGTTTGGTGCTCATGAGCGGGCCTCCTCGCTGGTCAGTGATCGCCAGGGGGCGGTGATGAGTGGGCGGTACAGGGTTTCGCACCAGCCTTCGAAATCTTCACTGGCGACCAGGGCCGCGTAGTCGGGGAATTGCCGGGTGAGGGCCGGGCTTTCGCGGCGCTCGCCATCGCTGGTGATGCCATCGCCTTCGTAGGCTTTAAGGGCAGCGGCCTGGGCTTTGTCCGGGTCAGTCTGGCCGAGCCAGGCGAAGGCGGTCTTCACCGCGATCGGTAGTGGTTCGCTCATGCCGGCCCGCCAGGCCAGGAGCAGGTTGCCAAGCACATCCTGGGCAAGGTTTTGCTCCAGTGGCGCCAGTAGGAGCGTGTCATCACTCGCCACCAGGCCGGTGCTCAAGGGCAGGCCACAGGCGCAGGCCACCAGATGATTGACCCAGGGGCGGATCAGGCGATGCCACTTGCGGGTCTTGATCGAGCCGATGCTGTTGGGGATGGTGGTCACGCTGAGCAAGCCGCCATCGCTGCGCCGGTGCAAGCCGCTGACCCAGCCGTCGAGTTGAATACCCTGGTGCGCGAAGCTGACGGGCTCCGCCGTATTGTGTGGCGTGGGCCAGAGTGCCAGGAGTTGCTGGTAGCGTTGCAGCAAGTCAGGCAAGGGTTCGATCAGCTCGTTGCGCAGGCATTCGCCGAAACCGACCATGGGCAGCAGGCCACTGCCTTGAAGACGTTGCGCTTGGGCCTGCAGGGCTTGTTCGAGATGATCCGGGTCGGTCAGCGCGGCGGCGAGCAGGCTGTCGCTCAAGGTGTAGCGCTGCAAGGCGTCGAGGACGAAGGGTTCTTCATCGGCCAGGGGCACTTCGGCGGCTTCGAAAAATACTTTGAGGCGCTGGCTGAAGAAATGCCTGACAGGGTTACGCAAAAAGTCCTGCAACTGACCCAGGCTCAGGGGTTCTTCCTGGATGTGGGGTGCCAGACCGGTCGTTTCGAGGGGCGGGTCTTGGACTTCGTGTAGCAGCTGCCATTCGCGGGCGTAGCTGAACAGTGGATCGCCCTCGTGGAAGTAACGCGCACTGAAGGGTTGCAATGGGTGTTCCTGGGTCATCGCCTCCAGCAACGGTTGCTCCTGGGCATGCTGCCAGCCGCTGGCGAGGTGATCGCGCAGTTGGCCGATCAGCACGGACGCCGGGCGCTCGCTGTTATCGCGGATGCTGCGGCCGACCCAACTGATGTAGAGCTGGTCGCGCGCCGAGAGCAGGGCTTCGAGCAGCAGGTATCGGTCGTCTTCGCGCCGGGAGCGGTCGCCGGGGCGGTAGTCGCTGCCCATCAGGTCGAAATCCAGCGGTGGTTGCGCGCGGGGATAGTCGCCGTCGTTCATGCCCAGCAGGCACACCAGCTTGAAGGGGATGGCCCGCATCGGCATCAGGGTGCAGAAGTTCACGGCACCGGCGAGAAAACGCTGGGACAAGCGGCCCTGGTCGAGACCGGCAAGCCAGGCCTCACGCACGACAGTCAGCGGTAATTCGTCGTACAGGCCGACGGACTCGCAGGTCTCCAGCCAGTCTTCCCGCAGTTGCTCCAACTGACCCAGCAGATAGTCATCGTGTTCATTGCTGGGCAGGAAGAAGCGCTGCATCAGGTCTTGCAGGCGTGCGCCCCAGGCTTGCGGGGTCGCGGGCTGTGACAGGGCTTGGTGGGCATCGTGCAATGCGTCAAGCAGGGCGACCAAGGGCCCGATCAGCGCCGCGTCGAGACCGCCGATTTCGTCATAGGGCTCAATGCCGGCGCAGGCTGCGCCACTGCCGACGGCGTAGCCCAGCAGCATGCGGCGCAGGCCAAATCTCCAGCTGTTCTGCTCCAGCGCGCTGGGCAGGCCCAGACCGGCACGCTGTTCAGCATCGAGCCCCCAGCGGATGCCTGCGCCTTCTATCCAACGGTGCAGCGTGGGCAGGTCGCGCTCCTGGATGGCGAAGCGTTCGCGCAAGGCGGGAACGTCCAGCAAGTCGAGGATTTCGCTGACCGGGAAACGGCTGTCCGGGAGTTTCAGCAGGTGTTCGACGGCGATCAACAGCGGGTCGCGGCCCCGTTGGCCCTGGTCCGTCAGGGTGAAGGGGATGAAACGTGGGTCTTTCTTGTCCAACTGGCCGAACACCGCACGGATATGCGGTGCATAGCTGTCAACGTCCGGGACCATGACGATAACGTCGCGGGGGCGCAACGTCGGATCCGCGCTGAAGCGTTGGAGCAGTTGGTCGTGAAGAATTTCCACTTCGCGCTGGGCGCTGTGGGCGATGTGGAAGCGGATCGAGGTGTCGTGCTGCAGATCGACGGCCGGCCAGCGCTCGCGGGTTTCCGGGAGCGGGCGCAGTTCGAGGATATCGTCCTGTAGCTGGTTGAGAATGGTGGTCGGCTCGCTGTCGCTGAACAGGTCGATGCGCCCGTCACGGAAGGCCGACCGGTAGCTGTTGGGATCGTCGTAGCTGTCCAGCAGGTTGATGTAGTCGCGACCTTGCTTGCCCCAGGCGGCCAGCAAGGGGTGGGCGTGCTGGTGCAAAGTTTGCGGGTCGATGGTGACAGGCATCCCGGTCTTGCGCGCCTGGCGTTTGTATTCGTTTCGCAGGAGGTCTTTGTCGGCGACGATGTCGGACCAATGGTGACGGCAAGGGTTGTGCACGCAGAGCAACACCTGGCTGAAACGGGCCAGGCCGGCCAGGGCTTCAAGGGCCTGGGCGGGCAAGGAAGAAATGCCAAACACGATGACGCGGGACGGCAGGCCTTGGGGGGCGGTGTCCAGGTTATTAATGCGTTCGATAAAACGCTGGTGGACCCCGGCACGGCTTTGCGCCATGCCTTCCTCACCCACGTCCAGCAGCAACGCGCGCCATAACTCGGCCTGCCAGCAGTTGGCCGGGCTCAAGGGCTTGGCTTCGCCTCGGCCATTGCGCAACTGATGGCGGCCAGCGGCCCAGTCTTCCAGCCAGTCGGCACGGTACACCTGATATTGATCGAACAGGTCAGCCAGGCGCTCCGCCAGTTGGTAGCGTTTACGCAGGTCAGTGTCATGGGTGAGGAAGCGTTGCAGGGGCTCGAAGTGCGGCTGGTCGATCAGCTCGGGCAACAGGCGCATCAGGCGCCACGTCAGTGGGGCTTTATCCAGCAAGGATTTGGCCGGGATTTCATCGCGGCCCAGGACCATGCGATAGAGCTGCCACATAAAGCTGCCGGGCAGTTGCACGTCGATTGCCGCGGCTATGCCGCACCCTCCCAGATCGTCCTCTTCCGGGTCTTCAGCAAGGGCCAGCTTGAGCCATTGGGCGATGCCGTTGCTTTGCACCAGAGCGATTTCGTTTTCCAGGGGAGCCAATGGATAACGACGCATCCAACTGACGACCAGGCTGCGCAGTTCATCCAGGCGATTGCCGTGGACGACCATAAATCCAGCACTGAGGGACGTTGCATCCGGCATAACGGCTTCCTTGGGAAAAGCAAAATCGAGGGAGCGACTTTAGCATTGAAGGGCGTTACAGGCGGAGTTGGACTGCGCGCCAAATCGCCTCAGCGCTTTTCGACCGCCCAAAACAAAACCCCTGTTTGCGTTAGCAAACAGGGGTTCTGGAATTTAATCTTGACGATGACCTACTCTCACATGGGGAAACCCCACACTACCATCGGCGATGCATCGTTTCAC